>NZ_CP145335.1:1200000-1574166 GCF_049568105.1 Salinisphaera sp. SPP-AMP-43
CCCCCAGCCAAGCAGCAACAGGCTAAAAAAGCCGGCGGTAAGCCCCAGAGTGAGCTTTAGTCGCTCGTACACTGCGAGCGCTTCGGTTGGGTAGGGCAAAGACGCCGTTGCCGGGCTTGTGGCCGCTGAAGCAGGAGGCTGGGAAGCGGCGAGGGTATACAGATCGTGGGCCGCATAACTGCCCAACAGGGCCGTCGCCACGATGCCCAATACGCCGAATGCGGTCATCAGCCCGAGGCGAAAACGCAGCGAGATGCTGCCCAGCCGGGCCAGTCTGCCGCGTAGTGAATGATCGCGGATAATCCCGTTGGCTAGATGGGCGCCGGGTTTGTTCCCGGTTCGCAGCCGCGCGTAAACGCGACTCGCCAGCGCTTTTTCCTCGGCGGTGACACCGCGCCGTATCGAGGCATAGCCGATAGTCTGTCCGTTTTGGAGCATCGGCATGGCGGTCGCATGGACCCAATAGAAGTCGCCATTCTTGCGGCGGTTTTTAACGATGCCGGTCCAGGTCTTGCCGGCGCGAATGGTGTCCCAGAAATTGGCGAAGGCCTCGGGCGGCATATCGGGATGACGAATCAGGTTGTGCGGCGCACCTACCAGTTCGTCCCATTCATAGCCACTGGCTTCGATAAAGGCCGGATTCGCAAAGATGATGTGGCTGTCGAGGTCGGTCTGGGAAATCAGATATTGGTGTTCACCGAGCACGTACTCGTTATCGGTGACCGGAGTGTTATATCTCATGCCTACGCAGATCCCTGAATTACATTGTTCTATTGGGAGGCAATCCAAGGAGTATTACGGCAGCACGACGGTTTTTTTTAGCGAGACACGGGCTTCGGCCTCGGCCCGGGCGCGACTTGTCTGCCCGGTGCTTAGGGTGAGCTTTTCGAATCAACGGTAGCCACAGTCATTCAGCCAGCGCGGGCATGCGTCTTTTGTGAGCATGGCTAGCGGCTTCTACGATGGGCCGTGCGAGTGTCGCGATGGGCAGCTCAGCCCGCCCATAAATTAACGACACGACGGCAATCCAGTGTTGTCGCATCCACGCGTAGCGCGGTTACGCCACGGCCGCTACGCCTCGCGTTGCGCAGAGCAGAGCGAGGCGCGGCCTTGCGCTCGACTTCAACGGGCCCTAGGGCGCGTCTCGCGACGACGCGCCCTAGAGATTGTGGTAATTCGGCCCCGCGCCGCCCTCGGGCACCACCCAGTTGATGATTTGGTAGGGGTCCTTGATGTCGCAGGTCTTGCAGTGCACGCAGTTGGCGGCGTTGATTTTCAGTTCCTGCTCCCCGGCTTCGTTCTCGACCATTTCGTAGACGTTGGCCGGGCAGAAACGGGTACAGGGATTGCCGTACTCGTGGGTACAGCGTTCGATGCAAATGCTGGTATCCAGCACCTGCAGGTGTACCGGCTGGTCCTCGTCGTGTTCGGTCTGGGCGTAATAGACCGAGGCCAGCCGGTCGCGGGGCGGCAAATCGCGGTCGACATAGGCTTGGGCGTCTTCCGGCGTTGGGCCTTCGAGCTCTTCGAGCGACCGCGTGGCCTGCCAGTCGGCCTGATTGGACAGGGTCCAGGGCGACGCGCCTTTCGTGATCGTCTCCCAGCCGGCGTTGAGCAGGCCGATCCATTTGCCCTTATTGAAGCCGGGGCGGATGTTGCGCACTTTTTTCAGTTCGGCACCGACTGCCGAGGCGCGTAGGGCGGCATCGAAGCCGTCGGGCTTGCCGTGGGCATGGATATGATCGGCAGCGATCATGCCGGAGCGCATCGCGGTGTGGATGCCCTTGATCTTGGGCACGTTCAGCGTCCCTGCGCCGTCGCCGAGCAGCACGGCGCCTGGCATGTCCATTTTCGGCAGTGATTGCCAGCCGCCCTCGACCAGCGCCCGGGCGCCGGCCGAGATGATCTCGCCGCCTTCGAGCATCGCCTTGATCTTCGGATGGTGTTTGAACTGCTGAAAGACTTCGAACGGACGCAGCCTGGGGTCGGCATAGTCCAGCCCGATCACGAAGCCGAGGGCGATCCGGTTATCGTTGAGGTGATAGACGAAGCTGCCGCCATAGGTATCGTCGTCCAGCGGCCAGCCGATGCTGTGCTGGATCAGACCCGGTTGGCACTGGCCTTCGGGGACCTGCCACAGTTCCTTGAGCCCGATGCCATAAGTCTGTGGATCACTGTGCTGGTTCAGCTCGAAATGCCGGATCAGCTGCTTGCTGCAATTGCCGCGACAACCTTCGGCGAACAGCGTGACCGGGGCATGGATTTCGATGCCCGGCGTGAACCCATCCTTGGGCTGGCCGTTCCGGTCCAGGCCCATATCTGGAGTGCGTACGCCCTTGACCGCGCCGGCCTGGTCGAACAGTGCCTCGGCAGCCGAAAAACCCGGATAGATTTCCACGCCAAGGGCTTCGGCCTTCGGAGCCAGCCAGCTCATCATGTTGCCGAGCGAGACGATGACGTTGCCGTGGTTGTTCTGCTGCGGCGGGGTGGGCAGCCGTCGGGCGCCGTCCTTGTGCAGCATCCAGAATTCGTCATCGGTGGCGTCCACGCAGATTGACGGCGGGTCGTCGCGCCAGTTCGGCACCAGTTCGTCGAGCGGGCCGGTCTCGATCACGGCGCCGGCCAGGCTATGGGCACCGACTTCCGAGGCTTTTTCGAGTACGCAGACCTCGGTATCGGGTGCGTTCTGCTTGATGCGCATGGCCGCAGCTAGTCCGGCCGGGCCAGCGCCCACGATCAGTACGTCGTAGGCCATGACGTCGCGTTCGATTTGTTCGCTCATCTTCGAACCAGGTTCGGGGCACGGGCCGACGGAGCCACCCGTGCCGGAATCCAAGGCGCACATGGTATCGCCTGAACGGCGCCCGTGCGGCCTGCTAGGGTCGGTTGATATGTCGTACGCGCTCATTCAAGCGCGTCCTGAACAATGACGAGGGGCCGCAGGATGGGGCATTGCGAACGCGGCATGGCCGTAAATAGCCCTGCTTCCGTCGCGTGGTCCCTGGGCCTAATGAGTTTTAGGTGCCCAGCGGCGTTCTACCCAGCACATGGCACGCCACCGTCGAGTCGCCGCCACGATCACACGGCTCGCACGCCATATCGATAGAGCCCAGAGCGAGCGGGCGGTGATCTCGGCGGACTACCGGACTGGACGAGGCTATTTGCGCAGACTAATACCGTCGACGGCGTGCTCCGGGCCCTTGCTCAGAATCAGGCTGGCCCGTTCACGGGTGGGCAGGATGTTTTCGCGCAGATTGACTTCGTTGATCTCGCGCCAGATCCGATCGGCGGTGGCGATTGCCTCGGCATCGTCCAGGCCGGCGTATTTGTGGAAATAGGAGTCCGGGTCGGAAAACACGCTGTCGCGCAGGGTCATGAAACGGCGGATGAACCACTGGTTGAGTTGCTCGATCGCGGCGTCGACATAAATCGAAAAATCGATGAAATCGGAGACGAACACGTGATGGGTGTTCTGTGGATAGTCCATGCCGCTTTGCAGTACGTTCAGACCTTCGAGAATCAGGATATCGGGCTGGTCGACGACCTGGGTGCGGTCGTCGAGGACGTCATAGACCAGATGCGAGTACAGCGGCACCTCCAGATTCGGAATGCCGGCCTTGAGATCGGAGACGAATTCGATCAGCCGGTTGATATCGAAAGAGATCGGGAACCCCTTCTTGCCCATCAGGTCGCGTGCTTCGAGGGTAGTGTTCGGGTGGAGGAAACCGTCGGTGGTCACGAGTGCCACCTCGCGCGGCTCCGGCCAGCGCTTGAGCAGCGCTTGCAGTACCCGTGCCGTTGTACTCTTGCCGACCGCGACGCTGCCCGCGACACCAATCACGAACGGTGGCCGGCGCTCGCGGTTGCCGAGAAACCGGTCCAGGGTGGCACTGCGGTGCTGGTTGGCGTCGACGTATAGATTGAGCAGGCGTGTCAACGGCAGATAGATTTCGGCGACCTCGTCGATCGACAGTGCTTCGTTGATGCCCTTGAGGGTGCGGATCTCATCCTGGGTCAATGTCATGGGCGTCGCTTCGCGCAGCGCCGCCCATTGGGCCCGTGAAAACTGCATGTAAGGGCTGTCGATCGGCCGGTCCGACATTCTATGGGGTCCCCAAGTACGCGCAAATCGAATCCGGCGCAGTATAGCCGGAGATATGAAACAGACCAGTTTGCCAAACTCAGCCCAAGTCGGGGGATGCCGCTGCAAAAACGGACTGCGGCGATCAGGGCGTGGTGTCAGAGGCTCGGGGCATAGCCGCGGCGGGCCGCCGGTTCGGCCGGTCGGCGGTGGCTGGTGGCCGGCGATACCGCGGCGGTGCGCTGATTTGCGCCAAGTACGTACGGCGGGACCGTCGTGGCTCATGGCGCGCGTTCCCGGTGTGCAGCGAGGCGCCGAGCTTATGTGTTGTATTCCGAATACAGGGCCCGGCACTAAACGATACGATAGGCGCGCGGCCGGCTTGGGCAGGTTTAACCACGGTCTGCGCACCAGGAGCGGTTTCTTCGTGCCGCCGTATGCCCTGCAAGCCGCCCGATAGCTGCGATCAGCGCTTCTGTTCGCAGGTTGTTTCACGCGCCGGTCAAAAAATTGGCAATATTCGAGTATCAAGCCAATCGGCGGGCGTACTGAACGCTGTAGCCGGCCTCATGAAAAAGAGGGTATATGGGGGTTCTTTCGCGACAGCATCACTATCATCCGGCAGCCAAGGCCTTCCATTGGCTGGTCGCGGTGCTGGTGTTCGTCATCTGGCCGCTGGGTTTTTTCGGTGGCATGGCCAAATCAGGTGTCAGCTCGGATATCTATTTATGGCATGAATCGCTGGGCTTCGCCGTGTTCTGGTTGATGCTGGCGCGTCTGTGCGTTCGTTTTCTGACCGATACGCCGGCCAAGCCTGCGGGCATGCCGAACTGGCAAAGGCTGGTCGCAGTAGTGAATCAGTGGCTGTTGTATCTGGTGCTGATCTGTCAGCCGGTCTTTGGCTTTCTCATGGCAACCGCGCATGGCCCGTTCCGATGGTTCGGGCTGATCCCGGTCTGGAGCCCGATGGGCCAGTCGCCACAGGCCGCGAGTCTGCTCGGCACGGCACACGAGGTTACGGCTTGGATTATTCTCGCGTTGGTCGGGCTGCATATCGCCGGCGCGCTCTACCATCGTATTATCCGCCGCGACGATACCTTGGCGCGAATGACGTAAAACGTCAGAGCGGCTGCGTTGGTGCAGCCGCGATCAATAGTTTTGGGGCGCCCAATGGCCGGGGATTCACTCAGCCCCCTTAGGCCGACTCGTTCGCCAACGGCGTGCAGGTCTTGGCCCCTGCCATATGCGCCGACGTACCGGTACGTTGTAGCCGCCCGTGGCCGCTTGCCGGCGTGCAGGCAGGCGATCGAGGCTTCGCTCGAGCCTCGCGCCGAGGCGCTACGCGGGTTGGGAAGCGCCGCAGCACGCCCATAGGCATGGAACACCCAACCCGTCGTAACAAGCCCGGACAGTAGTAGCGCGCCAGCGTTCGCGCGCGTTGGTGCCTAAAGCGTTCGACCCGCTGCCGCGTCTAGGTCTTAAAACAGCATCCAGTGCCGACGCATTTGCCCTTCGAAAGCTCGGGTACGGGATAAAAAGCGAGCCACAGCACGGGCTTGGAGACTGATGGTGGCAAGGCGCGGCATGCGCTGAAACGCCATCCGGGCTGTCAGCGCCGGCCTCATCAATTTGTCGACACTGTAGCGCTTGGGTGGGTCGGTCGGTGCGCCTCGAAAAGCGGGCAGTCGCACGTCAACAACCCGGTAGCGCAGTGGTTACGTGCTTGGCCGGCCCTGTATCGGGCAACGCCGGCCAGGCGGCTCGTCCTGGGTTGTGATTGTCTCCCACGCAGCGACGTGCTTGTCTGTGATCGTTGGCGTTTCCCAGCGCATAAACGCACGCCATGGTTGTCATCGTCCGGTGCGTCTGCACGGCCTGGCGATGAACCTGTCGACGTCGTCGCGCGTTACAAACGTTGATGCACGCCGGCCGATCGCCTGTGGCCCCGAGGGCTAGGTCGAAGGCCGGTTCGAAAAACAACGTATGACATAAAAGGAGAGGAGATGACATCGACGTGGATGTCCTTGCTGGCGTTTTCGCCGCTTGTTCTGGCCGCGATCCTGCTGGTCGGGTTCCGGTTCGCTGCGCGAACGGCGATGCCGATCGTGTATCTGTTTACGATCGTGGTGGCGTTTTTTGCTTGGCAGATGCCGTTGCTGAGGATCGTGGCATCGTCGCTCCAGGGTCTGATGCTGACGATCTCGATTCTGTGGATCATCTTCGGCGCTATTCTGCTGCTCAATACGCTTAAGCATTCCGGTGGTATCGCTGCGATTCGCAACGGGTTTTCGGGGTTGAGCAACGACCGGCGCGTACAGGTCGTGATCGCTGCCTGGTTGTTCGGCTGCTTTATCGAGGGGGCATCGGGTTTCGGCACTACCGCAGCCGTGGCGTCGCCGCTACTGGTCGCGCTCGGCTTTCCGGCGCTGCCGGCCGTCGTCATGGGCTTGATGGTGCAATCGACGCCGGTATCTTTCGGGGCCGTGGGGACACCGATCATCGTTGGCGTGACCGGGGGCGTGAACCAGAGCCAGATCGCGACCGAGTTGGCCGCCAATGGCTCGAGTTGGCTTGATTATTTTCAACTCATTACTGCGGAAGTCGCGATCATTCATGCGATCTGCGGCGTCCTCATGCCGTTCGTTCTGGTCACGATCCTGACCCGCTTTTTTGGTCAGGACAAAAAATGGACGCACGGGCTGTCGGTTTTGCCGTTCTGTCTGTTCGGCGGCCTGGCATTTTCGATTCCCTATGCGCTCGCTGGTATTTTCCTCGGGCCGTCTTTTCCGTCGATCATCGGCGCGTTGGTGGGCTTGGCGATCGTCGTGCCGGCGGTGCAACGCGGTTTCCTGCTGCCGCGGGATACCTGGGAATTCGCGCCGCCGGAAAAGTGGCCGGCCGAGTGGATGGGCGACATGGAGGTCAAGTTCGACCATGTAGCCGGGCGTGCACCGATGTCGACCTTCATGGGCTGGGTGCCCTATGGCTTGCTGGCGGTGCTGCTGGTGATTTCACGCATGGTACCGCCGGTCAAGGAGGCGCTGCAGTCGGTCGCGATCAGTTGGAGCCAGATCCTCGGCGAGCAGGATATTTCCGGCTCGATCGAGCCGCTCTACCTGCCGGGCGGGGTGATCGTGATGGCAGTGATCATCACATTTTTTATCCATCGCATGCGCACCGGCGCGATCCGGGCGTCGATCACGGATTCCACTCAGACCATTCTCGGCGCTGGGTTTGTGCTGATCTTCACCGTGCCGATGGTGCGGGTACTGATCAACTCCGGGGTCAATGGCGCCGATCTGGTCTCCATGCCGGTCGCCATGGCGCAGTTCGTAGCTGGTAGTGTCGGCAATATCTATCCGCTGTTCGCTCCGGCGGTCGGGGCCTTGGGTGCGTTTATTGCTGGCTCCAATACGGTGTCCAATCTGATGCTGTCGGACTTCCAGTTCAATATCGCCGATACCCTGGGCTTATCCACGGCGCTCATGGTTTCGCTACAGGCAGTTGGGGCTGCCGCCGGCAATATGGTGGCAATCCACAACGTGGTTGCGGCTTCGGCCACGGTGGGCATGCTGGGCCGAGAAGGCACGATTATCCGCAAGACGATCCTGCCGACTCTGTACTACTGTCTGCTGACCGGTCTCATGGCCTTGATCGGTTTTTATGTGCTCGGTCTCGGCGATCCGTTGATGGGGGCCGGCTGATCGGCTGGGCCAAGACGAGCGGCAGCGGCCGCCATCAGGCCCAGATCGGCACCCGATCGGGCCTTGGACGGCCGCGTTTCATGCGAGCGCTGTGTCGATGTCCACGGGCCGTGTTTGGCACGGCATGAGTCGATGTATTGTGGCCTGCCGGTCCTGGCCTGGCCTGGCAGGAAACCTCGAGGCCGCTCTAGCTGGCGCGCCCGGTCGGTCAGCCGACCGGGCGGGCTCGTGCATAGACGACGGTGGTGTCGTCGTTAGCCCTGCCTCAGCGGATCGCGTTCGCCTAAGCGTTCGGCGGCATAGCCGAATCGTTCGGCTACGGGGCCGGCGATTCGCCGGATCAACGCGATCTCCTCGGCGTCGAAGGCCGGGCGATAATAGCTCGGCAGATGCAGCCGCTCGGCGGCCGCAGTCAGCGTGTCGTTATCGACCGAAAGCCCACAGTGGTCGTAAAAGGCCGCCAGCGTGTTTTGGGAATCCTCGCACAGCGGCTCGTAGCGGATGACCTGGGCGGCGTTGGCGAGCGGGTCGTCGTCGGCCAGCTGCTCAGCGAGGGCGCCATAGACCATCGCCCAGTAGCGCGCCCAGCCTTCGACTTCTCGGCCTTCGGACCATAGATCCTGGACGGCCTGTACGGCATCGTCGTCGCCGGTATGGATCGGACGGCGGTCGAGGCCGAATTCGAAATGCCCCACCCGACGTAGATGGTCGATCGAACGCGGATGGGCTTTTTCGCCGGCAGCGAACAGCGTCTGTTGCTTCATTAGCGAGGCGATATGCCAGACCGGGTCCCGAATGGGCAGCACGAATCGGGCATCGGGAAACAGTTTTTGTAGATAGGCCAGCCGCATCAGGTTGTAGTTGCCTTTGGCGGCATAGCGCTGGCCGCCGCGGATCGCCAGAATCTTGCGGATATGTTCGTGGTAGAAGGCCTCGAACGCCGGGTTCGAGGTCTCGCGGGTGAGCACATTGCTGTGCGCGGCATCATGGCTGCGTGAGAAAAAAGCCATCCATAGTATTTCCTCGAACGCCTCCGGGCTCTGCGAGGTCACGGCAATGCCGTCGCCATGGGCACGTTCGGCGGCCGACTCTTGTTTCTGTGGCACCCGCGCCAGCCAGCGATCCCATAGCCAGGGGGTGAACACGGGCGGGAAGTCGCGATACTTGTGAGTTGCGACTTCTGGATGCGCGGCCAGCAGTTCGAGCAGGATAGTGGTGCCGGAGCGGGCGAGACCGGCGATATAGATCGGCGCTTGGACGCGGATATCTTCGATCGCCTCGGCGGCCATCTTGGTATCGAAATTACCGAGTCGGATCGCGCCGCGTGGGTGGCGTTCCTGCCAGCCGGCCAGACGATGCATCCAGGTGGGCACGGCAAAGCTGGCCACTGCGGCTTCGCTGGGTGCCGAGCGCGGCGTACGCGCGGTCGAGTGGTCGGATTCCTGAGTCATTCGATCTTGGCCCATTTGAACATCAGCAGGGAGACCACGAACATTACCGGAATGAACACGGCCAGCCAGCCGCGCATCCACTGCGGGCCGACGTGAAAGAATTCATGTTCGGGCAGGTCGATACGCACGGCCTCGACCGGGCTGTCGTCTGGCAGATAACCCAGCGGATTGCCGACCAGCCAGTTCCAGGCGCTGTGTTTGGCAATGATGGTGACCGGCGCGATCATGGGATACGAGCGGGCGCCGTTGTTATCGGCCGAAAAAGCCAGGGCTGGCGGGCGATTCTGAGCGTCCCAGCGCAGCCGTACGCCGTCGGCACGCTCGGGAATGGTCGCCAGCGCCGGCGATTGCCCGTCGGCGGGTAGATCGTGGCCGTAGTGATTGTCGGCCCAGACCAGAAAACACAACAGCGGCAGAATGGCGATGAAAGTGCCGGGGATCACTAGCCCGATATGCCGGAAGGCAGTCACGAACTGATCGCGAATCAACGGTCCGGCATCAGCGAGTTCGCCGTCGAAGCTGTTCAAACGGCGTCTGGCATCGCGCGCATGGCGCTTGGCTTCGCCGATACGAGCCTGGGGCGACAACACCTTGTAGAGCAGCATCGTGCAGACTGCGAGCAGAGCCGCCCAGATTGCGATGCGCAGAATTGTCGGCAGAACCGAAGCAACGGCCCCGTCGAGGGTGCCGAAGACCGGCGACAGAATATTCAATAGTCCCATTGGCGACTCCATGCAGCCGCCTGGGCAGGCGGCCGCATCGTTTCATGGCCGATTACTTGCTGTCGCGCTGTTCGGGCGAGGTCGGGCCGTGCTCGGTGTTTTCGGCCGTAGTCTGGGTTTCGCTGTTCTGTCGGGCTTCGCGCCGTTTGCGCCGCATCCGGCGGATCGGCCAGAAAATGACGAACAGCAGCGCCGCGCCGACCGCGCACAGCAGCCCCCAGAGCGCGCTGAGCAGGCTTAAACCAGCGCCGGGCCCAACATAGGCCTGGGCCGCGGCAAACGGGGTGAGCATGATCACGATCAGAACGCCGAGACGCAGCGAACTGCGATAGCGGTTGGGTAAGGAACGATAAGACATGACACGCCTCCTAGCGGGTGTTCAATGTACGGCGGAACGCGGGGGTGAGTTGGTCGGCCGCCATACGCTGGCCGGACGATACGACCGGTATGTATTGCTCTTGGTCGCCGCCACGAATGGGGTTGATGTATTCCCAGACGAGATCGCCATTGGCGGCAATTTCGAATAGCCGGCCGCCGTCAGATTCCGTGATCAGCCGATTGCCGTTGTCGAGTGTGGCCACTGCGCCACGTAATGGGCTGGAAAACGGATGCTGATCGGTCCCGGTATATTGCCAAACGATGGCCTGACTGCTCGGGTCCACATCCAGAATCCGGCTCATATTATGGTTTTCGAAGTTGCCATAATTATCGAATATAGTGAAAGTGCCGTCGGGTCGCACGCGCATTGAATGCTGGCCGAGCCAGGAGCCGCGTAGTGCCCAGCTGATCTCGCCGGATTTGAGATCCAGCAGCGCCGCTAGGCCAGGGTGGCGCATCGATAGCAGTACTTGGTCGCCGTTGCCTTGGGCTGGGGCGAAGGTCTGGCCGAGCGCTTTGCCCAGATATTGCACGCTATTGGTATGCAACGGATCCTGCATTGCGAAGTTGGGGGCGGCGCCAAGTATCGGCTGATATCGCGAATCCCAGAGCGCCTCGAACAGCGAGATTTTGCGCAATTCCTTGCCGCTACGTCCGTCGAGCTCGACTAGATAATCATCCAGCCAGGGCTGGCTCAGATTCGGCATGCCGCGGATCGGTTTGTTGCGAAATGCATGGGTCAGAGTGAAGACACGGCCGTCATCGGACAGATACAGATCGTGGTGGGTAGCGCCATGGTATTTCCATAGCACGTTCGAATCGGCATCCAGCTTGACCAGGCCATAGCCCCAGGGCGAGTCGCCGGCGGCGATGAAAATCGCCAGCAGATCGCCGTTGGGATACATCAGGGCCTTGCGGAAATACATCAGCCGGTCGGGCTGCGGCGTGCGCCCATCGGGCGTGGTTTGCCAGAGTTTGGAGTAGTCGGCCTGCCAGCGATGCACCACTTGGCCGTGCATATCGATCAGATAAGCCTGAGTGCGGCCGCCGGAGGTATACAGGGTGTAGCCGTTGGCTGCACGGGCTGGGTCATAGATCGTGACGCCGCGTGCGTCGGTCCGGGCTTCGCGCCACTGATCGGTCTGGGTGAACGGGTTATCGATCGTATGGCGTTGCTGGACCAGCGCCCAGCCGGCGCGATAGGCATCATCCAGAAAGCGGTAGGGAAAAACTTGGGCCAGAACGATGTAGGCCCCGCCCAGAAAGGCGAAGAACAGACAGCCTATAAAGAATGCGGCCAGGCCGGCGCGATCACCCTTATCCATGCCCGAAATCTCGTTTTATTAACGACCGGGCAGGCCAGAGGCACCCGGCCCGATCTGATGATTCGATTATCGAGATTCAGCATAGGCCAGTTGCCTGAACGGCCGATTAGCCGCTCGCCTCGGCCGATTCAAAGGGGCCGTAGTCGCCGTCGATGATGCGTTCGAGCTCGCCGTAGAGATCCACTTCGGCATGCACCCGCCGTAAAATCCAGTACAGACCGCTCAAGGTGCGCATGACGAAGACCATGTCCGGCGCGGCCTTGAAATAGCGCCAGTAGCGCATCGATTGGCCGATTTCGGCCCGGATCGAGTCGATCAGTTCGTCGCGCTCGAAAACATAGGGCCGCCGGTCGCGCAGCGGGGCGAGTATGGATTCAGCGTGCCGCGCATAAATCTCGGCGTAGACCTCCGAGTGGGCCTCCCAGCTGTTTTCCGGCACTGCGCCCAAGCGGGCCATACCATCGTGCACGCCGTGCCAGTCTTCGCGCATGGCAGCGGCCAGCACGTCGCGCATTGCGACGCGGGTGGCATGGTCGAGGTATTTCACGCAGCCGAAATCGTAGAGCGCGATTGCGCCGCGTTCGGTAATTCCGAAATTACCGGGGTGGGGGTCGGCATGCAGCGCCCCGAGTTCGAAGACTTGGCGGTTGATCGCTTCGACGATCGCACTGCCCAGGGCGGGGTCACCGGTTTCGAGCGGCTCGGAGTCGAGCCGGGTCGTGACCAATACGGCTTCGCTGGATAGATGTTGCACGGCCTCAGGCAATTCGAAGCCGCGCAGATCGAGCTGTCGCAGGGTCTCCAGATTGATCAGTTCGCGGCGGTAATCGGTTTCTTCGACGAAACGCTCGCGCAGTTCGCCGAGTACCGCATCCAGATCGCGGCCCTGGATCGGAATGAACCGCGACAGCTTGAGCAGCCGGCCCAGATTGGCGATATCGGCGTCGATCGAGCTCGCCACGCCTGGGTAGCGAATCTTGACCACTACCTCGCGGCCGTCGGCCAGTCGAGCAGCATGGACTTGGCCGATCGAGGCCGCGGCCATGGCGGATGGGTCGATCTCGACGACTTCGTCCCGATGGGCCTCGCTCCAGCTCTCGGCGAGCACCGGTTCCAGGTCGGCGAAATCCCAGGGCTCGGCATCGCGTTGCAGGCGAGCCAGCTGGTCGGTCAGCTGGGGCGGCAGCAGATCCTGATACTGGGCCGTGATTTGGCCTAGCTTCATCGCTGCACCCTTGAGCCCACCCAGGGTGTCGTACCAGTCCTGGCCGGTCTTCTGCCAACTCTTGGCTTTGTCGTAGCCGGGTACGTTGCGCATCGCCCCACGGCCCAGGCTGCGTAGCCCGGCGCCGAGGATTTGGCGGCGGCGTTTTTTGGAGTCGTCGCTATCCGAGGCCATGAACATCGATGCCGGTGGTATTGCGCAGCCAACCATAGAGGCTCTGGGCCTGGCTGGGTTTGATGCGGGTGCCGGGCACCAGCGCGGTCGGCCGTGGGGTGCGATCGAACACGAAGGTGCCGTTAAGGCCTTGGGCCGCGCGCGCCGCGCCAAGCCAGACCGCGCTATCGGCGCCCATGCGCGCATCGCGCAGCACTGGGCGCAGCAGGGCATGGAAACGTGGCAGCGCCTGAGCCACGCCGGGTGTATCCACCCAGCCTGGATGCATGGCATTGAACTGAATGCCTTCGTCGCCGTAGCGACGCGCCCAGTGCTGGTTTAGCCCGACCAAGGCGCGCTTGGTCCGGGCATAGGCCTTCAGGCCGTTGTATTCATCGGGCGCGGGCGAAAGCGCGGCCAGATCGAGCCCACTGGCATACATGCCGCCGCTGGCCATGTTGATGACCCGGCCGTGGCCGGCGGCCAATGAGCGAATTAGGGTTTCAGTGATCACGAATGGCGCTACGAGATTGATCGCGGCCGTGCGTTCGATGCCGTCTTCGGTGGCGCCGTATTCGTCGAACAGGGCGCCTGCGTTGTTGACCAGCACATCCAGCTGTGGCGCGTCCTCGGCGATGGTATGGGCTGCCCGCCGGGCCGCGCTGACGCTCGATAGATCCGCCTCGACCACATCCACCATGTCCGGGCCGTGGCCGGAGAAGTCACAGACGTGCTGGGCCGCGGCCGCCAGCCGATCGCTGTCGCGGCCAACTAGGGTCACGTGGGCACCCAGGCGGGCGTATTCGGCAGCGATCGCCCGGCCAATGCCGCCAGTCGCGCCGGTGACCACGACCCGGCGTTGATCCATGAATTCATTGTGCGCACGATCGCGCATGGCGAAATAGCCGCGATCGGTATACAGCGCTTCGCCCGGCAGGATGGTGCGATCCGCGGCATAGCTCAGCCACCCCTGGCGCGGCTGGGCGGTATCGATCGCCAGCGAATCCTGAAGCCCTTTCAGCGCGCTCGACACCATCCGCCGGATGACCGGCGAGATAAGGCGCCGTGCCCGCTTGAGCGGGCCGCGCAGAGAAAAGGCGCCGTGATAATCGATGCGGGTACGCCGGCTGCCATCGACAGCGCCGATGGTGAGCGTTTCGAAAGTCTTGATGCCGGCGCCGCGGCCGACCAGGTCGATGCGGCGTCCAGGATGCAGATCCTCGATGCGGTATCGCATGGTCTTTCGCCGCGCCCCAAGGCTGACGATAACCCGGAACTCGCTGCCGATGGCCGGCGTTCCGGGCGTTAGTTTCTCGGCCCGGTAGACCGACGGATCCCATTGCTCACAGGTCGAAAAATCGACGAGATAGCGAAAGGTGTCGCCGGGCGAGCGGTCCGCGATGACGTGCTTGTCGATTTCGAGCATGGCAGCGACTCACTGTCTGCGACATTGGTCTGATTCAATTGCGCAGTCTGTCCACTGCCGGGCTGGCCTGCAAGCACCGACAATGGATAAATAATCGGATCGTGGATGGTCTGACTCCTGTATGGCCATGAGTTCAATCCCAATCCTGACTGCGTACCGGTATATGGGGGCGACGTGCGACACTTGAAGCATGAATGTGTTCGATCGGATCTACGCTCTCCACAAGCAACTCGCCGGGGCCCGGCGGCCGGTACCCAAGGCTACGCTAGAGGCACGACTGGAATGTTCGCCGGCCACCGTCAAGCGCATCATTCGGGATATGCGGCTGTATCTGGATGCGCCCATCGAGTACGACCGCGAATATAACGGCTATTACTACGCCGGCGAGGCCGATGCCCGCTTCGAGCTGCCCGGGCTATGGTTCGATGCCGCTGAACTGGTATCGCTGCTGGCCATGGATCAACTGCTGGAGACCTTGGAGCCCGGATTGCTATCGGCCGACTTGGCGCCGGTACGGCGTCGGCTCGAACGCATTCTGGAATCGCGGGCGATGGGCACCGGCGAGCTATCGGCCCGGACCCGGGTACTGCGCGCCACTGCCCGACGGCCCGGGTCGGCGTTCGCCGACGTAGCCGGAGCACTGGCCATGCGCCGACGGCTGACCATGCGCTATCACGGCCGGGTCCGGGATAGGGTGACCGAGCGGAGTGTCTCCCCGCAGCGGCTGGTCTACTATCGCGACAACTGGTACCTAGATGGCTGGTGCCACGACGCCGAGGGCCTGCGCAGTTTTTCGATCGACCGGATCCAGTCGGCCGACATCGATACCGTCGCCGCCACCGATATGGACCCGCAAAGCCTGGACGCGATGCTCGGCAGCGGCTACGGGATATTTTCCGGCACCGCCGGGCAGACCGCCGTATTGCGGTTTTCGGCGGCCGCAGCGCGCTGGGTGGCCGATGAGCAGTGGCATCCGGATCAAGCTGGCGAATGGCGCGACGACGGCGCTTTCGAACTGCGCGTCCCCTATGCGGCCTCAGAAGAGCTGTTGCGCGACGTACTCGCCTATGGCCCCGAGGTCGAAGTGGTCGCGCCGGCGTCGCTTCGCGAAGCCGCCGCCGAGCGTTTGGCGCGGGCGGCTGCAATCTATGAACTGTAAATTTTTACAGTTGCGGGTCGTGTTCTGACCCACCGCCGGCGGCATCCTGGGTCCCAGATCGGAATCCGACCCAGGAGAGCCCTATGTCGACTTTCAAACAGACCCGTACGGCGAGCATTCACCCGGCGTACGCCGAGCTCAAAAACCACACCATCGCACTGCGCCAGCGGCTAGCCCATGCATTGTCGATCGAATACGACTGGCGTTATCACGACGGGCCCGAATGGGCGGCCCGCTACTGGCGTGCCTTTGGCGATCTGGCAGTGGATCTGGCCGAAGCCGCCGAAGCCCCGCGTTACCAGCGTGCTATCGCCCGCAGCGAATGGCCCAAACTCTCGCGCGCCGAGGCCGACGACGTACGCACGATCTTCCGCGGCCTGCTCGCGGTGGTTCACCCCGACGTCGATCCCTCGGCGGCTACGGACCTGCGGGCCGATCTCTGGCCGAAAATCGTGCGCGCCTATCGCCAGGGCGATCGTGGCATGCTGGTTGCGGCCTGGTCGGAAACCCGGGCGCTAGTGCGCACGCTGGCCTTGCCCGAGAATGTGGTTGCCCTGCGAGCCGAGCATGATCGCGTGGCAGCGGCGGCTGCGGCCGCGGATCGTCGGTTGGCCGAAATGAGTCAGACTTTTCCGTTCAATATGCGCGACAAGCTCGACGATGCCGACTGGGTTCACAGGCAACGGCTGGCGCTGGCTCAGGTGCGGGCCTTTACCCAGGCGCCGGACCGCGAGGCTGGGCACAAGCAGGTATCCTGAGCGGCAACGGGTTTTGTTATGGCGTTTTGAATGTCCCGATCGGTGCAACACAATCTGGCTTTCGACGAAACCGACGATGCGCAGGCCCGGGCGCTCGAGCTGACCGAGTACTGGATCCACCGGGCACGCGAGATCACCGGCGCCAGCGCGCGGCGGTTGCCGGTGCCCGAGGTGCTATTCAATCTGCGTGGCCGGGCCGCCGGCCAAGCGGTGTTTGCGCGCCGGACCCGGCGTTGTCATATCCGGCTCAATGCCGCGCTGCTGGCTTCGCATCCCCGCGAAATGTTGGACGAGACCGTGCCCCATGAAGTCGCGCATGTGGCGATCTATCGGCTCTATGGCCGCAAGGCCAAACCGCACGGCCGCGAATGGAAAGCCTTGATGCAGGCTTTCGGGGTCGATGCCTCACCCTGCCATGCACTGCCCGCCGAGCCGACCCGCCAGCTCAAGCGTTTCCGCTATGTCTGTGGCTGCGAAGAACCCGCCTGGCTGACCAGTATTCGCCATAAACGCGCCCAGGCTGGAACCGACTATGTCTGTCGGGTTTGCGGCACAAAGCTGGCGTACGACGACGCCTGATATCGGCGTGTGGCGCGGGCCGCGGCGTCTGGCTGCCTTGAGTAGGGGATCGATACGAGGAGCCGCGGCCACGGCACAGCGTTCATCGAACAGTTGGGGCAGGGTCGACTAAACCCCGTGCATTCGGGGCACCGAGTGGTGTTTCCTCTCCGCGCCATGGGGCGCGGCTATGCAGTCGCCTCCGATGTGGCATGGCAGCGTACGAGTTACTGGCTGCTATACGCGGCGTTAATCGGCGTGACTCTGGTCGCCTGGGTCGTTGGCAGCTGGTACGGCGTCGGCTGGAGCGCGCCAGTGATCGGCACGGGTCTGGTGATGTGGTATGCGGCAACGGCGGCGGTCGATCGACGCCTCCGTCGTAAGCAGGGCGGCGAACCGCTAACCTGGATGACCTCCTTACGGCTTCAAGTCCGTGCATGGTCGACTGTGTTTCTTGGCACGCAGGTACTGACGCTGAGCCTGCTTTTCTGGCTATCCCTGCTAGAAAACAACCCCATGTTTCTTGGGCTGTCGCAAAAGGTCTTCGCAATCCTGGTCTTCCTGCCGCAACTGGCGCTCTATATCGCGCTGCTGATGCTTAAACTCGTAGACGAGCATCGAACGCACGACTGACGCTTCGTGGCTGCAATCGTGTTCGCAGCCGGTAGCGCGTTCGCAGCGTTTGGTTTGGGAGGCTGACGCGGCGTGCCGGATTAGCTGGCGTGCTGGCCCGCCCAGTCGCGGGCGAACTGCTCGGCCGTCCGGCCGCTGCGATTGCCGCGGGCCAGGGCCCATTGCAGCGCTGCGCGCTCCCAAGGCTGATCAGTGCCGACTTCGGCGTCGATGCCGTAGGCCGCCAGATGCCGGGCGGCGATCGCCAGATAGTGTGTCTGGTCGAACGGATAGAACGATAGCCAAAGCCCGAACCGCTCGGATAGCGAGATCTTTTCCTCGACCGCTTCGCCGTGATGGATTTCGCCGCTTGCGGCATCGACGGTTTTTGAAGCCTGGTTGTCCGACTGGTATTCCGGCAACAGGTGGCGACGATTGGAGGTGGCATAGATCAGCACGTTATCCGGCGCGGCGGCCAGCGAGCCGTCGAGTACGGCCTTCAATGCCTTGTAGCTGCCGTCACCGGCTTCGAACGATAGATCGTCCGAAAACACGATGAAGCGTTCATCGCGCCCGGCGAGCTGGGCGACCAGGTCTGGCAGGTCGACCAATCGGTGGGCTGGCACTTCGATGATACGCAGGCCATGGTGAGCGAATTCCGGCAGCAGGGCGCGTACCAGTGAGGATTTGCCGGTGCCGCGCGAACCCCAGAGCAGGGCGTTGTTGGCGGGCCGGCCGGCGACGAATTGGCGGGTATTGGCCAGCAGACGTTCTTTTTGTTTGTCGATGCCCTGCAGTCGCTCGATTGGCATGGTGCTCGGTGCGGGGATCGCCTGCAGCCGGCCGTCGTCGCGCCAGCGAAAGGCCTGCGCCGACCAGTCGATATCGCCGCCGACCGCGCGCCGTTCGTCGGCCAGTTGGGCCTCGGCCGTATCGGCCAGGCGGGTGAGCTGGGAGACGAGCTGTTCAAGGGTGTCTGTATTTTGCATGCGCGCAGTTTAAGTCAATGTATGGGCTGCGATGAAGACGAGCCCCATCGGAGACATACCGCCGGGCCGGCACGCCGGCAGCAGACTGCGGCGCGCCGGCTGCTAGGGCGTATAGCGCGCCGATACATCCTAGGCGCGAGACGATAACGCCAAGATCGCTCGCGCCTGCCGGGGCGAAGTGTAGCCCGGGCAACGCAGTAGGCGCCTCGTGCCGCCCGGCTGCGCGCCGAACGCATAGACGCCGAGGCGCGAACAGGCAGCCGACAGCATAAAAAAGCCCCCGGCGGGCGCCGGGGGCTCGATAGCGCGAAACGCTGTGGCGATCAGGCCAGCTTGCGGTGCTTGGCCTTAGCCGAGCCTTCGGACGAGCTGCCCAGCCGACGCTTGCGATCGGCTTCGTAGTCTTGGTAGTTGCCTTCTAGGAACACCACGGCGTCGTCCTCGAACGCCAGGATATGGGTCGCGATGCGGTCCAGGAACCAGCGATCATGCGAGATCACCAGTACGGCGCCCGGGAATTCGAGCAGGGCTTCTTCCAGGGCACGCAGAGTCTCGACGTCCAGATCGTTGGTCGGTTCGTCGAGCAGCAGCGTATTGCCGCCTTTCTGCAGCAGCTTGGCCAGCTGCAGTCGGTTGCGTTCACCGCCGGACAGTTCGGAGACCCGCTTTTGTTGGTCGCCGCCCTTGAAGTTGAAGCGGCCGAGATAGGCCCTGGAGGGCACCTCGTAGTTGCCGATCTGCAGAATGTCCTGGCCGTTCGAGACTTCTTCCCAGACGGTCTTGTCCGAGTTCAGCTCCTCACGAGACTGAGTGACATAGGCCAGCTCCACCGTGTCGCCAACCCGAATCTCGCCCGAATCGGGTTGCTCTTCGCCGGTGAGCATCCGGAACAGGGTGGTCTTGCCGGCGCCGTTCGGACCGATGATGCCGACGATCGCGCCCTGGGGCACCTTGAGCGAGACGTCTTCATACAGCGTGCGATCGCCGTAGGATTTGGTCACGTCGTTCATCTCGAAGACCAGATCGCCCAGGCGTGGACCCGGCGGGATATAGATCTCGTTGGTCTCGGAGCGTTTCTGGTATTCGCGCGACTGCAGTTCCTCGAACTGTTTGAGACGCGCCTTGGATTTGGACTGGCGGCCCTTGGCGTTGGAACGCACCCATTCCAGCTCGGATTGGATCGCTTTTTTATGCG
Organism: Salinisphaera sp. SPP-AMP-43; assembly: GCF_049568105.1. GTDB lineage: Bacteria > Pseudomonadota > Gammaproteobacteria > Nevskiales > Salinisphaeraceae > Salinisphaera. The sequence continues at coordinate 1,219,737 of NZ_CP145335.1, forward strand.
CGTCCTCGGCCTTGGCTTCCTGTTCCAGGCGTTTTTCCTTCTGCTCCAGCCAGGAGGAATAGTTGCCCTGCCAGGGGATGCCATGGCCGCGGTCGAGTTCGAGGATCCAGCCGGCGACATTGTCCAGGAAGTAGCGATCATGGGTAACCGCGACCACGGTGCCGTCGAAATCCTTAAGGAACCGTTCTAGCCAGGAGACCGATTCGGCGTCCAGATGGTTAGTCGGCTCGTCGAGCAGCAGCATGTCCGGCTTGGACAGCAGCAGGCGACACAGCGCGACACGCCGCCGTTCGCCGCCCGACAGGTTGTCGACATGGGCATCCCAGGCCGGCAGATTGAGCGCTTCGCCGGCGCGATCCAGCGTATTATTGATTTCCCAGCCGTCGACCGCGTCGATGGCCTCCTGCAACTCAGCCTGTTCGGCCAGCAGGGCTTCGAAATCGGCGTCCGGATCGGCAAAGGCCTCGCTGATCTCGTTGAAACGGGCGAGTTGGCCGGCGATATCGCCGAGCCCTTCCATCACGTTGCCACGCACGTCCTTGGACGAATCCAGTGCCGGTTCCTGCGGCAGATAACCGATATTGATGCCGGGCATCGGCCGGGCTTCGCCTTCGTATTCCTTGTCGACCCCGGCCATAATCCGCAGCAGGGTCGATTTACCCGCGCCGTTGTAGCCGAGCACGCCGATCTTGGCGCCCGGAAAGAACGACAGATTGATATCGCGCAGGATATGTTTTTTAGGCGGGACGACCTTGCCCACGCCGTTCATGGTGTAGATGTACTGAGCCATACGATCCGCGTGCGCTCGAAGAAATAGACCCACCAGTGTAGCCAAGTTTGTCGCTGGCGGCATCCAAACCGAGCAGGCCGGGACGACGATGCTAAGCATATAACCAAATGATCTCTTTTGTGCTCTTCAAAATAACTTTTGAGCGCTTAAAATCCGTGGCAGATATTCACGGCCGATGCGTCGGCTTGAGTGCTTCGTCAAAGAGGTTTCAACTATGAGCATCGATATTGCCAAGGCCAACGAGGAGCTCGCCGGCCGGCATCCACAGGAAATCGTCAACTGGGCCGCCGGTCTCGACGGCAAGACCATTGTGACCACTAACTTCGGCCCCTACGAGGCTGTGATCCTGCATATGGCGGTTCAGGCCCAGCCGGATATGGACGTGGTCTGGATCGACTCCGGCTACGCCACGCGCAAGACCTATCTGTTCGCTGAGCAGCTGATCCAGGATCTCGGCCTGAACGTTCATGTCTATAATCCGCTGTCGTCGGCGGCGCGCCGCGATGCGTTGATGGGCATTCCGGACGTCGACGATCCGCAGCACGAAGAGTTCACGCGTCAGGTCAAGCTTGAGCCGTTCGGCCGCGCGATGCGCGAGATGGACCCAGACGTCTGGCTGACGGCCGTGCGTCGTGATCAGACGGCGTTCCGTCAGGGCATGGACATCGTCTCCCAAGACAAGGAAGGCGGCGTGATCAAGGTCGCCCCGGTACTGGAATGGACCGAGCTCGATATGGAGCGCTATCTCCACGAGCATGGCCTGCCCAACGAGACCAACTACTACGATCCAACCAAGGTGTTGGGCAACCGCGAGTGCGGTCTGCATAACCGCTTCTCGGCCTGATATCGACTCGATATCGGTCGATTGTCGGCCAGCAAGGCGCATGGGTGTTAGCCCATGCGCTTTTTTTATGCGCGCTCGATAAGTTAGATATCGATGAATGGGGTCGTTGAGCGTGCGGGCTTTTAGTTAGGCCCACGATGCGGTTTAGAGCCACTCGTGCTACCGAGCGGCGCGGCTGGCCTGTGGGCTGTTCAAAGCACTTTGGCTCAGGATCTGGCGTATCTGATTCTGGCCACGAGGCAAGTTAGCTTCTGGTTTCGCACTGCTGTGCGAGCCCCTTCTTTTGCTTGCCCAAAAGAAGGAGCCAAGAAAAGGGCACCCGACACGGCGCCGGCTACGCCGGTGCACTCCGATGCTCGCGGCCACGGGATGCGGCCAGAACTCGGGCCACTTTGGCGGCCCTCAGACAGCTGGCCGCACCGGCGCAGTGCGCCGGAGACCCGTCGCCGCTGCGCGTCTCCGTCGCCGTGTCACGGGACTCAATACAGGCACCCACTGCGACATCGCGGGCCGGCTCTGTATTCGGACTCCCTTGGGCGCAGCGCCGAGCAGTGGAGGGCGCAAGCGATAAAGACGGCCGGATGTTTGAGTCGTGCGTAGCACGGCGAGTTTCCGGCCGTCCGCTTGCGGCCGCAGCCGCGCAGGGCACCGATGCGTCAGCATCGGCGCTAGACAGGGTGCCCTTTGTTTTGGCTACTTTTATTTGGGCAAGCAAATAAAAGTGGCTCGCGCATCAGCGCGAAACAGCCCGGTGTGGCGGGCACGTGGGTTATTCAAAGCACGTTGGCTTGGGATCTGGCGTAGCTGATTTTACCCACGAGATCGTTTGAAACTTGGTTTTGCACTGATATGCGAAACAGCCGGCTCGCCAAGACCCAATGATCGGTTGGGCCCGATAGCGATGCTTAAAACGCCGGCGAGGTAATCGAGATGTCGGGTTCGTCCTCGGAGGCGGCTTGGTCTGCGCTACTGGCCGCGGGCTGTTTGGCCAGCGCGTCCGGCTTGGCGCGCTCCTGGCCGTTGCTCATCCAGGTGAGGATGTCGTAGTAGGCGCGGATGTCGCTGACATAGGCCGCAGCCTGTTTGCCTTGGGCATAGCCATAGCGGGTATTGTCCAGATAGCGTTTTTCCGACAGCCAGCCGAGTGCTTCGCGCAGATTGACCCAGACGTTGGGATCGCGCCCATCGGCTTCGAGTAGGCGCCGGGCGTCGAGGACGTGGCCGAGGCCGATGTTGTAGGCGGCCATGGCGAACCAAGTCCGATCCGGCGGTTTGACGGCTTCGGGCAGCCGTTTGCGTAGTTCGACCAGATAATGGGCACCGCCGTCGATAGACTGCTGTGGATCGCGTCGGTTGGCGACGCCCATGCGTTTGGCGGTGCTGCGGGTGAGCATCATGATGCCGCGCACTGCGGTTGGGCTGATGGCTTTTTCGTTCCAACGCGATTCTTGATAGCCGACCGCGGCCAACAGTCGCCAGTCCAGGCCGTATTGTTGGCCAGCCTGCTTGAAGTAGGATTTCCAATGATCGAGCCGTTTTTTGACCTGGCGGGCGAATTCGGCGCCGCCGACGAAGCCCAGCCGCGCGGCATGACCGAAATAACGATCGTGCAGGATATTCACCCGGCCGTTGTCCTTAACTGTTTCCAGATAGGCCACGGCTTTGTTGTACAGGCGATTGTGACCATGGCGACGGTCGCGCTCGGACAGCGCCCAGGCCATGCGCTGGTGGACCTCAGCGAGCGTGAACCCAACCCGCAGTTTGGGATAATAGCGCTGGTTCATGGCGACGATGTCGGCGTTGGCGATCGTAGCCTTGAGATCGCCAGCCGCGATCTTCGACATCAGCTCTTCGGTGTTGGCATGGGTATCGACTTTAAAGTCGATACCGGGGCGATGGTGACGTAGCCAGTCGGCCAATGCAGTATCGGCTGGCAGCACCAGGTCGCCGGACAGATCAGCCAGCTCGGTGGGCTTCTGAGTGTACTGGCGATAGACGGCTTCCAGCTCGCTGCTGAGATAGGGCGGGGTGAAGCGGACGCGCTCGCGGCGCGCGTCACTGAGGGCTAGCCCGGCGCCGAGTTGGGCACGCCCTTGGTCGACGGCGCGCATGATGGCCGCGCGGTCTGGGACGACCACCACTTCCAGACGCGCGCCGATCTGACTGGCGAACCCCTGGGCCAGATCGTATTCGAAGCCGGTAGGGCCCTCGGCGCCGAGGTAGTATGTGGTAGCGGAATTGACGGTCGCGACACGCAGCACGCCGCTGCGCTCGACTTGTTCGAGCGCGCCGGGGCGGCGTACGCAGGTGGTTGCAGCTAGCACGAAGCCGGCCAGAACCAGCAGGCCGGTCAAGCGCAGCAGGCGCTGCAAACGCGGTCGTGTCGCGGCCGGCGGCCGCGGACCGGCGGCCGGCCCGGGGAATCGTTCGGGCACTTTATCGAAATATTTCTTGAATCAAGTATTGGGAAAGCGTTTCGGATCGTTTAAGATACGCGACTTCGCAGCACGGGTCAGGCATGACCCGGCGACAGCGATTAACAACGGAGAGGTACCGAAGCGGTCATAACGGCACCGACTCGAAATCGGTTGGGGGCTGTCCGCCCCACGTGGGTTCGAATCCCACCCTCTCCGCCATTTTCTACCCGGTCCTCGATCGAATCGCTCCATGGCTAACGCCGATTCCAATCACCGGATGTATCGCGTGGCGTTCTATAACCAGGGCGAAGTGTATGAAGTGTACGCGCGCTCGGTAGCCCAGGGCGGGCTGTTCGGCTTCGTCGAGATCGAGGAACTGGTTTTTGGCGAGCGCACCACGCTGGTCGTCGACCCGGCCGAGGAAAAACTCGCCGATGAGTTCGCGGGCGTGAAGCGCAGCTATATCCCGATGCATTCGATCATTCGGATCGATGAAGTCGAGCGCCGCGGTACAGCGCGCATCACCTCGGCCGAGGGCGAATCCAAAGTGCGCCCGTTTCCGGTCTACACTCGACAAGGCCCCGGCCCGGGAGGCCACGGCTCCGGCAGCCACTCCTGAGTATGCCCAATATGCGCTTTGCCCTTCTGGGCAGCGGCAGCAAGGGCAATGCGCTGGTCGTCGAGCAGGGCGCGACCCGGTTGCTCATCGACTGTGGTTTCTCGGCGCGCGAGATCGCAAAACGCTTAGCCCGGCTTGAGCTGGTACCGGCCGATATCGACGCGATCGTGATCACCCACGAGCACGACGATCACTGGAAGGGTGTCTCCCGTTTTTCCCGGGCCCACGATCTGCCAGTCTGGCTGACCCCAGGCACCCATAGCGCGACCGTAGCCAGCGAAGTGGCCGCGCGCGAGCTATATTCGCCGCACGAGCCGTTCGCCATTGGCGAGCTGGAGCTTTGGCCTTATCCCGTGCCCCACGATGCGCGCGAGCCCGCGCAGCTGGTGGTGGGCAACGGCGAGCACCGGTTGGGCGTGTTGTCGGATATCGGCCACGCGACGCCACATGTGCGCGATATGATCGATGCCTGCGATGCGCTCATCATCGAGGCCAACCACGATCCGGAGCTGCTGGCCGCGGGGCCTTATCCGGCGAGTCTGAAAGCACGGGTGGCCGGGCGCCTGGGGCATTTGAGCAACGCCCAGGCCGCTGAGCTGGTCACCCAGATCGATACTGGCGCGCTCCAGCACGTGGTGGCCGCACATATGTCCGAATCCAACAATCGCCCGGAGCTGGCCCGGGCCGCGCTTGCGAAAGCGCTGGCCTGCACGCCGGACTGGGTCCATGTCGCCAACCAACGCGAGGGTCTGCCGTGGCGGAGTCTGGTCAACCGATAGCAGCAGTCGAGATCTATGCCGGCGAGTCCGCGCTGGCCGACTTCGAAACAATCCGCCTGATCGACGGCCTGGCCGCCGCGGGCATCGACGTCGAAGGCGTATCGGCCCAGGCGATCTATATCGCGGCCTTCGCTGACGAGCCGCAGGACGCCATGCGCGAGCGCCTTGGCAATCTGTTGGCCGTCGACGGCGATGCGCCGACGGCGCGTGGCGTGGTCGTGGTGCCGCGTCTGGGTACGGTCTCGGCCTGGTCGTCCAAAGCCGAGGATATCGCCCACAACAGCGGCATCGAATCGTTGCTGCGCCTGGAGCGTGCGCTGGTCTATACCTTCGAGGGCACCGCCCCGAGCACCCAGGCGCTGATCGCAAGCGGTGCGCTGCATGACCCCATGACCGAGTCGGTGATCGAAGACTGGGCGTTGCTGAATACTCTGTTCTCGGTCCCGGAACGCCGGCGGCTGCGTCGAGTGCCGCTCGGCCGCCGCGGCGTGTCAGCCCTGCATGAGGCCAATCGCGACTGGGGGCTGGCGCTGGCCGACGAAGAAATCGAGTATCTGGCCGAGCAGTACGGTGCGCTGGATCGCGACCCGACCGACGTCGAGTTGATGATGTTCGGCCAGATCAACTCGGAGCACTGCCGGCACAAGATCTTCAACGCCGAATTCACGCTCGACGGGGAAGTGCAGACCAAGTCGTTGTTCGACATGATCCGCAGTTCCTACAAGGCCGCGCCCGAAGGCGTGTTGTCGGCCTATCGTGACAATGCGGCAGTGGTCGAGGGCGCGAGCGCGACCCGGATGACGGTCGATCGCGAGCGCGTCTATCGCCTGGTCGAAGAAGACGTGCATCTGTTGATGAAGGTCGAGACCCATAATCATCCAACCGCCATCGCTCCGGCCCCAGGCGCGGCGACCGGGGCCGGCGGCGAGATCCGCGACGAAGCCGCCACCGGCCGCGGCGGTAAACCCAAGGCTGGGCTGATCGGCTTCTCGGTCGCCGACCTGCGGATCCCGAATGCCATCCAGCCTTGGGAGCGCGACCCTGACCGGCCGGCCCATCTGGCCAGCGCGTTGGATATTATGCTCGAAGCGCCGATTGGCGCGGCTCGCTACAACAACGAGTTCGGCCGGCCGGCGCTCGGCGGCTATTTCCGCAGTTTCCAGTACGAATCGGCTGAGACGGGCCTGCGCGGCTTTGCCAAGCCGATCATGATCGCTGGCGGCATGGGTAATGTCCGGCCCGGCCACGTCGAAAAACACGAAGTGCCGGTCGAGGCCTGTCTGATTGTGCTCGGTGGCCCGGCGATGCTGATCGGTCTCGGCGGCGGGGCGGCCTCCTCGATGGCCAGCGGTACCTCCTCGGCCGAGCTGGATTTTGCCTCGGTGCAGCGGGCCAACCCGGAAATGCAGCGGCGGGCCCAGGAAGTCATCGAAGGCTGTATCGCGCTGGGCAAGCGCAACCCGATCGCCTCAATCCACGATGTCGGTGCCGGCGGGCTGTCCAATGCACTGCCCGAGATCATCGACGCCGATGACCGCGGCGGCTCGATCCGGCTGCGCGATATCCATTCAGCCGATCCCAGCCTGTCGCCGATGGAGATCTGGTGCAACGAATCGCAGGAGCGCTATGTGCTGGCGATTCCAGCCGATTCGATCGAGATCTTCGAAAAACTCGCGGCGCGCGAGCGCTGTCCGTATGCCGTGGTCGGCCGGGCGACGGCCGAGCCGAATCTGGTGGTCGAGGACGGTGAGGCCGCGACCGCCGAGACCGCCCGCCCGGTGGATATGCCGATGGAAGTGCTGCTCGGGCGCACGCCGCGTATGCAGCGTGAGGCAGTGCATGAACCGAGCCGCCTGCCGAACTGGGACCGGACCGGCGTGGATATCGCCGAAGCCTTCGAGCGTGTGCTGCGGCTGCCGAGTGTGGCCAGTAAATCGTTTCTGATCACCATCGGCGATCGTAGTGTCGGCGGCATGACCGCCCGCGATCAGATGGTCGGGCCCTGGCAGGTGCCGGTCGCCGATGTGGCGGTGACCACGACTGCCTTTACTGGCGATTCCGGCGAGGCGATGGCCATGGGCGAGCGTGCCCCGGTGGCCCTGATCGATGCAGCGGCCTCGGGCCGCATGGCGGTCGCCGAAGCGATCACCAACATCGCCGCCGCCCGTATCGACGAGCTCACCGACATACGGCTGTCGGCCAACTGGATGGCCGCCTGTGGTGATGCCGCCGAGGACGCTCGGCTTTACGACACAGTACGTGCGGTCGGCGACGAGCTGTGCAGCGAACTCGGCTTGGCAATTCCGGTCGGCAAGGATTCGCTGTCGATGCGCGCCCGCTGGGAGTCGGAGAGCGGTTCGCGCACCATGAGCGCGCCGGTTTCCCTGGTGGTCTCAGCGTTCGCGCCGACCCTGTCGGCCCGCGCCACCCTGACGCCGCAGCTGGTGGCTCCGGCCGAGCTGGAAACCCGGCTGATACTGGCCGATCTCGGGGCAGGGCGGAACCGCCTGGGCGGTTCGGCGCTGGCCCAGGTCTACGGCGCCCTCGGCAACCGCGCGCCCGATCTGGATAGCCCGGCAGCATTGGCTGGCCTGTTCGAATCGGTACAGGCGCTGGCCTCGGAAGGCCGGCTTCTGGCCTACCACGATCGTAGCGACGGCGGCTTAGCCGCCTGTCTGGCCGAAATGTGCTTTGCGGCCCATGTGGGCGTGGACGTGGCCTTGGACGAGTTGGATGGCGATCCGGTGGCGGCCCTGTTCGCCGAGGAACTGGGCGCCGTGCTGCAGGTCGCCGCCAACGACGTCGACGACGTGCTCGCGCATCTGCGCGAGGCCGGCGTGGCTGCAACCGATCTCGGCATGGTTACCGATAGCGATCGGCTAGTGATTCGTCATAACGACCAGCCCGTGCTGTCGATCGCGCGGGTGGATGCCCAGCGCCACTGGGCAGCGACCAGCCATGCCATGGCCCGACTGCGCGACGCCCCGAGCTGTGCCGACGCCGAATACGACGCGTTGCTGGATGCCGACGATCCAGGCCTGCCGGGCGAGCCGAGCTTTGATCCGGCCGAGGACGTGCACGCGCCATATGTGAATACGACCCGCCCGAAGGTCGCGATCCTGCGCGAGCAGGGCGTCAATGGCCATAACGAGATGGCTTTCGCCTTTACCCAGGCCGGATTCGATGCCGTCGACGTGCATATGTCCGAGGTGTTAGCGGGTCGTCAAAATTTGGTCGATATGCAGGGCCTGGCTGCCTGTGGTGGTTTTTCCTATGGCGACGTGCTCGGCGCTGGCCAGGGCTGGGCCAAGTCGATCCTGTTCAACCGTCGGGCGCGCAAGGCATTCGCCGAGTTCTTCGAACGCGACAACAGCTTTGCCCTGGGGGTCTGTAACGGCTGTCAGATGCTGGCGGCGTTGTCGGAGTTGATTCCGGGCACCGACGGCTGGCCGGCGTTCGTGGCCAATACCTCGCGCCAGTTCGAGGCCCGCACCAGTGCGGTCGAGATCCTCGAGTCCAATGCTGTCTTGCTTGAGGGCATGGCCAACTCACGGATGCCGGTCGCGGTCGCCCACGGCGAAGGGCATGCCCACTTTGCCGACGCTGACGACTTGGCGCGGTTGAGCGACAATGGCCAGATCGGCATGCGCTATACCGCGAACGCCGGCGGCCCGGCCACGACTTATCCGGCCAATCCCAACGGCTCCCCGCAGGGCGTGACCGGCCTGTCCAACGCCGACGGCCGGGTGTTCATCTGCATGCCGCATCCCGAGCGGGTGACCCGGGCAGTCAATCTGTCCTGGGCGCCGGGGCACTGGGGCGAAGCCAGCCCTTGGGCGCGTCTATTCGCGAACGCCCGGCGTTTCGTTGGCTGAGTTCGAGGTGGGTTGCCGGGCTGGTCGCTGTAACGCGTGCGCCGGCAGCCCGAACGGCCGGCCTGCGGCCATCGTGTCGTGAATGAACGAGCCGCAGGCCAAAGACGAGTCCATGCTTGTCGAAGGCGGCCCGCCATAGCCGCGCCGTAGTCCAGTCGGCGCCAAAGACAGACCGGCATGGCTGCTAAGATAGGTGGCCGCGATGTGGCTGGAGGCCGAAATGAAACCACGACGCATGATCGTCCGGGCCGTGGCTCTTTGTGGGCTGGCTGCGCTGCTGGGTACGGCCTCGGCGGCCGATCTCGGCCTGCACTCTTCGGCGTTCAATGACGGGCAGTCGATCCCGAAACGCTACTCCTGTGACGGCGCCGGCGTATCGCCACCGCTGCGTATAAGCGGCGTACCTAGGCAGGCCAAGACTCTGGTTTTGTTGGTCGATGATCCGGATGCGCCGTCCGGCGACTGGAGCCACTGGGTGTTATACAACATCGACCCGGATCTGGTGGTTTTGGCGCCGGGGGCAGCCAGCCAGCGCCTGCCGGGGCCGGCGATCACGGCCGCCAATAGCTATCACGACCGCGACTATGGCGCGGTCTGCCCGCCTCGTGTCGACGGCGCGCATCACTATCGTTTCACGCTCTATGCGCTGGATACCCGGCTGGGCGCTAACCCGTCGGATCAAGCCGCGGTCGAAAAAGCCATGCAAGGGCATATCCTGGCCCGGGCCCGCCTGACTGGAATTTATACGCGCGACTGAACGCCGCGGGCCCAACGATAGGGCGGGGCTGGTATCGTGTCGTCATCGTTGCAGCCACAGATGTCGTGATGAGCGCCGAGTCTGAGCATCCCATCGTCTATCGCCCGAGCCAGGCGACCCTCGAAAACAGCCGGATCGCAGACTTTATCCGCTGGCTGGCGGCCGATGCTCAAGCGCCGACGCTCGCGATCGATGACTATGCCGCGCTGCATGCCTGGTCGATCGATCAGCCTGGCTTCTTCTGGGCCCGGCTCTGGGATTATCTTGGCCTGGTGGGGCAGCCTGCTTCTGGGCCAGTACTGGATACGCTGTCGATGCCGGGTACGACGTGGTTTGCTGGTGCCGAGATCAACTTCGCCGAGAATCTGTTGCGCGAAGCACTGCATGGCGATCCACAGCGTACTGCGGTTGTCAGTCTGTCCGAGGCTCGCGAGCCGATCACGCTGACCTACGGCGAATTGCTCGATCGGGTCGGGGCGTTCGAGGCATTTTTGCGTCAGGCCGGTGTCGAGCGCGGCGATCGCGTGGCCGGCGTGGTCGCGCATACCCACGAGCCGATCGTGGCGCTGCTGGCCTGCGCTAGCCTCGGTGCGATCTGGTCGTCGGCGTCGCCGGATTTCGGGGTATCCGGCATCGTCGACCGGTTCGCCCAGATTGAGCCGAAAGTGCTGATCACGGTCGATGGCTATCGCTACGGCGGCAAGGATTTCGATCGCCTGGGGCGGATCGCCGAGCTGCGCGAGCAGATTCCGTCGATCCGCCAGGTCGTGGTCATCGACAATACCGGCACGGCGCAACCACTAGCCGACGACCCGGCGATCGCCGGCTGGCAAGAAGCACTGAGCGCTCATGCCGGGGCGGCGCCGAGCTTCGATCGCGGCCCGTTCGATCGCCCGGTCTATATTTTGTTCTCTTCGGGCACCACGGGCGTGCCGAAATGCATCGTGCACGGCGCCGGCGGCTGCCTGATCCAGCACGCCAAGGAGCAGATCCTGCACGGCGATCTGGGCCGCGACGATGTGTTTTTCTATTTCACCACCTGCGGCTGGATGATGTGGAACTGGCACGTCTCTGGCCTGTTTACCGGCGCGAGCCTGATGACCTACGACGGCAATCCGGGCTATCCAGATCTAGATGCGCTTTGGCAGGTGGCCGAACAATATCGGGTGACGCATTTCGGTACCAGCGCCAAATGGCTCGGGGCCTGTCGCAACGCCGGGCTCGCCCCGGGAGCGGATCACGATCTCGAGGCACTACGGATCATCTTTTCGACCGGCTCCCCGCTGCTGGATGCCGACTATGACTGGGTCTATGCACAGGTGGGCTCGGATATGCTGCTGGGCTCGATCTCGGGCGGGACCGATATCGTGGCCTGCTTCGTCGGCTGCTGCCCGATTTTGCCGGTGCGGCGCGGCGAGATTCAGTGTCGTCTGCTGGGCGTGGCCGCCGAAGCTTTCAACACCGACGGCGAGCCGGTGATCGGCGAACGCGGGGAGCTGGTCTGTACCCAGCCGCTTCCGTCGATGCCGGTGGCGTTCTGGAACGATCCGGACGGGGCGCGTTATCGTGCCGCCTATTTCGAGACTTTTCCCGGTGTCTGGGCGCACGGCGATTTTATCGAATTCACCGTCGAGGGCGGGGCCATCATCTATGGCCGTAGCGATGCCACGCTCAACGTCGGCGGGGTGCGCATCGGTACTGCTGAAATCTATCGCCAGATCGAGCCGATGCCCGAAATCGCCGACTGCATGGTAGTCGCGCGCCGACAGGGCGACGACGAGCGCATCGTGATGCTGGTCGTGCCCAGCGAGGGGCATACGGTCGATGCCGCGCTGTGCGATGCCATCCGGCGGCGGCTGCGCGACCACGCCAGTCCGCGCCACGTGCCGCAGCAGATTCTAGCCATCGAAGCGTTGCCCTATACCCGCAGCGGCAAGAAAGTCGAAGTGGCGGTTGCGCGACTGCTCAATGGCCAGAGCGTCGACAATACCGAGGCCATCGCCAATCCCGACAGCCTGACCGCGATCGCACAGCATCCGGATCTGGGGGGCGCCCCAAGTAGCTGAGTTGTTGCCGGGCCGAATCGGCGCGGATCGCCCGCGGCTTGGCGTAGGCAGCAGAAACAAGCCGGGGAGGACCCGGCTTGTTCGTTGCCCGAGACGGGCAGGGCCTGGTTCGCTACGCGGCCGCGTTTTGACGCCGCGACAGCGTGATCACGTCATCGAGGGCACAGAACTCGATAATAGCCCGCATCTGAGCTGGTGCGTTGATGAACCGTAGGTTCGCACCGGACTGTCGTGCTTCCCGGATCCATTCCAGCAGCAGAGCGACCCCTGCGCTGTCGGCACGGGTCACGCCGCCCAAATCGATCACTGTGTCGCGTCCGCGATCGAACCAGCTGGCCGAGTTGCGAAGCCGGGCCGGCACGTTGGCCATGTCCAGTTCACCATCGACTCGAACCGTATGCGTGTCGTCGTTCGACATCTCGCTCATGGGTTACGAATTGTCGACGTAGCGTTTTTCCATCTGGTCGATCAGGCTCTCGAGGCCATTGCGACGGATTTCCGAGTTGAACTGGCCCCGGTAGTTGGTCACGAACGACAAGTTGCCGACGCTGCCGTCATAAACTTTCCATTCATCCTGGACCTGATGGAGCTGCAGGCTGACCGGCGTATCCTGACCATTGGGCGAATGGATGACGGCATTGAACGTCACGCGCTCGGCATCGGCCGGGGCACGGACCGGCTTATACTCGATCTCGACGTTGTCGTTGAAGCCGAGCAGGGCGCTGCCGTAGGTCCGGATCAGCATGCTCTTGAAGGCTTTCTGAAAGCGCTGGCGCTGGTCCGGGGACGCCTGGCGCCAGTAACGGCCGAGCACCAGCTGCGACATGTACGGCAGATCCAGCAGCGGCACCAGATCGCGATCGATCAGGGCATAGAGCTCCTGCGGATTGTTGCGCAGTTCTGCACGCCGTCCTTCCAGGTCATCAAGGACCTTCTCTACGGTTTGTTTGGCCAACTGTTTGGGGGGTGTCGGCGCTGCACTGGCCAGCGACGGGGCCAGTACCGCCACGAACACGAAGGGGATAAGAATTCGACTCCAACGCATGATATTGCACCTGAGCATTCTGAAAATCGGGATTGTAGGCGAGTGTTGTGATCTAGCCCTGAATCTTGCCTTAAGCGTGTGATTCATTGTGTGCCAAGCTTTTATCAGCCGCCGGCCCCTTGAGAGGATCCGGCACTGTCTTGGCTGGCGCCGCCGCCGGAATCCGGGCCGAACAGGCTGCCTTGGCTGGCGCCGCTGCTGGAATTGTTGTGGCCGCTATCGTCCGAATCATTATCGCCAGCCATAGTCGTCATGAACTGGCCGATTAGATTCTCCAGCACGATCGCGCTCTGGGTAATGATGAACTGGTCGCCGTTTTTCATGTTGTCGGTCGACCCACCGGGACCAACGCCCACGTACTGATCACCCAGCAGGCCGGAGGTCAGGATCGAGGCATCCGAATCCTTGGGGATCTTGTACTGATCCTGGATCCGCATGCTCGCCACGGCACGGTAGGTCGTCTGATTGAGCTTGATATCGGTGACCCGGCCGATACGAACGCCGGCCAGATCCACGGGAGCGCCGACTTTCAGACCACCGATGTCGTTGAACGCAGCACTCACCGTATAGCCCTGGGTGTCGCTGGTATTGGCCAGATCGCTGACCCGCAGGGTAAGGATGAACACCGCAGCGATACCCAGACAGACGAATAATCCGACCAGCAGTTCGACGGCTCTCGATTGCATAAAGGAACCTCGGTTCTATTCGTGCGCGGTCGCGCCGGTGGCTGCGCGTGCGACCGACGGGAAACAAAAAAAGTGGCAGGCCAGCAACGCGGTGGCTGGCGCCGATGCCATGTCCGACCAGCTGCCTTGCCAGTGCGATCGGCTCTGGTTCGGCGCAGTAAACAGAACTGTTGAGCGCGCTGTCAGAGCAGGCAGCGCGCCTTGGCAATCCACGGACGAATAGAACGGCAACTCCATAATTCCTCGATCCGCTAACCGCTGAACATCACGGCGGTGAGCATAAGATTGGCGGCCAGTATGGCCAAGGAGGCAATCACCACGGTATTCGTCGTCGCGCGTGATACGCCTTCGGACGTCGGGGCCGTATGATAGCCCTGATATACCGCGACCCAGGCGATGATGGCACCGAACACGCCGCTTTTGATGAAGATGTTGAGAATATCCTGATTGAATTCAACGCTCGACTGGATACCGTTCCAGTAAGCGGCTGCGTCGACGCCGAGCAGGTCAACGCCGACGAAGTACCCGCCGGCGGCGCCGATCGCCATCACGCAGAAGATACTGGTCAGCAGCGGCATAGCGATCACCCCGGCCAAAAAACGCGGCGCGACGATCCGACGCACCGGATCGACCGCCATCATTTCCATACCGGATAGCTGATCGGTGGCTTTCATCAGGCCGATTTCGGCGGCCAGGGCGCTACCGGCCCGGCCGGCGAACAGTAGGCCGGTCACTACCGGGCCCAGCTCGCGAACCACGACCAGAGCCACCGACGTGCCCAGCGCATTCTCGGCGCCGAAATCCGACAGCGCGCGATAGCCGGACAGCGCCAGCACCATGCCGACGAAGATCCCGGCGACCACGATGATCAGCAGGCTCAGCACGCCCACCGAGTAGACCTGCTCGACCACCAGCCGTGGTTTGGTGACCAAGCGAGGCAGGGCGGCGAGAATACGCAGCAGAAAGATCGCGCTGCGCCCGACCTCGGCGACCCAACCGAACAATACGTTGAATAGCTGCAGCGCCCACTTCATTTCCCGTTCTCTTTCAGCAGATCATCGGCATAGGGCGTATCGGCATAGTGAAACGGCACCGGCCCGTCGGCCGAGGCCGTGATGAACTGCTGTACCCAGGCCGAGGAAGAATTGCGAATATGCTCGGGCGGTCCGTGGTCGACCACCTGACCGTCGGAGATCACATAGACATAGTCGGCGATGCCCAGCGTTTCCTTGACGTCATGGCTGACCACGATCGAAGTTAGGCCGAGCACGTCGTTGAGCCGCCGGATCAACCGTAGCAGTACGCCCATCGAGATCGGATCCTGGCCGGCAAACGGTTCGTCGTACATGATCATTTCCGGATCCAGCGCGATTGCCCGGGCCAGGGCCACGCGGCGCGCCATCCCGCCGGACAGTTCGGCAGGCGCCAGATCCCGGGCGCCGCGCAAGCCCACGGCTTCGAGTTTCATGAGCACGATGTCGCGAATCAGCCGCTCGGGCAGCTTGGTATGCTCACGCAGCGGGAAGGCAACGTTGTCGTAGACCGACAGATCGGTCAGCAGCGCGCCCGACTGAAACAGCATGCCCATGCGTTTGCGCTGTTCGAACAATCCCCGCTGGGATAGACGATCGATGGCCTGGCCGTCGAAATGCACTTGGCCGGAGTCGGCTTTCCATTGTCCGCTGATCAAACGTAGCAGGGTGGTTTTGCCGGTGCCGGAGGGGCCCATGATGGCCGTGATCCGGCCGCGCGCGATATCGATATCGACGCCGTTGTAGATCGTGCGCGAACCGATGCAGAAATGCAGGTCGCGAACGTGTACGAGGCTGGAATCGGTGGCGTGGGTCGTGGCGTTATCGTCGGTCATGCGGGCGATGGGCGCTCGGTTGCGCGCTAGCCTATCAGATCGGCTGCGGGGTCCGGCGAACTGCTTGCATCGATGCCGAGTTCGCGGCCCAGATGGGCAGATAGGTCGCTGGCCACCTGATCGAGATCGCTTGGCCCGCCCAGATCCCGGATCTGGGTCATGGTCAGACCGTGGTAGCCGCAGGGATCGATACGCGAAAACGGCTCAAGATCCATATCGACGTTCAACGCCAGGCCGTGATAGCTCTTCGAGCGGGATACGCGCAGTCCGATCGAGCCGATCTTGGCGCCGTCGACATAGACGCCCGGGGCGTCGCGCCGAGCATAGGCAGTGATCGCGTAGCCGGCCAAGGTCGCGATCATGGTGTTCTCCAGCGCGCTGACCAGGCTGCGGATACCAATCCCCAGGCGCACGAGATCGACCATCACATAGGCCATGATTTGGCCCGGGCCATGATAGGTGACCTGGCCGCCACGATCGATTGGCACCACCTCGATATCGCCCGGCATGAGGATATGCTCGGCGCGCCCGTTGCGGCCCTGGGTGAATACGGGCTCGTGGTTGAGCAGCCACAGCGCATCGGCGTCCTCGGGGCCCCGCTCGGACGTGAATGTCTTCATGGCCTGCCAGATCGGACGATACGGCTGCGGCTGCCATCCGAAACGTCGGACGGCGATCGGCGGCGTGCTCATAGCGACATCAAAACCTGGCCGCTATCGGTCAAGTCCTGATAGATGGCATCCAGCTGGGCCTTGCTCTTGGCGTTGATCGAGGCTGTGACCGCGATATAGCGGCCGCCCCGGGATTCGCGCGAAGACAGATCGTCGGTGGTCAATTCCGGTACATGCGCCTTGACCAGTTTATAGACGACTTGCTCGAACGACGTCCCGTGCCGGCCGAACGCCTTAATATCGAATTCGCAAGGGAATTCAAGCAGGGTTTCGTTGTTGTCTGCAGACATCTCTACACTGTGCTCTTGGCGGACTGCGGCGTCCAGTCGCCCGGCCCAACGGAATGCGCTGGGCCGAGCCGGGCGGCAGTTACTGGAACATCATCAGGACTTCGTCGATGAGCTGGCTGACATAGCCGCCCTTGCCGATCGACTGGCCGGCGTACAGTGGCTCTTCTTTGAGTGTCTTGTCGTTATATTTGATCGCCAGCGTGCCCAGGCGCTCGCCTTCCTTGACCGGCGCGCTCAGATGCCCGGGCAGTTCGGCGCTGGTCGATAGCGAATCACGCTTGCCGCGTGGATAGGCGACATAAATCGGCCCGTGCGCGACCACCGGAACCTGGTTGGCATCGCCTTTCCAGACTCGAACCTGGGAGATTTCCTTGCCGGCGTCGAACAACTTGCCGTCGTCGAAAAAACGAAAGCCATAGCTGATCAAGGCTTCGCACTGGCTCTTGCGGCCGTTTTCGGAATTGGTGCCGGTGACCACCGAGATCACGCGCATGCCTTGATCCTTGGCCGAGGCCACCAGGTTGAAGCCGGCCGATTCGGTATGGCCGGTCTTGCCACCGTCTACGCGTTTGTCTGACCACAGCAGCGTATTGCGGTTGTACTGCTGAATGCCGTTGTAGGCGAATTTCTTTTCGTGGAAGTATTGATCGTAGAGCTTCGGAAAGTCGCGCACGATCGCGGCATACAGCGTGGCGATATCACGCGCGCTCATATAGTGGTCGGGATGCGGCAGGCCGTTCACGTCCATGAAGTGGCTGTTACTCATGCCCAGCTGTTTGCCGTACTGGTTCATGTAGTCCGAGAACGTGGACGTGGTGCCGGCGACATACTCGGCCAGTGCGACCGCCGCGTCGTTGCCCGAAGCCGTGATCAAGCCGTGTAGCAGCTTGTCGACCGAGACCTTGTCGCCGACTTTGAGAAACATCTGGGATCCTTTCATCTCCCAGGCTTTCTTGCTGACGGTGACCAGGTCCGAAGGCTTGAGATTGCCTTTGTCGATCTCGTCGAAAATGATGTAACAGGTCATCAGCTTGGTCACGCTCGCCGGTTCGACCTGTTGATCCGGATTCTTGGCTGCCAGCACCTGCCCGGAGTTGTAGTCGACCAGGATATAGCTCTTGGCGCCGAGTGAAGGCGGATTCGGAATCGGCAGATCCGCGGCCGAAGCGGTCGTGCAAACCAGCAGGGTCACAGCGATCAAGAACAGGCGTTGGGCGTGAAGCATCGGGCTCGAACTCTTGGCGAACATGTATACGGTTGCTGACGGGCGAAGTTTAGCGTCTCGGCGGTGTGGCGGCTAACGTTTGACTTCGCGTACCGGGAAGCCAGCGTCGGCAAGCTGCTGCCGGGCATTGTAACGGGCTGCGGACGTATCGAAGGGGCCGACACGTACACGATAGAGTTTCATGTCCGGCGAGGGCGGTACAACGCTGACCGGATCGATACCGGCCGCGCGGGCCTGATCGCGGGCTCGATCAGCGCGGGCTGCGCTGGAAAAAGCGCCGATCTGGAGTTCGCCGCTTGGCTGCAGCGATGAGGCCCGTGCTGGCGCAGTTGTTTCGGAAGCGGCCGCAGCTGGGCGCGCCGGCTGCGACGTTCGGCTCGGCCGGGTCGGATCGGCGCTGTCCGGCGGGTTCTGGGCACGGCGCAGCGGTGCGCTCGGCGGCGGGTCGTTCGCGGCCGGCGGCTTCGCCTGATCGACGCTGCCCGGGGTGACGGTACGAATGCGTACCGGTGCGCTACCGGCGCCGACGATACCCAGGCGGCGCGCTGCGACATAGGACAGATCGATGATCCGGCCTTTATGGAACGGCCCACGGTCGTTGACCTTGACCACCACCTGGCGGTGGTTGTCCAGATTGGTGACCTGAACCCAGCTCGGGATCGGCAGGCGCTTGTGGGCAGCGGTCATGGCGAACATGTTGTAGGGCTCGCCCGACGAGGTGCGGCCGCCGTCGAACTGACGGCCATACCAGCTCGCGCGGCCGGTCTGGGTGAAGCCGTCGGCGCTTTTGAGTACGTAGTAGCGCTTGCCCAGGGCGGTATAGCTGGTTGGGTTGCCGTACTTCGATTTCGGTGCGTTCTTGGGGATGGCGTCTGGATACTGGCTCAGATCGATATCCGTTTGGTCCGGTGGTCCATCGTTTTGATAATAACCGCCGCCCTTGGACTGGCTGGGCGGCGTGCTGGCACAGCCGGCGATCAGCGTAATTGCAGCCAGCACGGCCAGTATCGCAGACAGCCGCAGCCGGTTCACGAGCCGACCGCCGGGTGGGTGAAGGCATGAATCTCGCGGCCGAGCTGATAGACCGCCATCGCATACAACGGGCTGGTGTTGTACGTGGTGATGACGAAGAAATTATGCTCGGCGACCCAATATTCCGGGCCGTGCGGGCCGTCGAATTTCAGCAGCCCGACCCGGGTTTCCAGAGCCGGTTCATCCGCAACCGACACCCCCTTAGACTTGAGCTCGCCCCAGGTATAGCGGGTCTTGCGGGTGCTGGTGTCGATATCGTCGATGCTGTGTGGGCTGGCCAGTTCGGCCGGCTGGGCGATCGGCGCGCCGCGTTGCCAGCCGTTTTCGGTCAGATAATTGGCCACCGAGGCGATGATGTCGGCCGGCTGGTGCCAGAGATCGCGGCGGCCGTCGCCGTTGCCATCCACGGCATAGGCGGCATAGCTAGACGGCATAAACTGGCCGAGACCCATAGCCCCGGCATAGGAGCCGACATCGTGGGTGCAGTCGAGCTGTTCGTCCACGCACAGGCGGATGAACTCGCCGAGCTCCTTAGTGAAGAATTTGGACCGTTCGGGATAGTCGAAAGCCAGGGTCGACAGGGCATCCAACACACGATCCTTGCCGATATAGCGGCCGTAGCGGGTTTCGACCCCTAGAATAGCCGCGACGATCCAGGCGGGCACCCCATACTCGTTCTGGGCGGCCTCGAATCGGGCGCGGTGGGCGTTGACGTAGTCGGCGCCTTGCTGAGCGCGTTCAGGTTTGACGAAGATCGGCCGATAACCCGCCCAGGTGAGCGTCTTTTCGGCGGGCTTGCGCATCTTGGCAATAATCTCCGGCTGATAACGTGCTTCGGACAGTAGCCGGTGCGTGGTCGATTCGGCGATGCCGTGCTCGCGATGCAGGCGTTTGATCAACGCCTGGCCGGCCGACGAGTTCGCATAGTCACCGTGTGGCGTATCGGCCCAAGCCGGCGCGGCGGCCAGCGCAAGCACCAGCCCAAAAGCGAAAATCTTCATGTGGCAAGCAGTTTCCGGTGGGTATGGATCGACATGAGAATGCCGAAGGAGGCCAACAGCATGACCATCGAGGTGCCGCCGAACGAAATCAGGGGCAGGGGGACGCCGACCACCGGCAACAGGCCGGCAACCATGCCCATGTTGACGAAGGCATAGAAGAAGAAAGTCAGCGATAGACTGGCCGCGGTTAGGCGCTGAAACGTGTCCTGGCTTTTGATCGCGATGAACAGCCCGCGGCCGACTACAAAGCCATAGATCGCCATCAGGCCCAATACGCCGAACAGGCCGGTTTCTTCGGCATAGACGGCAAACACGAAGTCGGTATCGGACTCTGGCAGGAAATTCAGATGGGCCTGGCTGCCGTTGAGCCAGCCTTTGCCGAACAACCCGCCCGAGCCGATCGCGATCTTCGACTGGGTGATGTGATAACCGGCCCCGAGCGGGTCGCGGGCTGGGTTCAGAAAGGTCAGCACGCGCTGTTGCTGATAGTCGTGCAGGTTGAACCAGATCAGTGGTGCGGCCGCGGCCGCGAGCACGATCAGCAAGAGGATAATGCGCCAGCGCAGGCCGGCGAAAAACAGCGCGAAACCGCCGCCGGCGATGATCAACAATGCGGTGCCCAGATCCGGCTGCTGGACCACCAGGGCCACCGGCACAGCCATAATTACGCCGGCCAGTACGACATCGCCTATGCGCGGTGGGAGCGGGCGCTGGTGGAAGAAAGCCGCGACTGTCAAAGGCACCACCAGCTTGCAGATTTCGGAGGGCTGAAAACGCACCACCCCGAGATCGAGCCAGCGCTTGGCGCCCATCGCGGCATCCCCGAGCACGAGTACTGCTACCAGCAGCAGTACGCCTATTAAATACACCCAGGGTGAGGCGACGCGATACCAGTGGGGTGGAATCTGGGCGAGTACGATCATCCCGGCCAGGCCGATACCGACGCGCACGGCCTGGGCGATCACGATCTGCGACGACTGGCCCGAGGCGCTATACAGCACGAACAGACCCAACAGCGCGCAGCAGAGCAGCCCGGCCAGCAGCTGGACGTCGATATGCCACGCGCTCAGGCGCGCCGACAGCGTCGCGGGGCGTTCCTGGGCGGTGCTGCTCATGAGCGGGACTCCCCGGCTGGCTTGCTGCTATTGGCCTGCAGGGTTTCGCTCTGCTCGAGGCTATCGAGATAGCTGTCGATCACGCGGCGAGCGATCGGTCCAGCCACGCTGGAACCGCCGCCGCCGTGCTCGACCAAGACCCCGACCGCGATCTTGGGATCGTCGACCGGGGCGAAAGCCAGAAACAGCGCATGTTCGCGCAGCCGGTGCGGGATGCTGTCCAGATCCGGGGCGACTTCGTTCTGCGGCAGGCCGGCGACCTGGGCACTGCCCGATTTGCCGGCGATCGGGTACTTCAGGTGCCGGCCGACATAGTGGTGGGCGGTGCCATGCGGGCTGTTGATGACGCCTTGCATGCCGTTGATCACGATCTCCCAGTGCCGTTTATCCTTGAGCTCGATCGGCGGCAGGGCATCGGGCCGGTATTGCGAGGTCCGCCGGGTCTGGGGGTCGCGCCAGGCCTTGAGTACATGCGGACGATAGGCATGCCCGCGGGTGGCCAGTTCGCTGGCGGCCTGAGCCAGCTGCAGCGGGGTCGTAGTCATGAAGCCCTGGCCGATGACCGTGATCAGGGTCTCGCCGGGATACCAGGGTAGGTGGCGATTGGCGTGCTTCCACTCGCGGGAGGGCATGATGCCGGAATTCTCGCGCGGCAGATCGATACCGGTCTTCTGGCCCAGGCCGAACATGCTGCCGTAGCGGTGGATATTATCGATACCGAGCTTCATGCCCAGTTTGTAGAAATATACGTCCGAGCTGCGCTCGATGGCCTGGGTCAGATCGATCCAGCCCTGGCCGGAGCGCTTCCAGTCGCGATAATGATGGCTGGAGCCGGGCAAGGTGACATAGCCCGGGCACCAGACTTTCTTGTTCGGATCGATCACCCCGGTCTCGAGTGCCCCAATGGCCATGATCGGCTTGACTGTGGAACCGGGCGGGTACTGGCCCTGCAGGGCGCGGTTGTACAGCGGTTTGTGCGGATCGTGGATCAGGCGCGAATAGTTGGCGCGGCTGATGCCGTCGACGAACAGATCCGGGTCGTAGCCCGGTTTGCTGACTATCGCCAGCACGCCGCCGGTGTTCGGATCGAGCGCGACCACGGCGCCGTCTTGATCGCCGAGCGCGTTATAGGCGACTTTCTGTAGGGCTGAATCCACGGTCAGGGTCAGGCTGTCGCCAGCGCTGGCCGGATGCATATCGAGTTCGCGCAGGGCCCGGCCGGCGGCGTTGGTTTCGACCACTCGCGAGCCCGGATAGCCGTGCAGCTTGGATTCGTAGGACAGCTCGGCGCCCGCCTTGCCGATATGCGATGAGCCGCGATAGCGTTTTTTATTGACGTTGGTCAGATCGGCTGCGGTAATGCCGCCGACATAGCCGACCACGTGCGAGGCGTATTTTCCGAGCGGATAGTTGCGGGTCAGCCCGGCCCGGATGTTGACGCCGGGAAAGCGTTCGCGATCCACCTCGAAGCGTGCCACCTCGGCTTGGGACAGGTTCAACAGGATCGGGGTGCCGCGAAACGACGGGGTGCGTTTCTCGCGCGAATAGAAGCGCTGTTTGTCGGCCTCGCTGATGGTCACGATCTGGGACAGACGTGTGATGGTGGATTTCACACTGTCAGCGACCTGCTCGGGGACGATTTCCAGGCGATAGGCCGGTTCGTTGTTGGCCAGCAGATTGCCATGGCGGTCGTAGATCAGGCCGCGGACCGGGGGTACGACCTCCACCCGCATGCGATTGTCCTGGGACCGGGTCTCGTAATAGCCGTGTCGATAGACCTGTAGATAGAGCACCCGTGCCACCAGCATGCCGATCAGGATCAGCAGTAACAGGCTGGCAGCGATCGTGCGGAGGATGAACAGGCGCCGCTCGGCCGCATGATTTTTGATTGCATCGTCTGCGGCCATACCCGCTCGTTTCACCCTGTCTGAATGCAAGACGCCGGTCGAAGCGCGCATGCGCGCTGCGTTCCGTCGTGTTCACTGACCCCCGTGATGCTATCCGACCTCAAATTCCGCGATCCGTTCCAAAAGAAATGCCCAGACCGGCCAAAGCACGGCCGAGGATAACGCCGGCAGCCAGCGCCACCATTGGTTCACATCCAGCCCCGTGGCCCCGTCGATCCAGAACAGTACGAACTCGTACAGCAAAAACACCGGCAGCATCAGCAATGCCTGCTGTGCCAGCGGAAAGCTCCATAGCAGTTCTCGGCCCTTGACCACCACATAGGCTGCAATCGCCATGGCTAGGCCATGTTCTGAAAACGGCGTGCCGTAGAGCACATCGATGGGAATGCCACAGCACCATGCCGCGACCGGGCCGAAACGCAGCGGCTGCATCGCGGTCCAGAACATCACGGTCATGGTGTAAAAGGCCGGTCGGGCCGCTGACAGCGTCCCTGGCAGCGGCAGCAAGGTCAGTACCAGCGATACGGCCAGGCAGGCAACGATCAGCAGAATGCTTACGCGCTGATTGGCGATCATTGGTCTGGCGCGTTGTCTTGATCCGGCGGCTCGTGGCCCGGGCTGGTGCCGCTGTCCGAAGCCGCGTCACCAGGAATTTCGGCCGCCTTCGTAGGCGAATCGTTCCAGACCAGCAACACCTCGCGGCCTCGGTCGAGGTGGGCAGTCGGCTTCGCGGTGACTTGTAGGAATTCCTCACCAGGACGACGCTCGACCCCGGTGACCTCGGCGACCGGATAGTTCGGTGGATAACGGCCGCCCAGTCCGGACGAGACCAGCAGATCACCGACCTGGATATCGGCGTTGTTGGGTAGAAAGGGCAGGGTGAGCGCTTCGGAGCGGCCGGTGCCCTGGGCGATGGTTTGCAGCCCGGTGCGATTGACCTCGACCGGGATACCGTTGTTGGCATCGCTGATCAGGATCGCGCGCGCATCCAGCGGCGTGACGTCGGTGACTTGGCCCATGATGCCGTGCGCATCGATCAACGCCTGGCCGACGAACACCCCGTCCGAGCTGCCCTTGTTGAGCTTGATGTACTGCCGGTACGGGTCGGGGCTGACCGACAGGATGCGCGCGATCAGTACGTTCTGGTCCAACGAGCTGGCTGAGGCGAGCAGGGCACGGATGCGTTCGTTTTCGGCCTGTAGGGCGGCGAGTTTCTGTAGCCGGCCCTGGAGCAGTAGCACTTTCTGGGAAAGCTGCTGATTCTCTTTGATCAGGGCGCCGCGGTCGAAATAGTGCTGTAGATAACCGAGCGCTTCGTCGGGCCACTCGGCAGCGATCTGAATCGGCTCCAGCGCTACTGCCAGGGCACTGCGCACTGGTGAAAGGGTCTCGCGGGCGTCGTCGACCATCATCAATACGATCGAGGCGATCGCGATAGCCACGATCGTCAACCCCGGCGCGATGCGTCGGCCCAGCAGGCCGGGTTTGTCGTCGTCTTTGAGCCCCAGCACTAATGCGGCCTGACGCACACAGACCAGCCGGCGCGATTGATCGCGCAGACGGGCAGGTCAGTACCGGTAGGGACAACGCGTAACGGTCGGCTCATCGAATCAGGCCGTTGAGGCTTGCGCGGGTGACAAACGAAACGGGCGCGCGCGACCGCCCAGATCATAACCTAGGCCGCGCACAGGGCTCGCATAACGACGAATCGGCGCGTTACTCGAGCGCGAACAACGCGCCGGATTTGCGATCGAGCATTTCCAGCAGGATGCCACCGCCGCGGGCAACACAGGTTAGCGGATCGTCGGCCACGATCACCGGCAGGCCGGTTTCTTCGGACAGCAGTTTGTCGAGATCGGCCAGCAGAGCGCCGCCGCCGGTCAGTACGATGCCACGCTCGGCAACGTCCGAGCCCAGTTCCGGCGGGGTCGACTCGAGCGCCAGTTTGACCGCCGAGACGATGTTCGACAGCGGCTCCTGCAAGGCGTCCAGCACCTCGTTGGAGTTGAGCGTGAACGAGCGCGGCACGCCAGCCGACATATGCCGTCCGACGACTTCGATCTCCTTGATCTCGTGGCCGGGAAAGGCAGTGCCGATCTGGTGCTTGATGGATTCGGCGGTGGTCTCGCCGATCAGCATGTTGTACTGGCGCCGGACATAATTGACGATCGCCTCGTCGAGCTTGTCGCCACCGGTGCGCACGCTCTCGGCATAGACGATGCCGTTGAGCGAGATCACCGCCACTTCTGAAGTCCCGCCGCCGATATCGAGCACCATCGAGCCCCGGGCTTCACCGATCGGGATCCCGGCGCCGATCGCTGCGGCCACCGGTTCCTCGATCAGATAGACCCGGCGGGCGCCGGCGTTGGAGGCCGACTCGCGAATCGCGCGGCGTTCGACCTGGGTCGAGCCGTAGGGCACACAAACCAACACCCGGGTCATCGGGCGCAGAAAACGCTTCTGGTGCACTTTGCGGATGAAGTGCTGGAGCATTTTCTCGGTAACGGTGAAATCCGCGATCACGCCGTCCTTGAGCGGGCGGATGGTGCCGATATGGGCCGGTGTGCGACCCAGCATGCGTTTGGCGTCCGAGCCGACGGCCTCGATGCGTTTGCCGCCGCGGGCGTCCGTACGGACGGCGACCACCGAAGGTTCATTGAGCACAATGCCCTGATCGCGCGCATAGACGAGCGTATTGGCCGTACCCAAGTCGATCGACAGATCATTGACGAACAGGCCGCGAAAGTTTTCCAGCATGGAATTCACCGAGCACTAAAATTATGGCGCGGATCGCGCGCACCGGCTGCCGACAGATGTCGGCTGCATGACCCTGAGATAAGCCGTCGCCCCTCGAATCTCATCACAAGGCATTTGAAGGAGCGCAATGCTAGCAATGGGGACCGTGCACGGCAACGCTGGCTGGTCGCTGAATGCAGACCGGCCGGACAAAGGATTGCGCGATCTTTTATGCTACGTTTTGCCGCCGCGTGGGGCTGACCTGCCAAATTCATTCAAATCGAGACAATCGTCGTGAGTCTGACTGCCGATGATGTGCGCAAGGTTGCTCGCCTGGCCCGACTGGGCCTAGACGACAGCCAGATCGCCGACTATGCGAGCCAGCTGTCCAGTATTCTGGACGTGGTCGATCACCTGGAGAGCGCCGATACCCGTGATGTCGCGCCGATGTCCCATCCGCTGGATCTGACCGCCCGGCTGCGCCCGGACGTGGCCCAGTCGAGCGTGGATCGCGAGGCGTTCCAGGCGATCGCGCCGGATACCGCCGCAGGCCTATATCGCGTGCCGAAGGTGATCGAATGATCCACGAACGCTCTATTGCCGAATTGATCGCAGCGCGTACCGCTGGCGAATTGAGCGCCAAGGCGATCGCCGATGCCTATCTGGCGCGGATCGATGCCCATGCCGACACCCTCAATGCGCTGATTACGCGCACCGCCGAATCCGCGCGTGAGCGCGCGAGCGCGATCGATGCTGCTGCCGAGGGCGCACTGGCTGGCCTGCCGCTGATCCACAAGGATATTTTTTGTACCCAGGGCGTGAAGACCAGCTGTGCTTCGCGCATGCTCGATAACTTCATCGCGCCCTACGATGCGACCGTGGTCGAACGTCTGGCCGCGGCCGGCACGGTCACTTTGGGTAAGGCGAATATGGACGAGTTCGCGATGGGCTCGTCCAACGAGAACAGCTTCTACGGGGCGGTGAAAAACCCCTGGAATACCGACTATGTGCCGGGTGGCTCTTCCGGCGGCTCGGCTGCGGCCGTGGCGGCTGGCCTGGCTCCGGCGGCTACCGGTACCGATACCGGCGGCTCGATCCGCCAGCCGGCTGCGCTGTGCGGCGTGACCGGTATCAAGCCCACCTATGGCCGGGTCTCGCGCTACGGCATGATCGCCTTTGCCTCGAGCCTCGACCAGGGCGGCTGCTTCGCCCGCTCGGCCGAGGACTGTGCGCATGTGCTGGGTGCTATGGCCGGCTTCGACGAACGCGATTCGACCAGCGTCGAGCGTGAGGTGCCCGACTATGCGAGCCAGCTCAGCGGCGATATCGCCGGCCTGACCATCGGTTTGCCCCGGGAATACTTCGCCGACGGGCTCGAGTCCGGCAGTCGCGAAGTCATCAATCAGGCGATCGCCGAACTGGAAGGCCTGGGCGCGAGGGTGGTCGAGATCGACATGCCGCATACCGAGCTGGCGGTATCGACCTATTACGTGATTGCCCCGGCCGAAGCGTCGTCGAATCTGGCACGCTTCGACGGCGTACGCTATGGCCATCGCTGTGCCGACCCGGTCGATTTGGATGATCTGTATACCCGATCGCGGGCCGAAGGCTTCGGCGCGGAGGTCCAGCGGCGCATCATGATGGGCGCCTATGTGCTCTCGGCCGGCTACTACGATGCCTATTATCTAAAGGCCCAGAAGACCCGCCGGCTGATCGCAGGCGACTTCCACCAAGCGTTCGAACAGGTCGATCTGATTGCGGCCCCGGTGACCCAGGCGCCGGCGTTCAAGCTCGGTGAAAAGGCCAACGACCCGGTTGCGATGTATCTCAACGACGTCTATACGCTGCCGGCGAGTCTGGCCGGGGTGCCGGGCATGTCGGTGCCGGCCGGCTTCGTCGACGGGCTACCGGTAGGGATGCAATTGATCGCGCCCTGGTTCGAGGAGGCCCGGCTGCTGAATGCCGCCCATGCCTACCAGCAGGCCACCGACTGGCATACCCGTCGCCCGCCGGGCTTCGAATAAGCGACCCCAGGAGATCGAAACCATGAACTGGGAAGCCGTGATCGGGCTGGAAGTACATATCCAGCTCGCGACCCAAAGCAAGATTTTTTCCAGCGCGCCGACCGCTTACGGTGCCGAGCCGAACACCCAGGCCAATGCGGTCGATGTAGCGATGCCAGGCGTGCTGCCGGTGATCAACGGCGAGGTCATTCGCATGGCCACGCTGTTCGGACTGGCGATCGATGCCGATATCGCGCCGAGATCGGTGTTCGCACGCAAGCATTATTTCTATCCCGACCTGCCCAAGGGCTACCAGATCAGCCAGTTCGAGCTGCCGATCGTGGCCAACGGGCATCTGGATATCACCACCGGGGCGGGCGCGAGCAAGCGGGTCGGCATCACCCGGGCGCATTTGGAAGAAGATGCCGGCAAGTCGTTGCACGATGCTTTCGATCGCGCCACCGGCATCGATCTGAACCGGGCCGGCACGCCGCTGGTCGAATGTGTCTCCGAACCCGAGATCGCGACTGCGGCCGAAGCCGCAGCCTATGCGCGCAAGCTGCACTCGCTGGTGACTTATCTGGGGATCTGTGACGGCAATATGGCCGAAGGCTCGTTCCGGGTGGATGCCAACGTCTCCGTGCGCCCGGCTGGCTCGAGCGAGTTCGGCACCCGTACCGAGACCAAGAACGTCAACTCGTTTCGTTTTCTGGAAAAAGCGATCGAGTTCGAGATCGAGCGCCAGATCGACGTGCTCGAGGGCGGCGGCCAGATCGTCCAGGAAACCCGGCTGTTCGATCCAGATTCCGGCGAAACCCGGTCGATGCGCTCCAAAGAAGAAGCCCACGACTATCGCTATTTTCCGGATCCGGATTTACTGCCGGTGGCGATCGATGCCGCCTTCATCGACTCGGTACGGGCCGATTTGCCGGAGCTGCCGGGGGCCAAGGCCGAGCGTTTCGAGGCTGAATACGGCGTATCGAGCGCCGATGCGGCCGCCCTGACGGCTTCGCGAGCCTGGGCCGATTACTTCGAGGCGACGGTGGCCGCGGCCGGCGGCGATAAGGTCAAACTCGGCAAGCCGGCCGCCAACTGGATCAGTACTGAGCTGGCCGGCGTGCTCAACCGTGACAGCCTGGGTATCGACCAGACACCGGTCAGTGCCGACCAGCTCGGTGGCCTGATCGCGCGGGTCGACGACAACACCATCTCCGGCAAGATCGCCAAGCAGGTCTTCGATGCCCTGGTGGCCGGCGAAGGCGAGTCGGCCGATGTGATCATCGAGGCCAAGGGCCTGAAACAGATCACCGACACGTCCGCGATCGAATCCTTCGTTGATGAGGCCATCGCCAACAATCCGGACCAGGTCCAGCAGTATCTGGACGGCAAGACCAAGATCGTCGGCTTTCTGGTCGGGCAGGTGATGAAGGCGTCCAAGGGCAAGGCCAATCCCAAGGACGTCAACCAGATGATGGTGGAAAAGCTCAACGCCCTAGCCTGAGGCGCGCGCTGTCGAAACGATGGGGCGGCAACCGTCCGTCGGCCAGGGGCGATGAAAGCGGGACTTGCCGATGCGGCAAGTCACCCGCTTTCTGCGAGTGGTCATCCGGCCAAATTCGCGACTATGCGGCGTCATCGGGCCCGTCGATGGGGCGTTCGAGCGCCGTATCGCAGCTCGTGTATTGGATGCTGCGCGGCGCGAGTCGCTGATTGCCGCGTGCCACGATCCAAACGTGCAGCGCTGCGGGGCGGATATGGTTCGCTTGGCATAGGTGTGGCCCATAGGCCGAGAGACCGAGCGCTGTCGTGCGGCCCGTCTGCGTTATGCTGTCTTGGCTCGTGCGACGACGCCACGTTCGCTATGCCGCGTCTTGTTGCGATCGTGACTTTTTCAAGAAGTAGCGCTCGCGAAGGGCTGGTACGTGACGTCAGCAGTCCTGAAAGCCCCGTTACCTCTCTAGCGCCGACCGACCGGCCATCATAGCGACATGACCAGCCGAACCTGCTTTGAATGCGCGCCTTAGGCAGACAGATGCCCACGGGCACGTTAGCCTGTAGCGCAGTTATTTCCTGATGCGACCGCCGCCATGCAGAAAACACTGAGCTACGAAACGCCGGGCCGCTCGACCCGCGATATCACCCGCGACGTGGCCGACGTGGTGGCCGAGTCCGATATCCAGGCTGGTCTGGCGCATGTGTTCATCAAGCATACCTCGGCTAGCCTGATGATCTGCGAAAACGCCGATCCGACCGTGCGCGAAGACGTCGAAACCTGGATGAGCCAGACCGTGCCAGATGGCGATCCGATGTATGTGCATACCATGGAAGGCCCGGACGACATGCCCGGTCATATCCGCTCGATCCTGACCGGGATGGACGTGACCGTGCCGATCACCGACGGCCGGCTCAATCTCGGTACCTGGCAGGGGATTTATCTCTACGAACATCGCAGTTCGCGGCATACGCGCCAGGTGGTAGTCACATTGACCTCGGCGGGCTAGCGCGGCGAGGCAGTGCGGCCGGGGCTGAGTGCGACTGGCCACCCCAGCCAGGCGTTTACGGCCTTTGCGCGCCGTTCTGGGCAGCGTGGATTGCATATAGCGAACTGCTGGCGGCCATGAATCGCCGGCTGCGACGCGCCCCGTCGAAGGTAAGGTCCGCTACCGTCTCCAACACATGGATGTTGCCGAGCAGACTGCTGTCCAGGGCATGGCAGGGTACCCCGGCGCTGGTTCAGACGTTGCTTTCGGCAGCTCTCGAAAGCCGTTGGGCACGCCCGGTTCGACGACGGCGAGCCGGCGCAGGTTCCCGAGTCGCCAGGCGGGACTGATGTCGAACACTCGAATATGACGGGGCCGTCTGGAGGTGGGTTCGGGCGGTGTCGAAGATATACAGTCGGCGCTCATCGGGTGCGAAAGCCAGTCCGTTCGGGCGAACAAAGTCGTCGCCGCCGATTTGGAGTTGGCGCTGTCCGGCTCCAGCCGGAACACGAAGCCGCCGTCCTGTTCGGACTCGGTCTTATGGCCGTCGTAGTCGCTGATGATGCCGTAGGCGGGGCGCTGAACCAGATGCCGCCGTCCGAGGCGGCGCCCCGTCATTGGGCGCCTTCAGCTGTTCGCCAGCATGGCGATTGGCCCAAGCCGTGATCCGACCGTCGATCTTGGTACGGCTGATCCGGCGCCCGTGCTCGCAGTTGATCAGGTGCCTTGTCGATCACGGGTATGGCCGTCGGCGTGCCGGCTCGGCTGGTGGAAGATCTGTACCGCGCCGGCCGGGCTCCAGCGCAGGATGCGATCGTCCAGCACGTTGCTCCAGAGCAGCATATCGCTATCGGCGAACTACACCAGGTCTTCGCACCAGCCGAGTCGGTGTGCGAGCGCTCAAGCCAGGCATTGGGCTGGGGCAGATGGCAGAGCCGCGGATTGAAGTGCTCGATCGTATTGCTCGTTGACTCTCCGTGATGTTGGCAGCTGCATCCATGCCCGCAGTTGGCGGCGGCTCTTGGGCCAGAGCAGGATGCAGCCGAAACTTGTGTACGCACCGGTGTTATACGGGGTGCCCGTGTGGGCCGATCGCCGGCGCTCAGGCTAGGCTCAGCACCTCGGCGTTGTGGCCGCGCTGCGCTTGGTGCTGCCGGCGGGTCGCGATCGCAGCGCGGCTTAGATCAGGCCTGGATCAGCCGCGGCCGATATACGGCATGCCGCTGGCCATCACGGTCATGAACGGTACGTTGGCATCCGACGGCAGATTGGCCATGAACCGGATTGCCTGAGCGACGTTATCGACCGACATCACCGATTCGGCCGCCATGCGGCCATCGGCTTGGGGCACGCCGGCCGACATCGCCTCGGTCATCTCGCTGGCGGCATTACCGATATCGATCTGGCCGCAGTTGATGCCGTGCGGGCGACCGTCTAGAGCGATCGACTTGGTCAGACCGGTTATGGCGTGCTTGGTCGCAGTATAGGGTGCCGAGCCTGGGCGTGGTACATGGGCCGAGATCGAGCCGTTGTTGATGATGCGTCCGCCGGCCGGGTGTTGTCGCTTCATCAGTCGATAAGCGGCCTGCGCGCAGAGAAAGGCGCCGGTGAGATTGACGTTGACCAGGGCCTGCCAGTCTGCGACGTCAACGTCGCCGAACTCGGTGGCTGGCAGGTTCAGGCCGGCGTTGTTGAACAGCAGATCCAGCCGGCCGAAATGCTGTTCGATGGTCTCGAACAGTGCCGCGACCGAGGCGGCATCGGCGACATCGGTTGGCACCACCAGCGGCTCGCCGTCGAGCTCGGCAGCGACCGCGGTCAGCGGCGCCTCGCGGCGACCGACCAGGGCCAGTTCGAAGCCGGCGTCATCAAGGGCGAGCGTACAGGCACGGCCGATGCCGTGGCCTGCGCCGGTCACCAGGGCGATTTTTGTCGTCATTGTTGCTTTGAGCGGCTGTAGTTGATTGGATGACCCAGCCTAGGGGCTGTCGGCGTTGCGTGCGAGTTCCCGCCCAGCGTTCGCTGAAAAATCGGGACGGCCAGGTGGGCTGGCACGAAACGGGCGACGTCGTTCTATGCGAGGACGCGACAGGGCTGGCCAGCCCTCGTGCCGCTGATCACTGAATGCTAGAGCCTGTTGAGGTTTCGTTCGAGCGCCGTGTTGCCGCCCCGAATCGTGGCTAGCAGGACCGAGCCGCCGGTTCTGGGCGTGCGCCGATCAAGGCTCGTTCTGCGGTCCGACGCGATTGCGGGCACAGCTCTTCGAAACAACGGCTGTTGGGCCGCCATCCAGCGTTACCGCGTACTGACGTGGCGCAACTACGTTGCATTCGCGGCGCCTCGGCTGAGACAGCCCAATGGTCCTTGGCGCGGACTCGCAGGATACCTCAACACGCCCTAGAACCTTCGGGCGGGGCCCATCAAGCATGGACCTTCTGTAGCGTTGTGGTCGCGATCACGGCCGTCGCGTTACAAGACGGGGCTAAGTCCGAGGCACAGCCGCCAAGCGAGCGATTGGGGCGTCGAGCGCCGTGGCCGCGGCGCTCGGCGGTTGCCACGGTGTGGCTACGTTTGCCATTCGCCCGGGGTGCAACTGCCGATGCGGCGCCCCGGGCGAGCCTGACGCAGGCGCTTAGTGTCGAAAATGCCGCATGCCGGTGAATAGCATGGCGATGCCGGCTTCGTCGGCGGCGGCGATGATCTCGTCGTCGCGGATCGAGCCACCAGGCTGGATCACGGCAGCGACGCCGGCCTCGGCTGCGGTGTCGATACCGTCGCGGAACGGGAAGAAAGCATCCGAGGCCATCACCGAACCGGCGATCTCAAGCTCGGCGTCGGCCGCTTTTTGGCGGGCGATGCGCGCCGAGTCCACCCGGCTCATCTGGCCGGCGCCGATGCCGACCGTCGCACCGTCACGGGCATAGACGATGGCATTGGATTTGACGTATTTCGCGACCCGCCAAGCGAACAGCATGTCTTGCAGCTGGGTGCCGGTCGGCTCGGTCGCGGTCACGGCCTTGAGCTGGCTACGATCGAGTAATTCGCTGTCGTCGTCCTGAACCAGCAGGCCGCCGGCGATCGGTTTGAGCATGAGCCCGTCGGAACCGGTCTGCTGCCAAGCGCCGGTGGCCAGCACCCGCAGGTTCTTCTTTTTCGAGAAGACGCGCAATGCCTCATCGGTAATGCTTGGCGCCAGAATGACTTCGGCGAACTGGTTAGCCAGGATCGCTTCGGCGGTCTCGGCGCCGAGTTCGCCGTTGAAGGCGATGATGCCGCCGAACGACGACACCGGGTCGGTCGCAAAGGCACGCTGGTAGGCGGCGGTCAGATCTGGGGCGACCGCAACCCCGCAGGGGTTGGCGTGTTTGACGATCACACAGGCCGGCGCTTGATCGAAGGCTTTGACACAGGCGAGCGCTGCGTCGGCATCGGCCAGATTGTTGTACGACAAGGCCTTGCCTTGGCAGACCCGGGCCTCGACCAGACTGGCCTCGACCGTGGATTCGCCGGCATAGAGGGCCGCGCGCTGGTGTGGATTCTCGCCGTAGCGCAGATCGGCGCGCTTGCTATAGGCTGGGGCGAAGCGCGCCGGAAGAGCGTTGTCGTCGCCGGCATCAGCCGGTGCGTCGTGGCCGGACAGATAGGCGGCGATCGCCCGATCGTAGCCGGCGGTATGGCTAAAGCCTTTGGCGGCCAGCCGGCGGCGGGTGGCCTCGAGTGTGCCGCCGTGCTCAGTCAGGTCGGCCAGAACGCTGTCATAGTCGGCGCCGTCGACCACCAAAGTGACGTCGGCGTGATTCTTGGCCGCAGCGCGCAGCATGGCGGGGCCACCGATGTCGATGGTCTCGATCGCGGTCGCCCGGTCGGTGTCGGGCTTGGCGATGGTCTGCTCGAAGGGATAGAGATTGACCACCACCAGATCGATGGGTGCGATGTCCTGCTCGGCCATGACACCGTCGTCGGTGCCGCGCCGGCCCAAGATGCCGCCATGAATCTTCGGGTGCAGGGTTTTGACCCGGCCGTCCATGATTTCCGGCGCGCCGGTATGGGTCGATACGTCGGTCACGGTGATGCCGGCTTCGCGCAGCATCCGCGCGGTGCCGCCGGTCGATAGGATTTCGACGCCGTGTGTCTCGGTGAGCGCACGGGCGAAATCGGCAACACCGGTCTTGTCGGAAACACTGATCAGAGCGCGACGGATGGGGGCGACGGAGGCAGTCGAAGTCATGGCGATAACGGTTGGGGGCAAACAAAAAAACCCGCGACGCGGGTTACGGCACACGCGCCACGGCGCGCGTTACTGGTCGAGGTTGTAGCTGCGCAGTTTCTTGCGCAGCGTGCCGCGGTTGATACCGAGCATGCTGGCAGTCTTGGACTGGTTGCCGCGATTGTATTCGAGCACGCGTTCCAGCAGCGGGCGCTCAACTTGTTCGAGGATCATTCGGTAGAGATCGGTCGGCGGCGCGCTGCCGTTCAAAGACTCGAAATAACGGTCGAGACTGGCCCCGACATAGTGACTCAGCGGCTGGGCAGTGTCCTCGTCGGCGTCGGAATGGCGCATCCGTGAAAAAGTCTGAGGTGGAACAGCGCGAAACTATAACGGCAATCGACGGCCAGCAAAAGGCGACGATCGGCGGTATCGTGCTCAGCGGCCCGCGCGATGGCCGACCAAACGTGCCCAGTCGTCTTCCAGAGCCGGCTGTTCAAACACGAAGGCCGGCTGGTAGGCACTGGTCACATCCTCGATCTGGCGCGACAGCAGGCCCGCCATCACCAGGGGGGCTCCGGCGGCCGCCAGTTCGGTCAGCGTCGGCGCCAGCGAGATTAGCGGCTTGGCCAGAATATTGGCGAGCACGATATCGAACGGTGCACCTTCGATCGCATCCATGGCCGGTGTGAGAATCCGATCGGAGACATCGTTGCGAACGGCGTTCTCACGGGTGGCCCGGACCGCCTGATCGTCGATATCCACAGCCACGACCTGTGCAGCGCCCAGCCGGGCGGCCGCGATCGCCAGGATGCCCGAGCCACAGCCGTAGTCGACGACCCGTTTGCCGGTCAGATCCTGGGCCGCCAGCCAATGCAGGCACAGGCTAGTGGTCGGGTGGGTGCCGGTGCCGAAAGCCAGGCCTGGGTCGAGCCGTACGACGACGGCGTCATCGGCGGCAGCCACTTCGGCGCTATGCGGGGCGATCCATAGCCGCTCGCCGAAGATCAGCGGCGGATGTTCGGCCAGCCAGGCGCTGGCCCAGTCCTGGTTTTCCAGGGTCTGGGTTTCGATGACGAGATCGTCGCCGAGTGCCTCGCGCAGGGCCGCCGTGATCGGCTCGGCAGGCGTGCCCTGGGTGAACAGACCGATCACCCGGGCGCGCTCGAAAGCCGGCTGGCTGTTGGGCGTTTCTTCGACCGTCAGGTCGTCGCCAGCATCCAGCTCGGTGATCGCCTCGGCACCGTATTCCTCGAACACCGCTTCGGCCAGCGCTGTGCGATGGGTGGTTGCCGTGATCTGCAGCCAGGCGATGCTCATCCCTTGCCCAGGCGCTGGCGGATCTTTTTCTCCAGCCAATGGATCGATACGCCGCCGTCGGCGAACTCCGGATCGTTGATAATCCACTGATGCAGCGACAGATTGGTATGGATGCCTTCGACGACCATCTCCGACAGCGCCATGTCCATGCGCGCACGAGCGGCGTCGCGGGTATCACCGTGGGCAATCAGCTTGCCGATCAGCGAATCGTAGTAGGGCGGCACCGAATAGCCGGCATACATATGGCTGTCCATGCGGATGCCGGGCCCGCCCGGCGCATGATACTGCTCGACCTTGCCGGGTGAAGGCGCGAAAGTTTCTGGATGCTCGGCGTTGACCCGGCATTCGATGGCATGCCCACGTAGGACGATATCGTCCTGGGTATAGCGCAGTTTTTCGCCGGCGGCGATACGCAGCTGTTCGGCGACCAGGTCCACGCCGGTGACCATCTCGGTGACCGGATGCTCGACCTGAATACGGGTATTCATTTCGATGAAATGGAATTCGCCGTTCTCATACAGGAACTCGAAGGTGCCGGCGCCGCGATAGTTCAGGCGTTTGCACGCATCGACGCAGAGGTTGCCGATATGCTCGCGCTGTTCCGGGGTAATGCCCGGGGCCGGCGATTCTTCGACCACTTTCTGATGACGACGCTGCGGCGAACAGTCGCGCTCGCCTAGGTGGATGGCGTTGCCGTGGGTATCGCACAGCACCTGGACTTCCACATGGCGTGGCAGCTCCAGATACTTTTCCATATAGACCTGGGGGTTGCCGAAGGCACTGGCCGCTTCGCGGCGCGCCATATCGACTGCACCGGCCAGATCGTCCGGTTCGTAGACGACATGCATGCCGCGGCCGCCGCCGCCACCCACGGCCTTGATGATCACGGGATAGCCGATGCGATCGGCGATTTCGCGGTTTTCGACGTCGTCGGCGGTCAGCGGCTTGCCGGAACCGGGTACGCACGGCACTCCAGCAGCTTGCATTTCCTGGATCGCCGAGGTCTTGTCGCCCATCAGGCGGATGGTCTCGGCGGTCGGCCCGATAAAGGTAAAACCCGACTGCTCGACCGATTCGGCGAAATCGGCGTTCTCCGACAAAAAGCCATAGCCTGGATGGATGGCGGTCGCCCCGGCGACTTCAGCCGTGCTCATCAGGGTCGCCATGTTTAGATAGCTGGCTGTTGCCGAGGGGGGGCCGATACAGACGGCCTCTTCGGCCAGCAGCACATGTTTTTGATCGCGATCGGCCGATGAATAGGCTGCGATCACCGGAATATCGAGCTGCCGACAGGCGCGCAGGATACGCAGCGCGATTTCGCCGCGATTGGCGATGAGAACCTTGTCCAGCATGAATCAACCTCTGGTCTGGTCGTCCGCGCGCCCGGCTTGGGGCTTGGCGCCGACGCGATATCGTTGTTCCCGTGGGCACAGCACGGCGTTGTCGTCAGATATTCGCCGCTTGCGTAAGCACGCGGC
The DNA here is from genome assembly GCF_049568105.1 of Salinisphaera sp. SPP-AMP-43. GTDB lineage: Bacteria > Pseudomonadota > Gammaproteobacteria > Nevskiales > Salinisphaeraceae > Salinisphaera. The sequence continues at coordinate 1,256,947 of NZ_CP145335.1, forward strand.
GAATACGGTCCGGCGGGTTTATTTGACCACGAACAGCGGCTGGTCGTATTCCACCGGCTGACCGTTATCGACCAGGATCTCGCTGACCGTGCCCGACACTTCCGCCTCGATCTGGTTGAGCATCTTCATGGCCTCGATAATGCAGACCGTATCGCTCGGGCTGACGTTATCGCCGACGTCGACGAACGGCTTGGCCTCGGGGGCCGGTGCGCGATAGAAAGTGCCGACCATCGGCGAGCGGATCACATGCCCTTCGGGGGTAGCGCCGTCGCCGCTGCCGCCCGAGGCATTGTCGGCCGCCGGCGCCTGGGGCTCGGCCGGGGCCGCGGCCGGAGCCGCCATATAGGCAGCCGGCGGTGCGCTCGGCTGGCTGCCGGCCGGCGGATAGCGGCCAATGCGTACCGATTCCTCGCCCTCGGTGATCTCCAGTTCGGCGATGCCCGAATCCTCGACGAGCTCGATCAGTTTTTTGAGTTTTCGGATATCCATGGTATGTCGATTACTCCTGCTCGGGCACGGCGGACCGATACCTTAGACCCGGTATGTCGGGGGCAGATTCGATCCGCGATCCGGGCGGGATAAGCTGGGCGCCCGGCGACGCGCATGTGTTCCATGACGAGTGTGCCGCATGCGCTGGCCGTGCACAACTGTGGCTTTCGAATTCGCTGCTGTTCGGTGCTTTATTGTAGAATGTTCGCCGACGATCGGCCATTTTGGCAGGCGCGCGATGTCCTGCAAATGCCTGATCTGGCGTTTTTTCAGGGGCGATGCGGCGAATTGTGCTGCAGAAGCGGTCGAATAATGCGGCCGATCTGGTTTGAATGCAACTGGCCGGTGATTCGGTGCACGATCCGGCCTTTTCGGTTCAATATTACGGTATAAGGCAAGACGCCAGGCGGATCGTTCCTGCCCGTGTATCGATCCTGGATCTTGGCCGCCTGTTCGGCGCCGATCAGGATCGGATAGTTGCTATCTCGGCTGCGGGCGAACGCACGCGCTGCAGCTGGGTAGTCTACGGCTACACCCAGAACTTGCAGCCCCTGTGCGCCGAAGCGTTTCTGCGCTGCGATCAGCAGCGGCATCTCCTTGCGACACGGGCCACACCAGCTGGCCCAGAAATTGATCAAGACGACTTGGCCGTCGTAGTCGCCGATCCGATGCCTCTGGCCCTCGAGATCCGGCATCGTGAAATCGGGCCGCATCGGCCCGCGCTCGGACACGGCATACCGATATAGCCCGCCACCGATGAGCGCCAGCGTTGCAACCAGCAGCACGGCAACGAGCCAGGCACGGGGCCGCTGCGCTGTCACGAACGCGGGCCCGGTGGCAGCGCTTCAAGGCGCGACAGCAAGGTTTGGGAATCGACGCGGCCGACTAGGCGAGCGGATCGCTGGCGCTGACCACGGGCATCGTAGAACAGCAGCGTTGGCGGCCCAAAGACACGATGCTCGCTCAGGAACTGCCGCTGGGCTTGATCATAGGCGGTGACATCGAATTCGATCGCAGCGACTTGCGACAGGGCACGGCGGACCTTGGGCTCGGCGAACAACGTATGCTTCATGCGCACGCAGTCCACGCACCAGTCGGCATAGACATCGACCATGGCCGGTCGGCCCGCCCGGCGAGCTGCGGCCAGGGCGTGTTGTAGTTCGGATGGTGAATCCACGCTCTGAAAAAGCGCGGCCGAGTCCGCAGGCGGGGTCGAAGAGGCGGCTAGCCCGGCCAGTGGTGCCGTGCTGTGGCCATTGCCGATCGCGAGCCCCGCGCCGGCCAGTGCGGCATATCCGAGTACGGCCAGTACCACGATACGCTTGGCGGTGGCGGCGGTCGGGCTCTGGGTCGGTCGGGTCGATAGATAGGCGCCGTAGATGAGAGCCAGCGCGCCCCAGGCCGCCAGCCCCATGGCAGGTGAGGCCAGGCGCAATGCCAACCATAGCCCGACCGCGAACAGCAGCACCCCGAAAAACACTCTGACTTCGCCGAGCCAAGGCCCGCTGCGGGGTAATACGCGGGCACCGAACAGGGCGAGCGCGAGTAGTGGCACGCCGATGCCCAGTCCGAGCGCGAACAAGGCGATCGCGCCGATCAAAACATGCCCGCCGGAGGATATGAACAACAGGGCGCCGGCCAGTGGTGGCGCCAGGCAGGGCCCGGCCACCAAGGCGGAACTGAAGCCGATGCCGGCTGCGCCCAGCAGGCTGCGACGGCTTGAGTCGGCGCCTGTCGCAGGCGCCCATGCCCACGTCGGCATTCGGACTTCGAACCAGCCGAAGCTGGCCGCGGCCAGCAGCGCGAACAGCCCGGCGAACGGCAGTAATACCAGCGGCCGCTGCAAAGCGGCTTGGATATTGGCGCCGAAATAGCCGGCGATCACGCCGAATACGGCATAGGCCGCGGCCATGGCCAGCACATAGGCCAGCGTGGCCGAGAGCATACGGCCGCGCGACAGACGGCGGCTGCCTAGCATGCCGGCCACGATCGGGATCATTGGCAGGATGCAGGGTGTAAAGGCCAGGCCGATGCCCAATAGGAAGAACAGCCCGACCGTGGACCATAGGCTCGATTGCCCCAGGCGTGCGGCCAGATCGTCAGAGCGGCCGGTCTCGAGGGGGCGCAATGGTCGGTCGGCGGCTGTTTTCGAGTGGCCAGCTGCCGGTATGGTCAGCGTCTTGTGCTGCGGTGGATAGCACAGTCCAGCATCGGCACAGCCCTGATAGCGCAGCGCGACCTGCGCGTCGTCGGGCAGCGGGCCGATGATCGGCAGACGGATGCGGACGTGGTTGCGATAGGTTTCGACATCGCCGAAGTAGGCGTCTTGGTGTGATTGGCCCGGCGGGATCTGCGGCGTACCCAGCCTGGCATCGACGGCATCGGCCAGCTTGAAGTCGAAGGCGTGACGGTACAGATAGTAGTTGGCCGCGATACGCCAGTCGATTGCGATATGGCGGGCATCAATACGTGTGACTTTGGGCGCGAAAGCCCGATCCACGTCGAGCGGCTGGGCGCTCGCCGCGGCCGCCGCGCTGGCCGCGGCCAGTGCGAACGCGAGTCCGTACAGCCACAACCGCAGCAGCAGGCGTGGCCTTTGCTGCACGCACAGCGGCATTAGGCGGCGGCTTGTTCGTGTAGCCATTGCATGTATGCGGTGGCGCCATCGACGATCGGCACCGCGATGCGCTCGGGGACGTCATCCGGATGCAGGGTATCCAGCCGTGCATCGATATCGTTCAGGCGTTCGCGTCGGGTCTTGATCAGCAGTAGGCATTCCTGGTCGGTTTCGACCTGGCCCTGCCAGCGATAGACCGATTCCATGCCAGCCACGATATTCACGCAGGCGGCCTCGTGATGCTCGATCAAAGCCGCTGCAATGCGCTTGGCGACCGCGTGGTCCGGGGTGGTCACATACACCAGCATCGGATCGTGATCGTTTTCGTCAGTCATGCCGTTGTCTCCGTGATCTTGTACCGCTAACGGTTCGTGACCATATAGGACTGATCCGGGCCGGTCGACGACGCGGCCCACGGCTTGCCACTGTTATAATCGCGCATACGTATAGGAAGGAGAATGTCATGGGTTTGAGACTGGGTGATACGGCGCCGAACTTCACCGCGGATACCACAGAAGGCGAAATCGATTTCCATGCCTGGCTCGGCGATAGTTGGGGCGTGCTGATGTCGCATCCGGCGGATTTTACGCCGGTCTGCACGACCGAGATCGGCGCTACGGCTAAGCTATCCGACGAGTTTGCCAAGCGTAACGCCAAGCCGATCGTGGTCTCGGTCGATTCCGTCGAGGATCACAAGGCCTGGTCGAACGATATCGAAGAAACCCAGGGCTGTGCTCCGACTTTCCCGATCATCGGCGATACCGACCGCAAGGTCGCCGAGCTCTACGACATGATTCATCCCAACGAGGGGGATACGTCGACGGTACGCAGCGTGTTCGTGATCGATCCGAACAAAAAGATCCGGATGACGCTGACCTATCCGAAAAGCGCTGGCCGTAATTTCGCCGAAATCCTGCGCGTGATCGATTCGCTACAGCTGACCGATAACTACAAGGTCACCACGCCGGCTGACTGGCAGAACGGCGACGATGTGATCGTCTCCCCGGCGCTGTCCAATGAAGAGGCCAAGCAGTACTTCCCGGAAGGCTGGAACGAGCTCAAGCCATACCTGCGGATGACCAAACAGCCGAATCGCTGATCGGCTGGATAGTTCCTGCACCAAGACGGCGCCTTTGGGCGCCGTTTTTTTGTGCGTCATGCAATCGCGGCTGCATAATGACCGGCCATTTATCAGCCGGAAGCGATCATGGCCGCCGACGAGAATCAGTCCCAGCCCAGGCCCCGCCGTAGCCAGGTGATCACCCAAGGCACCTCGCGTGCGCCCAACCGCGCCATGTTGCGTGCTATGGGCTATACCGACGAAGATTTCGACAAGCCGATCGTCGGCATTGCCAACGGTTACTCGACGATCACGCCCTGCAATATGAGCTTGAACAAGCTCGCGGCGCGTGCGGAAACCGCGCTCGAGGCTGGCGGCGCCAAATCGCAAGTGTTCGGTACCCCGACTGTCTCCGACGGGATCTCGATGGGTACGCCTGGCATGAAGTATTCGCTGGTTTCCCGCGAAGTCATCGCCGACTCGGTCGAGACCGCAGTGCAAGGCGAGTCCATGGACGGCGTGATGGCGATCGGCGGCTGCGACAAGAACATGCCGGGCGCGATGATCGGCATTGCACGTATGAACGTACCGGCGATCTTCGTCTATGGCGGTACCATCAAGCCGGGCCATCTTAACGGCGAGGATCTGACTATCGTCTCGGCCTTCGAGGCGGTTGGCCAGCGGGTGGCTGGCAAGATCGACGATGCCCAGGTCAAGCGAGTGGAATGCGCAGCCTGCCCGGGCGCCGGTTCCTGTGGCGGTATGTTCACTGCGAACTCCATGTCTTCGGCGTTCGAAGCGATGGGCATGAGCCTGCCGTATTCATCGACCATGGCGGCTGAAGACGAAGAGAAGACCGAAAGCACGGCAGCCGCGGCCGAAGCGTTGATCACGGCGATCGAAAAAGACATCAAGCCGCGCGATCTGCTGACCTTCAAGGCGTTCGAAAACGCGATCGCATTGATGATGGCCGTGGGCGGCTCGACCAACGCGGTGCTGCATCTGCTGGCGATCGCCCAGGCCGCTGACGTCGATCTGTCGCTGGACGACTTCGAGCGGATCCGCGCCAAGGTGCCGGTATTCTGCGATCTGAAACCCTCGGGGCGCTATGTGGTAACCCAGCTGCATGCGGCCGGGGGCATCCCGCAGGTCTTGAAGATGCTGCTCAACGCCGGGCTGATCCATGGCGACACATTGACCATCACCGGTCAGACACTAGCCGACGTGCTGGCCGACGTACCGGACCAACCGCCGGCCGGCCAGGATGTGATTCGGCCGATGGACCAGGCGCTCTACGAATCCGGCCACTTGGCGATTCTGAAGGGCAATCTGGCCGAGGAAGGCGCGGTCGCCAAGATCACCGGCCTGAAAAATCCTTCGATCACTGGACGGGCGCGAGTGTTCGACTCGGAGGAACAAGCCATGGCGGCGATCATCGATGAATCGATCGTAGCCGGCGATGTCATGGTCATCCGCTACGAAGGCCCGAAAGGTGGGCCGGGCATGCGCGAGATGCTCTCGCCGACCTCAGCGATCGTTGGGCGCGGCTTGGGCGAAAAGGTGGGCCTGATCACCGACGGACGCTTTTCCGGTGGCACCTACGGCATGGTCGTAGGGCATGTCGCACCCGAGGCTGCGGCCGGTGGCGGCATCGCTCTGGTCGAAGAGGGCGATACCATCACCATCGATGCCCATCAGCGCAGCTTGCATCTGCACGTCGACGATGAAGAACTTCAACGTCGTCGCAGTGCCTGGCGTCCGCGACCGCCCAATGCCACTCGTGGCGTATTGGCCAAGTACATGCGCTTGGTGGGCAGCGCGGCCAAGGGCGCAGTCACGGATCAGCCGCCGGAATAGACTACTGCGATCGGCGCGTGCCCGGTGTTAACGACCAAGCACCGGCCACGCGTCTTGTAGCGCCTGATCGTGGCCTCCCAGCCGACTCGGCTGAGCGGGCAGTATGGGGCCGGGCGTCTGATTGTTGGGGTGGGCAATCCCGGCCCGGCGGTGTGCCTACGCTATGACTTCGGCTGAGAGAGCCGTCGCAGGATCGGCACAGGCCGGCGCGATGGACGGCTTAATATGCGATAGGGCTGTACGGTCGAGGCCAGGCCATTCGGGGGGCGAGTACGCTGGCCTGAAGAGCATGCAGTTCCATGCATGCCGAGCGGTCATTCTGTGCCCGTTCGCTAGTGATGGGTTATTGGTCTGAAGTGCCGCAGCGAAGCGCTGCGGCCAGCTGTCCTAGGCGAGCCATGACGCGGTCAAGGCCTATGGCCGCTGTGCGCTCGTAACGGTCCGGCCATGATTGGCGGTGCCGAGCCACTCGTGGCTCGGTGAGTGGTCAGGAACCGGCCGCCGACAGACGGCCGGTTGGCCCAGGTTCAGTGGCCGGAGCCGGATAGATCCTGCATGACTTGCAGCGCCTTGCGTGCAATCAACGGCCGGGCTGCCTCGACGATCAGTCGACGCATGTTTGGGCTGGCGGCGATCAGTACGCCGGCCGACAGGGCCCCGACGATGGCAATCCCGCTGTTCGCTTTGGCCCAATCGGTCGCCCGCTCGCCGATGATCGGGCGCAGCTGGTGTTCGATCCGGTTATCGGTGCTGTGATGTGCGGCCTGGCGTGCCCGGCTGCCGGCCCGGTTGGCCAACAGCATTACCACGCTCGTTACGAGCATGATGCCGAGCAGGCCGCCGCCGACGATGATGGCCGCCACGCCCTGGCCGAACTGTGGCACGAGCAGCCAATACACACCTGCCGTCAGAAAGATCACGCCGACCAGCACAATGAACATCGCCAGCCAGGCGAACATGTGCAGCGATATGGCTGCCGCGATTTTGCTCTTGATGTTCAACGCGTCGGTGCCTAGCGACCGAGCAGTTTGCCCAGTAGCAAACCAATCCCGAAAGCCGCGAACACGCTGGTGAACGGGCGGGCTTCGATTTCGGCACCGACTTCCCGGCTGCGCTTGTCGTAATGGGTGCGCAGATCGGCGTACTTGTGGCGTACTTCGTCGAGACCGTCATGGGCGCGTTTTTCGCCGGAGGCGCGTACGCTCTCGGCCAGCTCGCGCAGATCCTTGCGCAACGATTCGAGATCGTTCTTGATGGCGTCGGTTTCGCGGCTTTCGCTCATTGCGGATTCCTGTATTGATCCACGATATGGAATAGCCAGCATATCGAGGTTGCCCGCGGTTCGCTATACGTTAGAACCCCGAATCGTTGGCCGATATGGTCGGCGCGGGTTGTAGGGCAAAAAAGCGTTGTGCCGTTTCGGTGGTCGAGTGCTCGACGGCCTCGGCGGTGAGGCCGCGGGCCGTGGCCACACTGTCGCGCACCCAGGGCAGGTAGGCCGGTTCGTTGCGCCGGCTTTTGGGGCGCGGTCGAATGGTACGCGGCAACAGATAAGGGCAGTCGGTCTCGATCATCAGGCGTTGCTCGGGCACATCGGCAACCGCTTCGTAGACGGCTGCGCCGCGGCGTTCGTCGCAGATCCAGCCGGTCACGCCGATATACAGATCCTCGGCCAGATAGTCGGCCAGCATGTCGCGGCCTTCGGTAAAGCAGTGCACGACCGCTCGCGGCAGGCTCGGCAAGTGTTCGCGCAAGATAGCGATGAAATCGGCATGCGCATCGCGCTGATGTAGAAAGACCGGCAGCTGGTATTCAGCAGCGATTGCCAGCTGCTCGGCGAAGGCGTCCTGCTGGGCTTGGCGCGGGCTGATGTCGCGAAAATAATCCAGACCGGCCTCGCCGACCGCCCGAATGGCGCCTTCGGCGGCGCCGGTACGAATGACTCCGGCCAGTTCGGCGTTCCAATCGTTGGCATGATGCGGATGCAGCCCGGCGGTTGCGAAACAGCGGCCCGGGTGTTCGGCGGCCAGTGCCATCGCGCGACGATTGCTGTCGAGGTCGCTACCGGTGACGATCATCTGCGTGACCCCGGCCTCGGCGGCGCGCGCGAGTACCGCCTGGCGGTCGTCGTCGAAACTGTCGTGGGCCAGGTTGGCGCCGATGTCGATCAAGGCCATGAGCGTAAAGTTGCGTTTCCAATCGGGCCGGCTAGTGTAGCGCGTCCGCCAAGGGCTTCCGGCGATTAGGCTCCGCTTTGCTACACTTGAACGCTTGCCGGCACGGGGCAGGGGCTGTGGGCCCGCCATACATGATTTCGAGGGACTAAATGCCATACCGAATTGCGCCGACGCGAGGGCTCGGGCTGAGCTTGATTTGTGCCTGCCTGGTGTTCGCCAGTACGGCCACGGCGGCGACGCAGTACGTCAGCGACCAGTTGTCGATCAACATGCGTAGCGGCCCGGGGACCAAATACCGGATTCAGAAACTGCTCGATGCCGGCGACCAGCTCACCACGCTCGGCGAGTCGAGCAATGGCTGGACGCGAGTACGGACTTCGGGGGGCCAGACCGGCTATGTGTTGAATCGGTTTCTTTCCGATCAGCCGGCAGCGCGCAACCAAGTGGCCGACTTCAAGCAGCGCGTCGACCAATTGGAATCGGACAACACTGAGTTGAAAAAAGAACTTGCCCAAGCCGAGCACGGTTCGGACGAGCTGGGCCAGCTCAAGCGCGATCTGGTGGCGAAGAACAAATCGCTGAAAAGCCAGCTGCAAAAGATTCGTGAAACCTCCGCGGATGCTATTCGTATCAGCAACGAAAACGAAAAATACCGCAAGCAACTCATTAGCTTACGGTCAGAGGTCGATCGCTTGAAGCATGAAAACCAAGCGCTACAGTCGCGTCGTGAAGGCATGAAGATCGGTGCGCTGATTCTGTTCGGCGGGATTGTGCTCGGCCTGTTGCTGCCGATGTTCCGCCGTCGTCGCAAGGGCAACTGGGACTCTTTGTAGCCCCGGTATAGCCGCCGCGCTGTCTGTCGGACTCGTCGATGGAACATCATTTATCGCTACTGCTGATCGCGATCATCGGGCTGGGGGTGTTCTCCCAGTGGATTGCATGGCTGCTGCGGATGCCGGCGATCGTGCTGTTTCTGGTGGCTGGCGTGGCTGCCGGGCCGCTGCTGGGCTGGATGCATCCCTCCGATCAGATCGGGCCGGTGCTGTCGCCGATCGTCGGCCTGGCCGTGGCCGTGATCCTGTTCGAGGGCGGCCTGAACCTGCGGCTGCACGAATTCAAGGAGGCGGCCTCTGGGGTACGGCGGCTGGTCACCCTCGGTTCGATGCTGTCCTGGGGGCTGTATTCGGCCTCGGCGTATTTCGTCGGCCAGCTGTCGCTGCAGGTCTCGCTGCTGTTCGGTGCGATTCTGGTGGTGACCGGGCCGACTGTAATCATCCCGATGCTGCGCCAGGCTGGCTTGAACCGGCGCACGGCCTCTTATCTGAAATGGGAAGGCATCATCAACGACCCGATCGGGGCGTTGCTAGCGGTACTGGTGTTCCAGTATTTCGTGCTCTCGGGCGCCTATCCCGGGGGCGGTACCCAAGTATTTGTCGAACTGGGGCTGGCGATTCTGATTTCGCTGGTACTCGGTGGCGGCGTCGCCTGGATACTGGGCTGGTCGTTCAATCACATCTGGGTGCCGGAGTATCTCAAAGCGCCGTTGACGATTGCCTGCGTACTGGTGATCTACGGCGTAGCCAGCGAGATCTTCGCCGAAGCCGGGCTGTTGGCCGTGACCGTGATGGGCATGGTCATGGGCAATATGAGCATCGCCGGCATCAGCGAACTACGACGTTTCAAGGAATACGTCACCATCTTGCTGGTGTCGTCGGTGTTCATCGTGCTCACCGCCGATCTCGATCCCAAGGTGCTGCGCCATCTCGACTGGCATGCTGCCGCGCTGGTGGCCGTGGTGTTGTTCGTGGCCCGGCCGGTGGCGGTGTTTTTGGCGACCGCCTTTACGGATATGGAATGGCGGGATCGTCTTCTGGTGGGCTGGATCGCGCCGCGCGGGATCGTGGCCGCCGCGGTGGCCGGTGTGTTCGCGCCAACCCTGATCCAGGCCGGCTACGGTGGCGCCCAGCAGCTGTTGCCGTTGATCTTCGCGATCGTATTCGCTTCGGTGATCCTGCACGGCTTTTCGCTGGGCCGTTTGGCCCGCTGGCTGCGGCTGTCGACCGAACCCAACGGCGTGTTGATCGTCGGTGCTTCGCCTTGGTCGACCGAACTGGCTCGGGCGTTGACCAACGAGTTGCATGTTCAGGTGTTGCTGGTCGATTCGTCCTGGCATCGGTTGCGTACAGCCCGGCTGGCCGGGGTGCGGGTGCTCTACGGCGAGGTGCTGTCCGAGACCATCCAGCAGTCACTAGAGCTCAACGAGATCGCCTGCATGCTGGCCGCGACCAGTAACGACGCCTACAACGCGCTGGTTTGTTCGCATTTCTCAAGCAGCCTGGAGCATGACCGGGTGTTCCAACTGCCGATGTATGCGGCCGATGAGAACAACGACTCCAAGGTGGTAGCACGCCCACTGCGCGGTCGTCCCGCCTTCGACGAATCGGCCCAGTACGAAGAGCTCTGGCGACATCATTTCCAGAATTGGCAGTTCCATAAAACCAAGCTCACCGAGAACTACGGCTACGACGATCTCAAGCGCGATCGCCCGGCCGAGGCGATTCCGATCGCGGTACTGCACGACAACAAGACATTGCTGCTGTCGCCGGCCCAGGGCGGGGCACGCCCGGAAGTCGGCGACACTATTATTTACTATGCCCCGAAACGCACCGGCGAAGACCGTCGGCGTGCCCGCGCCGAACGCGTCGAGGCCGCCAACGGGCGCACGGGTGACGGCGGGGCTATTTCGAACGAGGAATCGACATGAGCGATCTGCAGTGGCCGGATGCCGATGCGCAGCGTGCCAGTGGTTTCATCGATGGACCGGACGGCGCTCTGGAAGTCGATATCGAGCTGCCGGATGAGCCGGCCCGTGGGTTCGTGGTCGTCTGTCATCCCCATCCGCAGCAGGGCGGTACCAAGGACAATAAGGTCGTGTTTATGACTGCTCGGGCGACCCGACAGGCCGGCTTGGCGACCCTGCGTTTCAATTTCCGGGCGACCGGTAACAGCGAAGGCCAGTACGACGAAGGCCGCGGCGAGCAGGACGATCTACGCGCAGTGCGCGACTGGGCGGCCCAGGCTTCGAATCTGCCGGACGCCGGGCTGGCCGGGTTTTCTTTCGGCTCGGCTGCCGCGCTGCGGGTTGCGGCAGCGGACGGTACCCCGAGCCTGCTCACCATTGGTCTGCCGTCGAGCTATTTCGATCATCAGCTGCCGCGCCCGGACTGCGACTGGCTGGCGATCTTTGGCGATCAAGACGACGTGATCGACGTCGAGGCCGCGATTGCTGCAGTCCGGGAACTCGAACCGCCTGTGAACGTCGACATCATGGAAGGCGCCGGGCATTTCCTGCATGGCCGGTTGGGCGATCTGCGCAAACGCGTACAGACATTCTGGGCCAACCAGTAAGGGTGATCGACGATGGGACTGTTCGATCGATTAAAAGATGCGATTCAGCCGAACGAAGGGATGGCCCGAGATCCGGCTCGGGCCCAGCGGATCGCAGCGGCCGTGCTGCTGCTCGAAATGGCGCATGCCGACAACAATCACGACCCGGCCGAATACGATGAGATCCGGCGTCAGTTGAAGGCGCATTTCGAGCTGTCCGATGGTGAGGTCGAGGAACTGATCGATGCGGCGGCCCCCGAGGCCCGCTCGGCGGTTTCGCTCTATCAGTATCTCAAGACCCTCAATGATGGGCTCGAGATGGAGGAAAAACGCGAAGTGCTGGAAATGCTCTGGCGGGTCGCCTATGCCGACAACAAACTCGATGCCCATGAAGAGCATCTACTACGAGATCTGGCCGAGCTGCTCTACCTGCCGCATGAACAGTTTCTCAAGGCCAAGTTCGCGGTGACCGGCGAATCGGTCTGAGTGCGGCCTTGATGGCGCAGCCGGCATGAACCGACCGCAGCCGCTACTACGGCGCCGGCCCAGGGCTTGTTGCGGTTGCGCCCGAGCGGCTCTTAAGGGGCCCGAATGACGGTGGTCAGGCGCGTGTTGACTGTGTCGCCAGCCAAGAGGAGGCGCGCCGCGAGATGCGTCCCAAGCTCGGCGCCACGAGCTGTGTGGTGACGCGTCAGTATGGCCGCGTACCGGTATGGTGTAACCATGCTGCGTCTTGCCTTGCAGCGCAACGGTTTCGGGCCCGGTCTCGCTTTAAACTTAGCCCCCAGCCAGGGCTGTCTAGGGCCGGCTAGGTGCGGCCGCGCAGCTGGTACAACGCGATCTCACCCAGCAGGTTGGGGGCAACGCGCATGGCTGGGTGGGCATGGTGGGCATGATTGACGAAATGCCGGCGCACGATTTCCACGCGTTTGGTATGGCACAGCTGCTCGAAGTCGCGCACTGTGCACAGATGGATGTTCGGGGTGTTGTACCAGCGGTTCGGCAGGGCCCGAGATGATGGCATCACGCCTTGCCAGGCCAGACAAAAACGCATCCGCCAATAAGCGAAATTGGGAAAGGTCACGATCGAGTCGCGGCCGATGCGCAGCATTTCATCGATCAGCACGTGCGGCTGCTGGACCTCCTGGATCGCCGAACTCATCACGACATAATCGAAGCTGTCGTCCTCGAACTGGCCGAGTCCGGCATCGAGATCGAGTTGCAGCACATTGACCCCGGCCGTGATCGAGGCGATGACGTTGTCCGGGTCGATTTCCAGCCCGTAACCACGCACGTTCTTGGTCGCCTCCAGATGGGCGAGCAGGGCGCCATTGCCGCAGCCTAAATCCAGTACCCGTGTGCCCGGGGCGATCCAGTCCGAGATCAGCGCCAGATCGGCGCGCAGGCCGTCACGGGTAGGCGTGCTCTGGGTGTTCATACCCCCACCTCGGCGGCCACACGGCCCATATAGGCTTTCATCGTGTTGATGTAGTGCGGCATGGTCAGCAGGAAATCGTCGTGGCCGAGATCGGAATCGACCTCGGCATAGGCGACTTGCTTGCCGGCATCGACCAGGGCATCAACGATCTCGCGTGAGCGCTCCGGTGCGAAGCGCCAGTCGGAGGTGAACGAGATCACCAAAAACCGCGCCGAGGCCGGGGCGAAGGCCTCGGCCAGTCGGCCGCCGGTTTTATAGGCCGGATCGAAGTAGTCCAGGGCCTTGGTCATCAGCAGATAGGTGTTGGCATCGAAGCGGGTCACGAACGACTCGCCCTGATAGCGCAGATAGGATTCGACCTGGAACTCGACGTCAAAGCCGTAGTTGATGCGCCCGGCTCGTAGATCGCGGCCGAACTTAGCGCGCATGGCGTCATCCGACAGGTAGGTGATATGGCCGAGCATGCGGGCGAGCATCAGCCCACGGCGTGGCACTACATCGTGCTCGTAATAGCGGCCTTCGTAGAACTCGGGATCGGTGACGATTGCCTGTCGCGCGATCTCGTTGAAAGCAATGTTCTGGGCCGACAGCTTCGGCGCCGAGGCAATGACCACGGCATGGGCGAGCCGGTCTGGATAGTCGATCGCCCACTGCATGACCTGCATACCGCCGAGACTGCCGCCGATCACCGCAGCCCAGCGCTCGATGCCCAGATGTTCGCGTAGCAGATTCTGCGAGCGGACCCAGTCAGCGACCGTGACTACCGGAAAGTCAGGGCCGTAATGACGGCCGGTCTCGGGGTTGAGGCTGCCTGGGCCGGTCGAGCCGTTGTAGCAGCCTAGATTGGCCGACGCCACCACGAAAAAGCGGTTGGTGTCGATCATCTTGCCCGGGCCGATGCATTTGTTCCACCAGCCGGGCTTGGCATCGTCCGCGCTGTGATAACCGGCTGCATGGTGATTGCCGGACAGCGCATGACAGATCAGCACTGCATTGGAGCCGTCGGCATTGAGCGTGCCATAGGTTTCATAGACCAGATCGAACTTGGCCAGCTGCTTGCCGCAATCTAGATCCAACGGGTCGTCGATGTGCAGCGTCTGCGGTTCGACGATCCCGATCGAATGGGCCGTGGACTCCATCGCCATCGGTCTAGCGGAACAATCCCGGCAGCGGCAGCAGGCGAGAGAACACCTGCAAAGCGATGATCACTACCAGCGGCGATAGATCAAGCCCGCCGATCGCCGGAATGACGTTGCGGACTGGGCGCAGCAGCGGCTCGTTGATAGTGAACAAAATCGCAGTGGCCGGTGAGTATTGGTTCGGCGAAATCCAGCTCATCACCGCCTGGATAATGAGCGTGAAGAAATACAGATTGCAGACCAGGGTCGCCAGTTTGAGAAGAGCCCAGGCTACGGAGGGCAGCAGTTGCGGGCCGAAGCCGGGTGCGCCAAGCGCCAGATCGATCTGGATCAGGATATAAGACAGGATCAGCGCAAAGACCAGCGCCGGCACATCCCAATTGCGCCAGCGTGGAATCACGGCCCGCAGGAGGTTCACTGGCGTGCGCGTGGTCTGCCAGACGAATTGGGAGACCGGGTTCCGGAAATCAGCATGTACCAGCTGCAGAATCACCCGTAGCAGCACCACGAGGATATAGAGCGACAGCACTGTGTCGACGAGAAACAGCAGCGCATTGTTCGTGTTATTGATCATGAAACCCTATGAATCGGACAGGTCGCGGGCGAGTTCAGAGGCGCGATCAGAGGCGGCATGCATGGCCTGGGCCACCAGCTGGTTCAGATCGCCTTGCTCGAATTGCGCCAGGGCAGCGGCCGTGGTGCCCCCTTTGGAGGTGACTTTCTGGCGCAGGGTGGTTGGGTCGTCGCCGGACTCGGTGGCCATGCGGGCCGCGCCGAGCGCAGTCTGCAGGACCAGCTCGCGGGCGGCGGCCTCATCGAGGCCGAGGTCCTTGGCGCCGGCGATCATGGCTTCCATGAAGGCAAAGAAGTACGCCGGGCCGCTGCCCGAGGTCGCGATCACAGCATCAATCAGTGACTCATCGTCCACCCAGGCATTCAAGCCCGCGGTGGCCATGATGTCATCGGCGAGCTGGCGCTGTTCGGTGGTGGCCGTGGCGTCGGCATACAAACCGGTCGCGCCGACGCCCAGCAGCGAAGGCGTATTCGGCATGCAACGTATATAGGCGAAATCAGCGCCCATCCAGTCGCGCAGGGCATCCAACGGAATACCGGCGGCAATCGACAGGATCAGCGGGTGGGCGTCACCGAACAGCGGTGCCAGCGCGCGCGCAGTCTCAGCCATGACCTGGGGCTTGACCGCGAGCACGACTGCGTCGGCATTCAAGCATTCGGCGCTGGCGGCCTCGGCGACCTGAACATCGAACCGCTCGGCCAAATCCGTGCGTTTGTCGCTATTACGGTCGACGACGGTGATGGCTTGGCCGGGCCAGCCGGCCTGGCGCAGACCGCTAATCAGGCTGGTCGCCATATTGCCGCCGCCGATGAATACGATGGTTCGAGTCGTCATGGGCGTCTCACCTGCAAATGCGGGGCATGATACGTCATGCGGCCGGGCGCGGGCGAGTGAACATGGTGTCTTGTCAGCCTAGGGTTTAGCATGGGGCGTTTTTCCCCAGCCGTGCGTGCCATGAACAGCAGCCTCAAACAGACCGCCCAGGGCGGTTCGGCCGGCGCCGTCGATGTCGGCGATGCCGAGTATCTCAAGCGGATCAACGCCGCTCGTGTCTACGACGTGGCCATCGAGACCCCGCTCGTCGAGGCCGGGCAGCTGAGCGCACGCATTGGCAACAGTCTGTTTCTCAAACGCGAGGACTTGCAACCGGTCCATTCGTTCAAGCTGCGCGGGGCGTACAACAAGATCGCCCATTTGTCCGAGGAAGACAAAGCCCGCGGTGTGATCTGTGCCTCGGCCGGCAATCATGCCCAGGGGGTCGCCTTGGCCGGGCGCAACATGGGTATCCGCGCGGTGATCGTGATGCCGCGAACCACGCCGGCGATCAAGGTCCGGGCGGTGGCCGGGTTCGGCGGCGAAATCGTGCTGCACGGCGATGGCTATGACGACGCGGCCGCGCATGCCGCCGAATTGATGGAACGCGACGGCTTGGTCTATATCCACCCCTACGACGATCCGTACGTGATCGCCGGCCAGGGCACGATCGGCATGGAAATTGTGCGCCAGCATCCGCAGCCGATTCACGCCGTGTTTGTCTGTGTGGGCGGCGGCGGCATGCTCGCTGGGGTCGCGGCCTATATCAAGAGTGTGCGTCCGGATATCCGGGTGATCGGGGTCGAGCCGGAAGATGCGGCCAGCATGGGGGCCTCGCTGGCCGCCGGCGAGCGCGTCGCACTCGACGAGGTCGGCCTGTTCGCCGACGGCGTGGCGGTCAAAAAAGTGGGCGAAGAGACGTTCCGGGTCTGCCAGCGGCATGTCGATGCGATGATGACGGTCTCGATCGACGAGATGTGTGCTGCGATTCGCGATGTCTATGAAGACACCCGAGCTTTGACTGAGCCGGCCGGCGTGCTGGCGGTCGCAGGTGCCAAGAAGTATGCCGCCGAGACCGGTATCGAGAACGAGCATTTGGTCGCGATCACCTCCGGGGCCAACGTCAACTTCGACCGCCTGTCCTATATCGCCGAACGGGCTGAACTCGGCGAGCATCGCGAGGCGCTGCTGGCAGTGACCATCCCCGAGCGGCCAGGTTCGTTCCGGACGTTTTGTCAGACCATTGGCGACCGCTCGGTCAGCGAATTCAATTACCGTTATGCCGATGCCCGATATGCCCAGGTGTTCGTGGGCGTCAAGCTGACCAACGGCATTCCCGAACGCGACGAATTGATCGCCGACTTGGAAGCCGCGGGTTACGACGTACTCGACATGTCGCGCAACGAGATGGCCAAGCTGCACGTGCGGCATATGGTCGGCGGCCCAGCGCCCGGGGTCGGTTCCGAGGTGCTCTTCCGGGTCCAGTTCCCCGAGCGCCCCGGCGCCCTGCTGCGTTTTCTGGAGTCGATGGGCGATCGTTGGAACATCTCGCTGTTCCACTATCGCAACCACGGTCATGCCCATGGTCTGGTACTGCTCGGCATGCAGGTCGAGGACGCCGACCGCGCGGCCTGCCGCGCAGCGCTGGGTGAGATCGGCTACGATTACGCCGAAGAAACCGATAACCCGGTTTACCGGCGTTTTCTGCACGCCGGCTGACTCGGCTTCCCAAAGAGCATTCGATGTCTGAATCCAATTCCAAGACGGTGGTGCTGGCTGCGCTGGCCGGTAACTTCCTGATTGCGGTCTCCAAGTTCATCGCCTCGATCTTCACTGGCAGTACCGCCATGCTGGCCGAGGGTATCCACTCGGTGATTGATACCGGCAACCAAGGGTTGCTGTTGTTCGGCATGCGCCGGGCCAAGAAACCGCCGGATGCCAAATATCCGTTCGGCTATGGCAAGGAGATCTATTTTTGGAGCTTCATGGTCGCGGTGCTGCTGTTCACCCTGGGCGCTGGTATCTCGATCTTCGAAGGCATCGAGAAGATTCTGCACCCGCATCCGATCGCTCATCCCTATGTGAACTACGCGGTACTGGGTCTGGCGGTACTGTTCGAAGGCACCAGCTGGATGATCGCCGCCAAGGAATTCCAGCGGGTCAAGGGCAGCTGGGGCGTGCTCGAAGCGGTACGCCGTGGTAAAGATCCGAATAAGTTCCTCGTGTTGTTCGAAGACACGGCCGCGATCGCCGGTTTGTTGTTGGCGGCTGCGGGTCTGGCCCTGGTCCAGATCACCGGCATCGAGTTGTTTGATGGGATTGCCTCGATCGGCATTGGCCTGATTCTGGCATTTTCCTCGATCTGGCTGGCGATCGAGACCAAAGGGTTGCTGATCGGCGAAGCGGCCAACCAGTACGTGGTCGCCGAGATCGAGCGCATCGTCAGCGAGCATCCGTCGGTGGCCCGGGTCAACGAAGTGCCGACCATGCACATCGGCCCGCAGTACGTGCTGGCCAATATCAGTCTGCGTTTCAAGTCCGGCTTGAGCGGTGAGGAGTTGCAGGAGGCGATTGCCGGCATGGATCGACAGATCAAGCAGGAATGCCCGACCGTCAAGCGGATCTTCATCGAGGCCGAACACGAGGCCGATAAGGCGCCGGCGCATTCCGACGATGCCGACACACACAAGGAAGAGCTCGGCGACGCCACCTCGTGACTACGGCCCCGGTGCCCAAGCGGGTCTGCATTCTGCGCCTGTCGGCGCTGGGCGACTGCGCCAACGTGGTGCCGGTGGTGCATACGCTGCGAACGGCCCGGCCGGATATCGAGATCTGCTGGGTCATCAATCGTGGCGAGGCCAGCCTTGTGGCCGATTTGCCAGGCGTGACCTGCTTGGCCTATGACAAACGCGGCGGGCGGGGGGCGACCCGCGCGCTCAAGCGTGCTCTGGCCGGCCATCGGTTCGATGCGCTTTTGAACATGCACGCCAGTTGGCGCGCCAACCGCATCAGTCGGTTGATCCGGGCTGACCGACGGATCGGTTTCGATCGCCGCCGGGCACGCGACGGCCAGCGATTGTTCGTCGACGAGCGCATTCCGGCGGTGGGTAGCCGGCATGTGGTGGATGGTTTTCTGGCGTTCGCCGAGGCCCTCGGCGCGCCGGAGCCGGTCTACGACTGGCGAGTGCCGATTGCCGATAGCGATCGCGCCGAGGCCGCCCGCCTGCTGCAGGCGTCGGGCGACGACCGGCCGATATTGTTCATCAGCCCCTGTTCTAGCCATGGCATGCGCAATTGGCAGGCCGAGCGCTATGCAGCGGCGGCCGACCATGCCGTCGCCCGGCACGGCATGCGCTGTGTGTTGGTGGGCGGGCCGAGCGCGGCCGAACAGGCCATGGGGACAGAGATCATCGCGGCCATGCATAATTCGGCAACCGATTTGATCGGCCAGACCGGGTTAAAACAGCTCTTGGCGTTGTTCGAACACGGCCGGATCTTGCTCACCCCCGATTCGGGCCCGGCGCATATGGCCAATGCCACCGGTATCGCGACCATCAGCCTGCATGCCGCGACCGATCCCCGGCGCAGTGGCGCCTATAGATCGCGTGATCTATGCGTCGACTACTTCGCCGAGGCCGCAATGCGCTATCGTCGCAGTACGCCCGATGCCTTGAAGTGGGGCACCCGTATCGAGGACGATACCGGCGTCATGGCACTGATTCCAGCCGCCGCGGTCACCGCGCGTATCGACCAGGTCATGCAGGGCCAGCGGGCGGGCGGTTGAGCGGCTGTCGAGCGGCCAGGCCAGCTCAAGCGGCCTGGCGGGCTGTCGCCAATTCGGACAGGGCCTCGAGCACGCCTGCGACGTGATCGGCGTAGTCGAACTCGTGGCGGGCCCGTGCTTTCGCGCGATGGCTGAACTCGGCGAACCGAGCATCATCGGCGAGCAGCCGTTCGATGGCATCGGCTGCCGTTGCCGGGGCGACCGACCGCGGTGCGGTAATCGAATCGGTGGCCGGCTGGTAGACCCAGGGCGGCAGATCGGCTGGCTGGCGGCACAACTCGATCGTGGCGGGGGCCTCGAGCTCCGGCTCGAGCAGAAAGCCGTCTCTGCCATGCTCGATGATCTCGGCAATGCCGTCGACTCGGGTCGCGACGACTGGGCAGCCATAAGCCATCGCTTCCACGATGACCCCGCCGAAGGGTTCGCGTAGGGCCAGATGCAGTAAGCAATCGATCCGGCGATAAAAACCGGCCATATCGGCGAGCAGGCCATGAAAGACGACATGATCGCGGATGCCCAGCCGGGCAGCCAGGCTCTGTAGTGGCTCGAAAAGCGGCCCAGTGCCGGCGATATGCAACTCGGCGTCCACCCCGCGCCGGCGCAGTGCATGCAGGCAGTACAGGCTGGAGGCAATGCCCTTGACCGGTACCAGTCGGGCTGCGATACCGATGCGTAGCGGGCGGTTATGGGGGCGTCGTTTGGTTGCGGCATGCATCGGTAGCAGATCCGGGCGCAGGGCGTTGCGACAGACCTGGATATTTCCGGTATAGCCCCAGCGAAGCTCCAGCATACGGCGACACGCCTGCGAGTTCGCCAGGATGCCTTGCATACGCGACAGAAAGCGGTGCTCGGCCGGGCCGTCCTTAGCTAGCCAGCAGGCGCCTCGGTCCCAGTAAATCCGGGGCTGGCCATCGAAGGCTTGGCTTTCGCGCAGCGCATCCTCGCCGCTGCCTAGGCGGTTCCAGAACAGGGCCACGTCGATATTCATCTGCGTCGCCAGTTGGCGCAGGCGCAGACGGCGTAGCGTCGATAGCTGGCGCGGTAGCTTGATCGGGCCGATCCGCTTGGGTTCGTGAACCGTGGCATGTTCGGCGATGGTGGCTGCGATATGCGGATGCACGTAGCGGCCCGTCGAGCAGACCGCATGGTCGACCCCGTGTTGCAGCCGGCTGAGCCGGACGAACTGGGCCAGATGATGCTCGGCACCCCCAATGGTGCGCAGCGCCGCCACGTGGCCGATGCGCATATTATTCTCCCTCGTGCGAAGCCCGGCCACTCGATGACAGTGCTCATCGGGCCGGGCACCGCCGGTTGCGTTCGGGCTTATTCGGCCGGTTCGTTTTCCAGCGAAAGTACGAAGTCCCAGTGCGCTTTGTCGACCGGCATTACTGACAGCCGGTTGCCCTTGCGGACCAGGGGAAAGCCTTCGAGCTCATCGGCATAGGCTTTGATTTCGGACAGCGGGATCACGCGTTCGAGTTCGCGTTCGAAGGTGACATCGACCCGGTACCAGCGCGGGTTGTCGAGGTTGGATTTCGGATCGTAGTGGGGGTCCTCCGGGTCGAAAGCTGTATCGTCCGGATAGCCTTCGCGCGAGATGCGCATGATGCCGACCACGCCAGGGACTTTGGTATTGGAATGGTAGAAAAAGGCGAGATCGCCTTCCGACATGCCATCGCGCATGAAATTGCGCGCCTGATAGTTGCGAACCCCGTCCCAGCCTTCAGTCTGATTCGGGCGGTTCTGCAAATCCTGAATACTGAACTCGTCGGGTTCGGACTTCATCAGCCAGTAGCGCATGATTTCGCCTGTTACCGTTTACAAAACAGCTTGGGATTGTATGCGCTGCGGCACCGGTGTGCATCAGACGGCCAGGGTGGGGTCAGGTGCTGCGCGATGCGCGGTACACGCCACGTTCTGTCACGACCGAGGCCAGTTCGATATCCCAGGGGCGGGTTTCGATCGCCGGCAGGCGCTGGCATTCGAAGGCCAGGCCGATACGAGTCGGGCTGCGATAGCCACGATCGCGTACCGGGGCCAGCGTACGGTCGTAGAATCCGCCGCCGAGTCCGATACGATGCGCGCCGGCGTCGAAACCGGCTAATGGCATGATCAAGACATCCAGAGCGTTGACCGGGTGGCTCCAGCCGGCAGGCTCCTGTACGCCAAGGTTTGAGCGAGTCCAGCGCCCGTTCCGGGCGACGGGCACGAATCGTAATTGGTCGTGGCTGACCCGCGGATAGTAGAACCGCCGATCGCGACGTCCAAGCATATGTTGTACAACGCTCGGATCGATTTCGCTGGGCAACGGCCAATACAGGCCGATGTGGCGGGCTCTGCGCATTTCCGGAAGCCGGCCAAGATAGCGACAAGCCGCAATGCTGGCGCGTTGTCTCTGGACCGCGGTCAGGCGGCGTCGGGCGGCCAGGGCGGTTTTGCGCTGATCGGCGACGGTAGCCATAGACAGGAACATAAAAAAGCGGGAACCGACATTCCCGCCTGTGCCGTCGGCCATCCACTATCCTTGAGACAAGCGCTCAAGTGGGGCGTTTCTCGACGCATTAGGTTTCCCGCTGCAAGGCGGGCATACTCACCTGCGCCGGTTCCCGCCCCTGGTTAGGTAATTAGGCTCAAGGGAACCGGGAGGCCATCGTACACCGCAGGAATGTCGGCAGTTTTATGGTACGCCCGAGACCGGGCCATGACAAACACGAATTGCGCTAATTTCGTCTGATCCAACAAGCAGCTGGCCAATTGCTGCCGTATCGTCGTCGGGCTCGGGCGTGGCGCCCGGCCGGGTGCTAGCCGGAGGAGGAGCCGTCTAGCGCCGATTCGATCCGGTGCTGGAGTTGGTACAGACGCTCGGCCATTTCTTCATCGGTGGCAGCCAGGCTGGCGTCCTGGCGTTCCACGCGGCGCTGCAGATCCAATAGGTCGCGGGCGATGTTGAGTGCGGCCATGATCGCAATCCGCTCGGTGCCGAGGGTCTTGCCCTGGCGCTGGATCGAGGCCATCCGCTTGGACAAATATTCGGCCGAACGCAACAGGGAGTCGCGCTCGTCCTCTGGACAGGACACCGGGTACTCGCGGCCGAGGATGCGGATGGTCAGTGCGGTTTGTTGTTTGTCGGTAGTCATGATGTCCGCCCGTGCCCTGAATCAGACCCGGCGTGGTAGGGCACGCTCGACCGGGACTTGCTCTAAACCTTACCCGCTTCGGCCTCGAGCGCGCGAATACGCTCGATCACGCCACTCAGCCGTTCGCGGATCTCGCGATTGCGTTGGGCTTCGGCCTCATGCGCCGCCTTGAGCGTATCGTAATCGCTCTGCAAGCGTTGATAGGCCGTCAACAACTCGTGGATCTGCGCTTCGAATTCGGCGAGATCGAACTGGTTCATGGCGCGCTCCTCGGGCTGGTTTCGAGTATAGACGGGTATGTATTGAGACAAAACAGTCGCGATAAACATGGAAAAGCCCGGCCGAAGCCGGGCTTTTCAGGCCCCGGGGGCGATTCCGGCCGATTACTGGATCAGCAGGAACAGGGCGCCCTGGCCACGGCGGATATGCAGCAACAATTGCTTGGTATCCGGGCCTGCCAGTTTGTGCAGCTGGGATACGCTGTTGATGTGCTGGCGATTGACCGAGGTGATGACATCGCCCGGGCGCAGACCTGCCTGAGCCGCGGGGCTGCCGCGCTGGACATCCTCGACCACGACACCTTCGACTTCGCCGGACAGCGGATTATCGTCGGTCAGCGGGGCGAATTGGGCGCCGGCCAGGTTTTTGTTCAGCGAGCCGCCGGTGCTGGAATTGCCGGCACCGGTCATTTCGGACGCCTTGGCCAGCGTGGCCTGGATCTGCTTCTTATCGCCGTCGCGCAGTAGGCTGATCGTGACCTTGTCGCCCGGCGAGCGCAGGCCGATGGCGTTTTGCAGATCCGAGAAGTTGTCGATGCCCTTGCCGTTGACCGCCGTGATCACGTCACGTTGCTGGATCCCGGCCTTGGCCGCTGGCGAATCCGGCATGACCTGGGCGATGACCACGCCCTGTTCGACCTTCAAGCCAAAGGCCTTGGCCAGTTCCGGCGTCAGGTTCTGGCCGACTACGCCGAGCATGCCGCGTTTGACCTTGCCGTATTTGACCAACTGGTGGTAGACGGTCTGGACCAGGTTCGACGGAATAGCGAAGCCGATGCCGATGTTGCCGCCGGTCTGCGACAGGATTTCGCTGTTGATGCCGACCAGCTGTCCGTGCAGGTTAAGCAAAGCGCCGCCGGAATTGCCGGGATTGATCGAGGCATCGGTCTGGATGAAGTTCTGGTAGCGATTGCCTTGGCCGCCCTGCGGGTTGCCGATATGCCGGCCGAGGCCAGATACAATGCCCGAGGTCACGGTCTGGCGCAGGCCGAACGGATTGCCCACAGCGACCACGAAATCGCCCACCTGGAGTTTGTCCGAGTCGGCGAGCTTGAGATGGGTGAGCTTGTCGGCCTTGATTCGGATCACGGCGAGGTCGGTGGCCGGATCGGTGCCTACGACCTTGGCCTTGAACTGGCGAT
Organism: Salinisphaera sp. SPP-AMP-43; assembly: GCF_049568105.1. Taxonomy (GTDB): domain Bacteria; phylum Pseudomonadota; class Gammaproteobacteria; order Nevskiales; family Salinisphaeraceae; genus Salinisphaera. Next base: position 1,280,839 of record NZ_CP145335.1, read on the forward strand.
TGTCTTTGAGGCGGACTTCGATCTTCTCAGCGTCTCGGACCACGTGATAGTTGGTCACGATATAGCCCTTGTCCGAGTTCACGATCACCCCCGAGCCGGTTGCGGTCGGGTGTTGCATCTGCGGGCGCTGCTGCTGCGGCGCGTTAAAGAACTGCCGAAAGAAGGGATCGTTGAATAGCGGATTGTTGGGCTGTTGCTGGGCCTTGCCGGTCACCACCACGTTCACGACCGCCGGCAGTGTCTTGTGCAGCATCGGCGCCAGCGAGGGATTGTCCCCGGAGAGCATGCCGCTGGGAATGGAGGCCTGGGCGCTCGTGCCCAACAACGTCAGAAGTAGCAGGAAAAACGCGCGATAGCGCATGGATGCGAGTGTTGTCATAGATCCTTACTCGTCGGTATCACCAAACGACCGGCAGCGCCGGCATCGTCCCCAGCCCTGTGACCGCCGCGCGCGCTACGAGTTTCATGTAGGGTGAAATTAAGCACGTTAGCGATGCCTTAACCGGCGCCACGAAGGCGTTACACAATCGATTGCCGAGCGCGTTGCCCGCTCGCACGGTGCCTGCCCCATGGCATCAGATCGTGTTGTGCGCTTCGTCTGACGCCCAGGGCATGCAATGCACGATGTCGTAATGACGCGGCCCAGGGCCTAATACCGCCGTGCGCCGATTTCGGCCCGGCTCAGACCCTGTTCGTGCACGGTACGAGCCATGAGCCGGCTGGCTTGGCCGCCTAGGCGTGCCAGCACGCCGCGCGGCTGGCGTATCGCAACGGTAAATACGTCGCGCCCGTCGCGGGCGGCTGCGAGCATGAGATCGTCGCTGGTGCTGACCTCGTCGACCAGCTGCTTGTCGAGAGCCTGGCTGCCGTACCAGTGTTCGCCGGTGGCCACCGAGTCGATGTCCACGGCCCGACGATGCTGGGCAACGAACTGCTTGAACAGGCCGTGGGTGTCCTCCAGTTCTTCGCGGAATTTCTGCCGGCCGGTTTCGGTGTTCTCGCCGAACAGGGTCAGCGTGCGCTTGTAGTCGCCCGCGGTATGCATTTCGAAATCGATATGCTTGTCGCCCAGCCAGCGGTTGAAGTTGGGCATCTGGGCGACCACGCCGATCGAGCCGATAATGGCGAACGGCGCGGCTACGATGCGATCGCCGACGCAGGCCATCATATAGCCGCCACTGGCAGCCACTCGATCGACGGCCACGGTCAGGTGCACACCGGCATCGCGCAGACGAGTCAGTTGGGAGGCGGCTAGGCCGTAGCTATGGACCATGCCGCCACCAGACTCCAGCCGTAGCAGCACCTCGTCTTCGGCCTCGGTGACCTGGAGCAGGGCATTGATCGACTCGCGCAGCCCTTCGACCGCCGAAGCGCGGATATCACCGTCGAAATCCAGCACGAACAGCCGCTGGGGGGCATGCTTCTTGCCGAGCTTTTCGGCCTTGGCTTTCTGCTTGGCTTCCTGTTTGCGCTGCTTGGCCCGGGCTTTTTTTTCGGCGCCGTTGAGCAGCGCATCCGACAGCGTATCGCCCATGCGTTCCAGTCGATCGTTGACCCGCTCGACCGACAGGCGGCGATTTTTCTCCCGTTTGACATTCATCGCGCTAGACGCGATCAAGATCACGATCACCGCGAACGCGGCGACCAGGGTGAGGGTTTTGGCCAGGAACAGCCCGTAGTTCAGGCCGAAGGTGGCAATCCAATCCATGAGCGCATGTCCTGTTGAATGAGTTCTTGGCGCCGGCAGCAACGTGTTCTCAGGCCGAGCCGATAATACGATGCCTGCTAAGCAGGCCGGTGCCCGGACGCACCTTGGGCACCGGGCTCGGTGCTCGAATCAGGCCCAGCCCGCCAGCTGCTCGCGGATCAGGCGAGCAAACATCTCGATATGATCCTCGCGATCGTTGAGCGCGGGAATATATCGTAGAGCCTGGCCGCCGGCGCCCTCAAAGTAACCGCGGTTTTCTTCGCGAATCTCTTCGAGCGTTTCGAGACAGTCCGATGAAAAACCAGGGCAGATGACATCGACGGTATCGATATTGGGGTCCGCGCCCCAGGCTTTCATGGTTTCATCGAGATAAGGCTGCAGCCAGGGTTCGCGGCCGAAGCGCGACTGGAAACAGACCTTGTAGTCATTGCGTGATAGGCCCAGCGCATCAGCCAGAAGCTGGGCGGTAATGCCGCAGTCGCGCGGATAGGGGTCGCCTTGTTTGACGTAGCGCTTGGGAATGCCGTGGAACGACATCACCAGTTTGTCGGCACGGCCGTGGGTCTGCCAGTGCTCGCGTACCGAGGCTGCCAGGGCCGCGATATAGCCCGGGTCGTCGTGATAGCGGTTGATCTGGCGCAGTGCCGGCGGCTCTGGCCAGTCCTCGAGGACCTCGCTGACCTTGTCGAAGGTCGTGGCCACCGTGGTCGCCGAGTACTGGGGATAGGCGGGAAACACCAGCACCTTGCGACAGCCTGCCGCATGCAGTTCTTCCAGTGCCGACTCGATCGATGGATTGCCGTAGCGCATGCCCAGGGCCACATGCACCGGCGTAGACATCTGGGCACTCAGCTTGGCCTGGATACCGGCCGCCTGACGCCGGGCATAGACGATCAGCGGCGACCCCTCATCCATCCAGACCGAACGATAGCCTTCGGCCGAGTTCTTGGGGCGCACCGTGAGAATGACGCCGTACAGGATCGGCAGCCAGGCCGCCCGGTTGAGATCGATCACTCGACGATCGCTGAGAAACTCGCGCAGATAACGGCGAACCGACTTCACCGAGGTATCGTCGGGACTGCCGAGGTTGGTGAACAGCACACCGACCGGGGCGGACTCTTCGCGGCTCATTATTGGTCCTTGCTATCGTGTTTTTCGTTTCGATACTTAAGGGTAATCGATCCGGATGCAACCGCCCCGTAAAACGGGGCGGTTGGGGCGCCATTCATCGCCCGAAATATTCCCGCGTGAGACGGAAAATGACCGGGCTCAGCAACAGCAGGGCGATCAGATTCGGTACCGCCATGAGTGCATTCATCACGTCTGCGATCAGCCAAATCAGATCCAAGGGGAAGACGGCCCCCACGAATACTGCGATCACCCAGGCCAGGCGATAGGGTTGAATTACCCGCGAGCCGAGCAGGTACTCGGCCGTGCGTTCGCCGTAGTAGCTCCAGGCGAGCATGGTAGAAAAAGCAAATACCACCAGGCCGAAGCTCACGATCAGTCCGCCCGGGCCCGGCATGCCGGTCGTAAAGGCATCGGCCGATAGCGCAGCACCGGTGGCGTCCGACGACCAGACCCCGGTAGACACGATCACGAGCGCGGTCATCGTGCAGACGATGATGGTGTCGATGAAGGTGCCGAGCATAGCCACTACACCCTGGCGCACCGGGCTGTCGGTACGCGCGGCCGCATGCGCGATCGGCGCGCTACCCAGACCGGCCTCGTTCGAGAAGATCCCGCGTGCGACGCCGAAACGAATCGCCATCAGCACACCGGCCCCAGCAAAGCCGCCGGCCGCGGCCGTGCCGGTGAAGGCATCGGAGACGATCGTCGCGAAGGCGCCGGGCACGGCTTCGGCGTTGAGCACCAGCACCGCCAGGGCGCCGACGACGTAGATGATGGCCATGAACGGTACGAGTTTTTCGGTTACCCGGGCCAGGCGCTGAACGCCACCAAGGATCACCGCGCCCACGCCGATGGCCAGGACCAGACCCGTGAGCCAGCTCGGGATCGACCAGCGGCTTTCGGCCAAGACCTGCGAAACCGAGTTCGACTGAACCGTATTGCCGATGCCGAAGGCGGCAATGGTCGCGAACAGGGCAAACAGAAACGCCAGCCACTTCCAGTTTGCCCCGAGGCCGTTACGGATGTAGTACATCGGGCCGCCGACATGCCCGCCCAAAGCATTGGTCTGGCGATAGTTGACCGCGAGCACGGCTTCCCCGTACTTGGTCGCCATGCCGACCAGGGCGGTGACCCACATCCAGAACACCGCGCCGGGTCCGCCCAGATGGATCGCTGTGGCCACGCCGGCAATATTGCCTGTACCCACCGTCGCCGACAGCGCCGTGGCCAGTGCCTGGAACGGGGTAATGTCGCCGGGATGGGTGGTCGCCCGCCGGCCGGCGAACAGCATGCGGAAACCGTAAATCAGCTTGCGTTGCGGTATGCCGCGCAGTCCGGCGGTCAGATAGACGCCGGTGCCCAGCAGCAGGATGAGCATGACCGGACCCCATACCCAGCCGGATAACGTGGATAGCGCGTTCGAGAGACTTTCCATGAACAACCCCCTTAGTGGTGCGCCTGGCGCGATCGCGTCCGACGCCGATTACCCAATAATGCCCTGAATCAGGATCCAGCCGATACCGATAGGCACGACATAGCGCAGCACGAACAGCCAAAGACGCGCCCAACGCGGCGCAGGGCAGTCGTCGTCGCGTAGTGCCTCGATCGCTCGCGGACCCACGACCCAGCCCAGGCACAGGGCCGTCAAAAGACCGCCCAGTGGAAGCGCGATCGACGTGGCTAGGTAGTCCAGCAGGTTGAAAAAGCTCTTGCCAAACAGTTGGGCTTCGGACCATAGCCCGAACGACAACGACGACGGAATGGCCAGCACAAAACAAACGATCGCAGCCGCCCCGGTCGCGCGGCGCCGCGTCAGCCGGGTTTCATCGACCAGATAACAGACCACGGCCTCGAGCAACGACACTGAAGAGGTCAGGGCGGCCACGGCCAGCAATAGAAAAAAGCCAAAGCCGAATACGGGGCCTGCCGGCATGGCTGCGAACACGGCCGGCAACACCATGAACGTGGTGCCGGCACCGCCATCCCCCGGAGTCATACCGGCGGCGAACATGGCCGGGATAACCATCAGCCCCGCCAGCAGCGCGATCAACGTATCGAGCCCGACCACGGCCAGCGCGTCGGCCGGTAGGTTCTGATCGCGCGACATATACGAGCCGTAGGTGATCATTGCTCCCATGCCCAGCGATAGCGAGAAAAAAGCCTGGCCGATGGCCGCCGTCACAGTTGCGCCGGTCACTCGCGATAAATCCGGCACCAAAAAGAACTCGATGCCCTCGGCTGCCCCCGGCAGGGTGAGCGCGCGAATCGCGAGCGCGATCAACAGTAGAAACAGGGCAGGCATGAGAATCTTCGAGGCGCGTTCGATGCCATGGCCGATGCCGCCCAGCACCACTGCTGCCGTCGCGATCATAAACAGCGCGGCATAGCCGATCGGTTGCCAAGTATTACCGACCAAGCCGTTGAACACCGCCTCCAGATGGTCGCCGTCGGTGCTGGCGACCTGCCCGCCGACCTCGAAGACCATATAGGCGATCGTCCAGCCGGCGACCACGATATAAAACGACAGAATGACGAACGCGGTCGTGATCGCCAAGGCACCGACCAGCGGCCAGGCGCGGCCGGCAATCTGGCGAAAGGCCGCTACCGGCGTGCGCTGGGCCATGCGCCCGATCACCAGTTCGGCAATTACCAGCGACAGGCCGAAGATCACCACGCAGGCCAGATACAGCAGCAAAAACGCGCCACCGCCGTTGCCGCCTGCCATGTACGGGAATTTCCAGATGTTGCCAAGACCGACGGCCGAGCCGGCAGCGGCCATGATGAACCCTGCGCGACTTCCCCAGCTTTCGCGATCGCGGCGACGGGCAGTGTATTCGGACAAAGTCGTGTCTCCTCGGCAGTGGCGCCAACGTACAAAGCTTAAAATAGGGCGGCCCGGGCCTCGACGAGCGCGCGATCCGCGCGTGTTAGGTCATGGCTCAGCCGGGTATCAGGCCTTGGATCAGGATCCAGGCAATAGCGAACGGTGCGATAAACCGGATGAAAAACAGCCAGACCGGCGCCCAGGCGGCGACGGGCTGCCCCCGACTGGCGAGCTCGTCCAGGGCTGGGCGACCGACCACCCAGCCAAGACAGATCGCGGTCAACAAGCTGCCGATGGGCAAGCTCAGATGGCTGGCGAAGAAATCCATCAGGCCGAACAGGGTGAGCCCGGCAAAGGTCACTTCGTGCCAGACACCGAACGACAGCGAGACCGGTACGGCCAAGGCGAAACAGACCAGGCTACCGAGCGCCGAGGCGGTGGTGCGTTTTAGGCCGCGTTCGTCGACCAGATAGCTGACCACGGGCTCAAGCAGCGATACCGACGACGTCAGCGCGGCCAGCGTCAGCAGTAAAAAGAAGCCGATGCTAAACAGCCGTCCGGCCGGCATCGCAGCAAACACGGCCGGCAGGACTTTGAACGTGGTCCCCGGCCCACCTTCGGCCGGCGTCATGCCAGCTGCCATCATCGCCGGCAACACCATCAGTCCGGCCAGGACCGCGACCACGGTATCGAGCAACACCACGGCCAGCGCATCGCGGCCAAGATTCTGGCGCGGCGACATATAAGAACCGTAGGTGATCAGCCCGCCGAGACCGAGCGATAGCGAAAAGAACGCCTGGCCCAGCGCGGCCGAAACGGTGCCGATATCGACCGAAGACCAGTCGGGGCGCAGAAAAAACGCCAGCCCCTCACCAGCGCCCGGCAGCGTTACTGCGCGCAGCACCAGCAGGACGAGAATGCCGAATAGCAACGGCATGAACAGTTTCGACATCCGCTCGATGCCGCCGGCGATACCACGGGCGACCACCACCGCGGTGGCCAGCATGAACGCCGCGGCATAAAGCAACGGAGCAACGGGCGCCCCGGTCAGACGGCGGAACAGCGCGTTGAGGGCATCGGCATCGGTCGCGCTCAACGCACCGTCAAGGGCATACACCAGATAGGCGATCGCCCAGCCAGCAACCACGATATAAAACGACAGAATCACCACCGCGGTGACCACGCCCAGGCCACCCGCGGCAGGCCAGGCGCTGCCGGCAAGACGTTTGAATGCGCCGACCGGATTACGCCGGCTCATCCGGCCCATGACCAGCTCGGCCATCACCAGCGCCAAGCCGAAACCGAATACACAAACCAGGTAGATCGCCAGAAATGCACCGCCACCGTGGGCGCCGGTCACATAGGGAAACTTCCAGATATTGCCGAGCCCGACGGCCGAACCGGCAGCAGCCATGATAAAACCGAATCGGGAAGCCCAGCCGCCGCGACGCGCGTCATCCATGGCGGCTATCCGCTCTAATGCAGCAGGTGGAATAGGGCATCAACAGCGCGGTTTTCGGAGCATGGCGCGCGCAGGCTAAACGCAAAGCGCGCGCCCGGCCAGCCTTTGGATGTCCGGCCGGGCACGCAACCGGGGTCGTTATTCCGGTTTTTCCAGAATCGCCGTGACCCCTTGCCCGCCGGCGGCACAGATCGAAATCAGACCGCGGCCACCGCCGTTGTCGTGCAGGATCTTGGCCAGAGTTGCGACGATGCGTCCGCCTGTAGCCGCGAACGGATGGCCGAGACCGATCGATGAGCCCTTCACATTCAGCTTGGACATATCGATTGCCCCGAGGGCGTCTTCGCGGCCCAGCCGTTCGCGGCAGTATTTCTTCGATTCCCAGGCTTTGAGCGTACACAGCACTTGGGCTGCAAACGCCTCGTGGATTTCATAGAAATCGAAGTCCTGGAGGGAAAGACCGGCGGCATCCAGCATGTCGGGCACGGCATAAGTTGGTGCCATCAGCAGCCCCTCGCCGCCATCGACGTAATCGACCGCCGCCGTGCGCGAATAGGGCGTGAAATAAGCCAGGATCGGCAGACCGCGTTCACGGGCCCAGTCTTCGCTGGCCAACAGCACCGAGGAGGCCCCATCGGTCAACGGCGTGGAATTGCCGGCGGTCAGGGTGCCGTTTTCCTTATCGAAGGCAGGCTTGAGCTTAGCGAGTTTTTCCAGGCTCGTATCCGGGCGCAGATTGTTATCGCGTTCGACGCCCAGATAGGGCAGCACCAGATCGTCGTAGAAACCGTCGATATACGCCTGAGCGGCATTCTTATGGCTGGTCAGGGCCAGTTCGTCCTGGGCCCGGCGCGAAATACGCCATTCCTTGGCCATCAGTTCGCAGTGTTCGCCCATCGACATGCCGGTCCGAGGCTCGCTCACACCGGGAAAGTTCGGCACGAGATGGCGCGGCCGTATGCGCGCGGCGAGTTGCATGCGTTCGCCGGCCGATTGGGCGCGATTCATGTCCAGCAGAATATTGCGCAGCTCTTCGTTGATCGCGATCGGCGCATCCGAGGTCGTATCGGTGCCACCGGCGATGCCGGAATCGATCTGGCCAGTGGCGATCTTATTGGCGATCAGGATTGCTGCCTCCAGGCCAGTGCCGCAGGCCTGCTGAACATCGAAAGCCGGCGTATGGGCATCCAGATCGGTGCCGAGCACGGCCTCGCGGGTCAGGTTGAAATCGCGGGCATGCTTGAGCACCGCACCCGCGGCGACCTCTCCCAGGCGCTCACCGGCTAGGCGGTATTTTTCGGATAGCGCTTTGAATGTCGCGGTCAGCAGATCCTGGTTCGACTGGTGCGAATAGGCCGTATTGGAACGACAGAATGGAACCCGGGCGCCGCCAACGATGGCGACCCGGCGTATTTCGGATTGGGCCATGGAACCTCCCGTACTCGCCGAGACCGGCCCGGCATCGCGTGGTGTATGGGCGAAAGATAATGCCTGCAGGGTTTTCCAACAAGGCATCGTTTCACTTGCTGTTAAACATTCCGCGAACCGCTAAAAATTTGCGGTACGACTCTTGAAAGGTGGGCGTAAGGCCGCATCAATGGCGGTGATCGAGATTGCTAATCAGTGATCTCTCCGGTGGCCTTGGGCCACCGAGGTTTTTTAATCAACAACCTTCACAGTTTCGAGGAGAAGGGTGGCATGAATATCCGTCCTCTACATGACCGCATCGTAATCAAGCGGATCGAAGAAGAGCAGAAGACGGCTGGGGGTATCGTCATTCCCGATACGGCAGCCGAAAAGCCGCAGCGGGGCGAAGTAGTTGCCGTGGGTAACGGCAAGCCGCTCGACAATGGCGACGTCCGCAAGCCGGAAGTCCAGGTCGGTGACAAGGTCATGTTCGGTAAGTTCTCGGGCACCGAGATCAAGGTCGACGGCGACGAAGTCGTCGTGATGCGCGAGGATGACATTCTGGCGGTGCTGGGCTAAGCACGCTCGAGTCAGCGCATCGATTACGTCAACCCAACGAATTAACTAAGGAAAGCGAGCAATGGCTGCAAAAGAAGTACGTTTCGGCGAAGACGCGCGCCAGCGTCTGGTCCGTGGTGTCAACACGCTGGCCAACGCGGTCAAAGTCACGCTGGGTCCCAAGGGTCGCAACGTGGTTCTGGACAAGAGCTTCGGCGCCCCGACCGTGACCAAGGACGGCGTGTCGGTCGCCAAGGAAATCGAACTCGAAGACAAGTTCGAGAATATGGGCGTCCAGATGGTCAAGGAAGTCGCTTCCAAGACTTCGGACGTAGCCGGCGACGGCACCACGACCGCCACGGTTCTGGCCCAGGCCATCGTGCGTGAAGGTGTGAAGGCCGTGTCCGCGGGCATGAACCCGATGGACCTCAAACGTGGCATCGACAAAGCCGTGGACGCGGCGGTCGAAGAACTGGCCAAGCTCTCCAAGCCCTGCGACGACGAGAAGTCGATCGCGCAGGTCGGCTCGATCTCGGCCAACTCCGACGAAGAGATCGGCAAGATCATAGCCGACGCCATGAACAAGGTCGGCAAAGAAGGCGTGATCACGGTCGAAGAGGGCTCCAGCCTGCATAACGAGCTGGATGTCGTCGAAGGCATGCAGTTCGATCGCGGCTACCTGTCGCCGTACTTCGTCACCGATAACCAGACGATGACGGCCGAGCTGGACAACCCCTACATTCTGCTGTTCGACAAGAAGATCTCGAACATCCGCGACATGCTTCCGCTGCTGGAAAACGTCGCCAAGCAGAACCGTCCGCTGTTGATCGTCTCCGAAGACGTCGAAGGCGAAGCGCTGGCCACGCTGGTGGTCAACAACATGCGCGGTATCGTCAAGGTCGCCGCCGTGAAGGCGCCCGGCTTCGGTGACCGCCGTAAGGCCATGCTCGAAGACATGGCGATCCTGACCGGTGGCCAGGTCATCTCCGAAGACATCGGTATGACCCTGGAAAACGCTACCCTTGAGCACCTGGGCGAAGCCAACAAGGTCCAGATCTCGAAGGAAAACACCACCATCATCGATGGCAAGGGTTCCAACGACGATATCGAAGGCCGCATCAAGCAGATTCGTGCGCAGATCGAGGACTCTTCCTCGGACTACGACAAGGAGAAGCTGCAGGAACGCGTGGCCAAGCTCGCCGGCGGCGTGGCGCTGATCAAGGTAGGTGCTGCCACCGAAGTCGAGATGAAAGAGAAGAAGGCGCGTGTCGAAGACGCCCTGCACGCCACCCGTGCGGCCGTCGAAGAAGGCATTGTGCCCGGTGGCGGTGTGGCCCTGCTGCGTACGCTCAAGGCGATCGAAAACGTCAAGGGCGACAACGACGATCAGGAAGCCGGCATCCGGTTGCTGCGTCGTGCGGTTGAAGAGCCGCTGCGTCAGATCGTGTTCAACAGCGGCGGCGAGCCGTCGGTCGTGGTCAACGAAGTGCTGGCGCACGACGGTAACTACGGCTACAACGCAGCTACCGGCGAATACGGCGACATGGTCGAGCTGGGTATCCTGGACCCGACCAAGGTTAGCCGTACCGCGCTGCAGAACGCGGCGTCCATCGCTAGCCTGATGCTGACCACGGAAGCCACTGTTGCCGACATCCCTGAGGATGACGACAAGGGTGGTGCCGACATGGGCGGCATGGGTGGTATGGGCGGCATGGGCGGCATGATGTAAACGCCCGCCGCGCTACACCTGCGCGAACAAAGGCCCCGCTCGTCGAGCGGGGCCTTTTTTTATGCGTTATCCATGCTGTTGGATATCGCACATCGGCGGTGTCGGTGGAACTCATGTCGGCTCCAACAAGACAGTCTGTCGTTGTCGAATCGGTCACTGCTTCACCGTCGTCACCTATCGTTCAACTTGGCGCGTATAGACTCGAATCCGGATCGACCATCATGGATTGCAGTGGTGAGCCTCATGTCGCAGTCGGATGCTGGCGAACGCCCTCGTATTGCCTTCTATCTACCGACGCTGGCCGGCGGCGGCGCCGAGGCTGTAGTGCTTCGGCTGGCGGCCGCGTTTGTTGATCTGGGCTTCGAGGTCGACTTGGTCGTCAATCGGGCAGAAGGGGCTTATACGAATCGTATCCCCGAGCAAGTGAACTGTGTCGTGCTCAAGCGCGGCTTTCGCTGGCGCGGGCAGTGGGCCGCCCTGCGTGCCGAGCCTGCCGATATCGATGTGCTGCTGCGGCCGGTGCTGTTGACGCGCAAGCCGATCCAGACCCTGCGCTATCTGCCGGGACTGATTCGCTATCTGCGCCAGCGGCGGCCGGCTGTGCTGATTGCAGCCATGTTTCAGGCCAACCTGCTGGCGCTATGGGCGCGTCGTCGGGCAGTACCATCGATGTCGGTGGTGGTCTGCGAACACAATACGTTGACCCGTCGGGTTGCCCTGGGCGCTGGCCAGCGCCGTGAAGCCGTGCGTTGGCAGATGTTGCCGGAGGTGGTCGGGCGTGTGTATGCCCAGGCCGATGCCGTGGTGGCGGTTTCCAATGGCGTGGCCGACGACCTCGCCGAAGCAACCGGGTTACCACGTGCTGCGATCACAACCCTCTACAACCCGGCGACCGGGCCGGATATCGACCAGCGTGCCGCCGAAGATCCGGAGCACCCCTGGTTGAGCGCTAACGCCGAGACGCCCGTCATTCTAGCCATCGGCCGACTCGTAGCCCAGAAGGGTTTTCTGAACCTGATCGAGGCATTCACCCGGCTTCGCGAAGAACGACAAGCCCGTCTGATCATTCTCGGCGAGGGCGAATTGCGTACTCGCATCCTCGATCGCGCCCATGAGCTTGGTATCGCAGCCGATATCGATCTGCCGGGCTGGGTCGACAACCCCTGTGCGTATCTGGCCCGGGCGCGCCTGTATGTTCTGTCTTCCGATTTCGAAGGTCTGCCGTTGGTGCTGATCGAGGCTTTGGCCTGTGGTTGCCCGGTTGTCGCCACCGACTGCCCGCACGGGCCGCGAGAGATACTGGATAGCGGCGGCTATGGGCGCCTGGTGCCGGTAGGCGACGCCGCAGCGCTGGCCCAGGGGTTGCAAGAGGCACTTGATGCGCCGGTTGTGCCTGCCGAACTCAAGCAGCGTGCGGCCGACTTCTCGATCGCAAGCAGCGTCGCAGGCTACCATCGGCTCATCCGCGGTTTGATCGACCGCGCATGTTGATTTTCGAAGTCGGCTGACTTCGCCTGTCGATCGGGGCTGATATGAATCAAAACAAGCGTATCGCGGGGCTGAGTCGGTTCCTCGATGAATGGTCCGAACGCGATACCGATAACGCCGCAACCCTGGCTGCCCTCAGTGACCAGGATATTGAACTGGGTACACCACCGACGACCGAGGCCGCCGATTTTGCGGATGCACTGCGGACCTATCGCGATGCCAACCTGGCTCGGATCGCCCATGCCGACCTGACCGATGCCTGGTCGCTCGAGGGCGTTCTGGCCGCGCTGTCGGCGCTGGCCGATCGTTGTATCGAGGCGGCCGTGGTTCGGGCCGAGGCCGAGGTCGCCGAGCGCCACGGCACGCTGTACAACGCCGATGGCCGCATTATCCGCCTGATCGTCATCGGCATGGGCAAGCTGGGTGGGCGCGAGCTGAATTTTTCTTCCGATATCGATCTAATCTTTGCCTATGCCGAATCCGGCGAGTCGGATGGCGATCGGCCCCTGGACGCCGAAGGCTATTGTCGTCGGGTCGCCCAGAAAGCGGTTCGGCTGCTCGCCGAGCCTACCGGGACCGGCTTCGTGTATCGCGTGGATACCCGACTGCGACCGTTTGGCGACGCCGGGGCGCTGGTGGGTTCGATCGCGGCCCTAGAGCAGTACTATCAGGCCCATGGTCGGGAGTGGGAGCGCTATGCCTGGATCAAGGCCCGCCCGGTCGCCGGTGACTTAGCCGGCGGGGAGCGCTTGCTCGAATGCCTGCGGCCGTTCGTTTATCGCCGCTATCTCGATTACGGCGCCTTCGACTCGATACGCGAAATGAAGGCTATGATCGACCAACAAGTCGAGTCCCGGGATTCACAGGCCGATATCAAGCTCGGCTATGGCGGCATTCGCGAAATCGAGTTTCTGGTCCAGGTTTTTCAGCTCATTCGCGGCGGCCAGGAGCCCGATCTGCAGGATAATCGCCTGCGCCCGGTACTGGCCCAGCTCGCCGAGGCCGGGCATCTGGATCACGAAGTCGCCGAGCGGCTCGACCGCGACTATGTATTCCTGCGACGGCTAGAGAACCGTCTGCAGATGATCGAGGATCAGCAGACCCATGATCTGCCGGAGGCGGCCGCAGAGCGCGATCGGATCGCGGCGATGATGGATTACTCCGATGGCCGCCAGTTGATCGAAGCGGTCGAGGCGGTACGCCGAGAAGTGCACGATTTATTCGAGCAGGTCTTTGCCTCCCCGGATCAGCAATCACGCCCCCAGGAGGCCGATCGCGAGCGTGAGGCGCTGGCCGCGCTCTGGGCCGATCGTCTGAGCGCGGCCGAGGCCGACGATCTGGTGTCCCGCTACGGGATCGAAGATACCGCGGCTGTGCGCAAGGCGCTGGCCGAGCTCAAGGATCAGCGCCGCTACCGGATACTCGAAGCCCGCGGCCAGCGCTGGCTGGCCGAGTTGATCCCGTCGGCGATCGCCAATGCGGCCCACCACGATGCGCCAGAGCGCGCGCTACTGCGCACCTTGTCGGTGATCGGCGCCATTATTGGGCGCAGCAATTACATCGCGTTGTTGGTGGAATATCCGGCCGCGTTGTCGACCCTTATGCGGCTGTGCGGCGCCAGTCTCTGGATCACCGAGCACATCGCTGAACAACCGGCGCTGCTCGATTCCTTTCTCGATCCGCGGCCGCTGTATCACGCGCCGCGTCGGTCGGAATTGGTCAGCGATCTGGCCGACGATCTGTCGGCGTTCGAAGCCGACGATCTCGATCAACGCATGAACGCGCTGCGGCGGTTTACCCAGACCACGATGTTGCGGATCGCCGCGGCCGATGTGACCAATGCCATGCCGTTGATGATCGTATCCGATCATCTGACTGTGCTGGCCGAGGTGGTACTCGATGCCGCGCTCGATATGGCGTGGCAACAGATGTCGGCACGCTACGGCGAGCCACGGCTCGACGATGGCTCGATCGCGCCGTTCGTGATCATCGGCTATGGCAAGCTCGGTGGGCTGGAGCTCGGCTATACCTCGGATCTGGATCTGGTTTTCGTCTACGACGGCCCCCGGGAGGCCACCACCCAGGGCGGTGATCGCGAACTCAGCCACCAGGTGTTTTTCACCCGCCTGGCCCAGCGCCTGATCCATATTCTAACCACCGCCACACCGGCCGGTCGGGCTTATGAAATCGATATGCGGCTGCGCCCCTCTGGCAATGCCGGCATGATGGTCACCCCTATCGACGCCTTGGCGCGCTATCAGCGCGAACAAGCCTGGACCTGGGAACATCAGGCGCTGGTGCGCGCGCGTCCAGTGGCCGGCGACACCACGTTGGGCAAGCGATTCGCAGCGATGCGCAAGGAAATCCTGGCCCAACCGCGCGACAAGACCGTGCTGGCCGGTGAAGTTCGCTCGATGCGCCGGCGCATGCGCGAAGTCAAGGATGAAACCACCGAGCAGCGCTGGGACGTCAAACAGATGCCGGGCGGGCTGATCGACATCGAGTTCATGGCCCAGTATGCCGCACTGGCCCACGGCCACGACTGTGAAGAACTGCTGATCTTTACCGATGCCATCCGCATTCTGGAAACGCTGGAATCGGCCGGTCTGGCCGAGTATGACGATATCCGGGCCATGACCCATGCCTATCGCGACTACCGGCGCATCGTCCACGCTGCCGCTTTGCAGCACCAGCGGGCCATGATCGATCGCGACAGCCGGCGCGAAGCCGAGCGCTGTCGCGTTGCCGATTTGTGGGCAGCCTGGATCGAAGCGCCTCTGGCGTCGGCGAGCGATACGGCAGCGAGTTATTGATCGCAGAAGACGGTGCGATAACCTGTGGCGCCGAATAACGGGCAGCCGGCCCGGCGACGACAAAAGGACATGGCGACATGATCATAGTGACCGGTGCAGCCGGGTTTATCGGTAGCAACATCGTGGCCGGACTCAATGCGCGGGGCATCGACGATATTCTGATCGTCGACGACCTCAGCGACGGTTCGAAATGCCTCAACCTGGCCGATCTGAATTTCGTCGATTACATGGAGTACGACGATTTCATCGATGCGTTGGCCTCAGGGGCCGAGCTGGGGCCGATCGAGGCGATCTTCCACGAAGGCGCCTGTTCGGCGACCACGGAATGGGACGGGCGCTATGTCATGGCGCGCAACTTTACCTATTCCAAGACTTTGCATACCTGGGCTGTGGCCCGTGCGGTGCCGCTCATTTATGCCTCGTCCGCTTCGGTCTATGGCATGGGGCCGCAGTTCGTAGAACAGCGTGTAGCCGAGAAGCCGCTGAATATGTACGCGTTTTCCAAGTTTGCCTTCGATCAGTATGTACGAGCGCATCCCGCAACGAATTCGCAGGTGGTGGGGCTGCGCTATTTCAACGTATATGGGCCACGCGAGGCGCATAAAGGCGGTATGGCAAGCGTGGCCCGGCATTTTTCGCGTCAGGTGAGCGAGTCCGGGGTGTGCCGGCTATTCGAGGGTACCGAGGGTTATTCGGATGGTGGCCAGCTGCGGGATTTCATCCACGTTGACGATGTCGTGGCGGTCAATCTATGGCTGTACGACCATCCATCCGTGTCCGGCATCTTCAACTGCGGCACAGGGCACGCCCAGAGTTTCAACGAAGTCGCCGATGCAGTGATTGCCTGGCACGGCCAGGGCGAAAAACGTTATATCGACTTCCCCGAGCATCTGGCCGGCCGCTATCAGAGTTATACCCAGGCCGATATGGGCGCGTTGCGCCAAGCCGGTTATACCGACGTTTTTATGAACGTCGCCGAAGGCGTGCCACGCTACCTCGATTGGTTGGCAGCTCGGCAGCTGACGTGAGCATGCAACGCAAACTGCTGTTCGGGGCCGATTTCGCCGACTATCCGATCATGCAGGAGATGCTGGCAGGGCTCGCCGGCTCGTATGAGGTGCTCGTTGGAGGGCGCTCGGGCCCGGGCGCTATTGGCGGCGAGGACTGCGCCTATTTCGACTGGCAAGCCTATCAACGAGTGGCGGACGTGCCGGATGCCGATGCGATGTATCGCATCGGCGATGCCAGCATGCAGGCCGCCTACACCGAGGCCTGGCTGCAGTTCGGGCGCGCCTTGGATCGCGTGTTCCTGGAGCCACTACCGGCGCGCGAGGCCGAACGATACTTCTGGGCGCTAATCGCCGGGCTCGAAGCCTGGGCTGCGGATCGGGCGCCGAATCTGGTGGTCTGGTTCGCCCATACGCCGCATTTTCCGTGGCATATCGTTTTCTTTCACGTATGCCGTCGCCTGGGGGTGCCGGTGTATATCTTCAAGCGAACGCAGATGCCCGACGGTATGTTTTTCGATACCGATCTGGTCTGTGGGCGTGCGCCGCTGCGCCCGGCTGCCGAGCCGATTCAAGCCCAAAGCTGGCTCGCTACGCTAGGTGAAGTCTCGGGGCGGCTCAAGCGCTCGCATGAGATCAATCGCCGTGCCGAATCGGCAGCGTTTCAGGGCCTGGGGCCAGCGCAGAAATGGAAGCTGATGCGCCGTTTCTTTCGCGCCCGGCACGATTACCGCGATCGCCATTACTTCCGTCAGCCCTGGTGGCGGTTGTATCGTTATGCACTGCGCCGCGACCGCGAGCGGCGGGCCGATCTGGCTTATCTGGCTCGGCATGCCCGCGCGGAGGCCCCCGCGGCACCTTATATCTACTTTGCGCTGCACTACCAGCCCGAACGGACGACCGTGCCGGAGGCGGGTTTCTACCACGATCAGCTGCGCGCGATTACCGCGCTGGCGCGCGCTCTGCCGGAGGGGTGGGTGCTAGCCGTCAAGGAGCATCCACGCCAGCTTGGCGACCGGCGGCCGGATCTGCGCTGTCTGCACTATGGGCGTCGCCCGCTGTATCAGGGCATTGCCGCAATCGATAATGCCGTGCTCATGGATGCGTTCGCCCCCGCGGCCGATCTCATCGCTGGCGCCAAGCTCACGGCCTCTTGTAATGGATCTTCCGTGTTCGAAGGTCTGAAGCAGGGCATCCCCGGGCTGACGTTTGTCGAAACCTGGCACTCGGCCTGTGCCAGTGCCCCGGCGGTGCACAATCTATCGGTGTTGCCGCAACAGCTGGCAGCGCTCGCTGCAAAGCCGCCTAAGACGGTTCGCGCTGATCTCGAGCGGTTCGTACAAGACGAGAGTCAGCGCTGGTTCGTCGGGGCCAATGACGATCGAGCGGCCGAGTTGTCGGCCCGAGATCGCGACGATCTGGTGCGGTCGATGCGTGTCGAGATCAAAGCCGTGCTGGAGGCTGATCGCTGACTGGCTCGTCGGTACCCGGGGGCTTGTGCGGCGGTGCCATAGCCTAGCGTTCGATCCACGCTAGCTATCGCCGGCGGTCGTTGCGGTGGTTCAAACGCGGTGTGGAGCGCTGTTTCGCGATCGCCGATGCCGATACGGGCGTAGATCTTGCGCTCGTAGCGAGGCCAGCGGTGCCGGCTGATCGAGCGGGCAAACCAGCCAAAGCGCCGGTATAGCATGAACTTGAGTTTGATTTTCTGGCCGCCGATGCCGTCGATCAGTACCAGCTCTTGGGCATTGTCGCGGCGTCGCAGCAACATATTGCCCAGACTCAGGTCGTTGACCGCAACGCCCGAGGACATGACCCAGTCCTTGAGCTGTGCCAGCAGCTCAGGGACTGATTCGGCTGCGACCAGGCCGCGCGCCAAAGCCTCGTGCAGTTTCAGCGATGGCGTGTCGTCGTGATCGCGGATACGTTCGACCACGAGACCGGGTCCCTGATCGGTCGCGATCCAGCCGTGTATGTGCGGCCGGTGGGTATACGAAACGCCTCGGCGGTCGAGGCCACGCGAACAGTACCATTCCACCAGACTGGCTTCATGGGCATCGCTGCGCTGCGGCCAGCGTGCCACCTTGATACACAAGCCAGGGTTGCTCGGGTGGGCATAACAGCGGCGCTTCGACCCCCTGCCCAGCTCGGTCCGGGTATCCAGGGTATATACGCGCTGCGTATCGATCGCAGGCAGGCGGTAGGGCAATAGACGTCGGATGGTACGGCTTAACAGCGACATAAGCAGCGAACTTTGGTCGGCAACGCGTGGCGATACTCCGGGCCGGCATACCGCGGGCGGTATGTTTTCGAAGCCAGACTGGCCAGCTCAGCGGCGATACGGGCGGCCAAAGCCCGGCTTTGCGACACCGTCGGCCATGGCGGCGACGACGGTTGGCCGAAGCACCGGTCGCTGCCTTGAGGGGCCGATGTCCTGCGATCGCTCGGTTCCGGTATGGCGCCGCGACTGGCTCCAAGGTGGTGCATTCCGCGCGTAATTTTTTCGTTAATTAAACGTAATACTGACGTTAAATCTAGTTCGTTGCAAGATGCATTAGTTTGGATGTGGCGATCGGTACGGCGTCGCCTACCGTGGGGGGATGGCGCAAGTCACAGAGCGCTGATACGGGGGGATGGGTGCAGAGCGTCCAGGGATGTTTCGGCGCGCACCTGCGCCGCTGCCTGCCATACCAGGGGCTTGCGCTGTAGGTGGCTTACGAGCAGCTGAGGACGGCAGAACGACAAGCCGTGGCGCGCCGGTTGTGGGTCTTTTCAGATGGGGCCGAAGTCAGGCCAGGGACAGGCGCTGCGGGCGGCCCGGCATATCGGCGAACAATCACGCCGGGCGCGCGGCTACGGGCTCGACACGTTGGACGGCGACGAACGCTGTTTCAGGCGGTGCGTGCTCTTGGGCTAAGGCTTAAGGCTAGGGGACGGCAGGGGAGCGCCCAGGCCTTTATGATTCGGCGCTGCCCTGCTGGTCGGCGAGTAGAAACTCGACCAGCCGGAAATCGAACGGTGTATCGATGCTGACCATGCTCTCGGTAATCAAGCCGGCGGTGTTCGCGCCCATGATGTCGCGCTGCTCTAGAAGACAGGCGCGAGTAAAAGCATAGGCGGCGCCATTACGGTGATAAAGCGCATCGAGCTGTTGGCGCGCAATGATTCGGCCGCCATCCTGGCTGTAGTAGCCGAGCCGATCGTCGGCCAGCGTAAGTTGTTTGCGCGGGTGGTATTTCGAGTCCGTCTCGGAAACGGTCCAGACTGCATCCCGGCCTTCATCGACTAGCTTGCGGTAGGTGTCACGCACATGCGCGGCGGTCCGCATGGGCGATGTCGGTTGCAGCATCAGCACGATGTCGTAGCGCAGCCCGTCGCGTTGTTCGGTCTCGTTCAGGGCATGCATGAGCACGTCGAGATCGCCGATGCGATCGCCGGACAGCGTCGACGGGCGGCGCCAGTCGGCGGCCAGGCCGGCCTCCTCGGCGATCCGGGCGATCTCGTCGTGGTCGGTGGAGACCACGGCGCGGTCGATCTCCGGCACATCCGACATCAGATGACCGACCCGGGCGACCAGCGGTACGCCTTGGATTGGCTGGATGTTTTTCAGCGGTACGCCTTTGCTACCGCCGCGCGCTGGTACGACCGCCAGAATCTTGTAGTCGGCGTACATGATTAGCCTGCGCTGTGGTCTGCTGTGATCGAATCAATGAGCTCAGGCACGCCCGCCAAATCCGAGACGAGATGCCGGGGTTTTTCCGTAAGACGGTGGGCCGGGCGGCCATGAGCCTCGGTTTCGAACTCGACGCCGACAAAATGACAGCCGAACGCAGCTGCAGCCACGCGATCGTCTTCACCGTCGCCGACCATGACCATGGCCTCCGGTGCGAGGCCGGTCTGTTGCGCGATGCGATTCAGATTCGCGATTTTGCTGTCCGGGCCGCCTAGAACCAGCTGGAAACGAGCGCGCATACCGCGTCGTTCGACGATGGGCAGCAGCCCGTCGCTTGGTGTTGCGGAGTTGATGAATAACGCGAGTCGCCGCGCAGCCAGGCTATCCAGCGCGGCCTCGGCCCCCGGCACCCAGGCACAGCGCGTGACTTCGCGGGTCACGATATCGGCATAGGTGGCCACGAATGTCGTGCCGTCGGGGATATCGGCAAAACCCTCGGCCCGTAGCTGGCGCGATAGTTCGGCGAAGATTTCATGGCGGTTGAACCCGGGATGGGCATGGCGCAGGGCCATCACCCGTTCCCGGTCCAGGCCGTGGGCTTCGGCGGTCTGGTAGAACGCGTCGTACTTGATCCGGTTCGATAGCACCAGCGTGCCGTCGAAATCGAAGACCACGGCCTTGATCACAGCAGCCACCGGTCAGCCGTTGATCGCTGCATCGCGATCGGACTCGGCCGATGCCTCGGCTTCCGCAGCCCGCCGCTGCGGGGGCCAGATCTCGCTTTCCGGCTCGTCCTCATCACGCAGGGTAAAGCGGCCCCAGTGGTCAACGATCGTTTTGCGCGCGCTGCGTGGCATGCGGTTGATGCGTTTGTCCTTATAGAACGAATCGTCGTTTTTATGGGTAGACGAGATTTCTTCGAAGATGACGCCGGTTTCGGTCCAAAAGTGATGCCAGACCCCCGGTTGCACGACTGCGGTCTCACCCGGCGACAGCACCTTATGATGCCCATCCACCTCGAGATGCAGGGTGCCGTGAACGATGATGAATGTCTCGTCTTTGAGCTTGTGGAAATGGGCCGGATGATACTGGCCCGGCAACTGAGCCACGATCTTTTTGCAGTACTTGCGATTGACCACGTCGATGAGCACCGCGCCGACCTCGCGGAAATTCTCCACCCCGTGATGATGCGAGTACTCGACCTTGAAGTCCGAGTTCAACGGTATCCGGGCCTCGTTGAGCATCGCCTTGATCTGATGCAGCGAGGACTGGATCACTTTGCGGTCCGGGTCGCTGGGGATATCGACGTTGGCGTAGGCCACCGCGCCCTGGGAGGTCACGGCCTGCTCGACCACGGTGCCGGGTTTGAAGCGGCCTGAGGTCAGCTGCCCCGCCTGCAAGGGCATGGCGAAAAAGACATCGTCCATCGTCAGCTGCTGGCCCGGTGCCAGTGGTTCGCGGGCATAGACGCCACGCTGTAGAGCCGCCAGGGCATCCCGTTCGGCCTGGGTATGGCGAGTTTCGCGGGTATCGTCGCCGCACAGCGCCACGGCCTTTTTATACGCCGCGAGCCAGGCCCGAACCTGCTCCGGATCGGCCGAATAGGCATTGAGCTGGGTGACCGGGCCGTCGACGACGCCGACATGTTTTTCGAACATGCGCGCGCCCTTGGCATAGGCCGCGATCACGACATCGGTGTCGCCGGGATCCTCATGGGTCGACCAGCCGATCGTGGTATTGCGATAGCGCTCGCGCAGGCGATCGATCTGGTTGAGCTGGCAGTGCTCGTCCGGGGTCGGATACAACGCCACACAATGCATCAGCGCATGATCGATACCGCGGTGATGGCAGAAGCTCGAGATATTATCGATCGAGGCGATGTCCTGGCCGCCGGTAGACACGATCACCGGTAAATTGGCCTCGGAAATCCGTTCAAGCAAAGGCCAGTCCTGACAGGAGGCACTAGCGACCTTGATGATGTCGAAGCCTATCTCCTCGATGACCTCCACCGACTCTTCGTCGAAGGGCGTGCACATAGTCAGCAGATTCTGGGCACGGGCAGCATCGAACATCGTCTGAAATTCGTCGCGCGACAGCTCGGTCGATAGAAACCGCTGGATATGCTTGGGTTCGCTGGCTTCGCGATAATCCGGATGGATGAACGTATCGAGTTGCCGGAACTGGAACTTGATCGCCGCGCGCACCCCATATTCGGCGGCGGCGGCGCCCATTTCGCGAATGATCCTCAGGCCGTGCTCGACGTCGCCTTGATGGTTGTTGGCCATCTCGAATACGAACAGGTCGTTGAAATCATAGGATTGACGCATACGGGCGCTCCTCTTGTTGTCTTGCGGTGACGCGCTCAGGCGCCAGCCATGCCGCGGATGTCGTAGGGTTCGGCTTCATCGAGGCGCACGACCCGTCGTTCCCGGTGCGAGCGGTGGGCGGCCGCGATTACCATCATGGTATCCAGCCCGCGCGATAGCTCTAGCGGTGAGGCCGAGCCATCCTGCACGTGGGCCGCGATGTGCTCGAGTTCGGCGATGAAATCGTCGGGCCGGCTCTTGGTGAAACTCTCGGTCTGGGCTTCTGTACTCCCCGAGCCGTGGATAACGGCATCGGCACCCGGCGCATAGCCGGCGACCCACTCGACGAAACCGGTGCTGCCCTGCAGGCGCGCCCATTTGCGCGTGGGCTGGGTGACCACATCTTGAACCACCCGGCCACGCAGCCCGTTTTCGGTGGTCAGGTGCAGGGCTGCCAGCCGGTCGTATTCGGCAGCCCCATCCGAGACGATATCGAGCAGCGCCGAGACTTCGACAACGCGCCCGGCGCCGACGACATGCGCCATGTGCTGCCAAAGATTAAGGGCATGCGAATGTTCGCCCAGCGCGCCACCGCCGCGTCGCCAGTAGCCGAGATAGCTGTCGGCCGGTCCATCCAGCCAGTGGTGGGCAGCGAAGATCCCGCCCCAGTATTCGCGGAATTCGACGTCCAGCGTGGCCACGGTGCCAGCGGTCTCGGCGCTCGCCAGTGCGTCGAAGCGCCGGGTTGCAAGGCCGACCACGTGGTCGTAGCCGACGAACACACGCACTCCAGCCGCCCGGGCGCGTTCGAACACCTGGCGGTCGAGTTCGGAGACCGGGGTACTGGCCGGTTTCTCGATCAGAATGGCGCTCGGGCCCTCGTCAATGGCGGCCAGCGCCAAAGGCATATGCGCATCCGGCGGCGTACCGATGATGATCAGGTCGTGGTGGCCGCTCGGCGCATCGGCCGGATCGTACAGCCCGATCGCCTCGTCCCAGGCGCCGTAGCGGCCGGGGTAGATATCGTGCCGCGTGCGCTTGAGCGCCGCCGGATCGGGGTCGCAGATATCCACCGACCAGCCGAGCGAGCGCGCCGCGTGGGCCATATGATTGCCGATCGAGCCGGCGCCGAAGATCTTGACTGTGTCCATGGTCGCGTCGGGTAGCATGGTGAACGAAACTTCGCCCAAAGCGCGAAGCCGCACGAGAATAGCAGCCGCGGCCGCCGGCGGTCAGGCCGTGGCGTGTAGACAAGGGAGCGCGATGAAGATTTTCGGCCTGACCGTGGTGAAAAACGAAGGCGATATTATCGGTCAAACCCTGACCGCGGCACTGGCCTGGTGTGATCGCATCGCGGTGCTCGACAACGATAGCGACGACGATACCGTGGCCGAGGTCGAGGCCGTGGCGGCGGCGCATCCAGATCGAATCGAGTTCATTGGCCGCTATACCGGGGCATTCCACAACGATCTGCGCATGATCCCGTTCCAGCGTCTGTTCGGTGAAGCCAGCACCGACGACTGGTGGTGCCGGCTCGATGGGGACGAGTTCTATCCGCAGGATCCGAAAGCCTTTCTCGCAGCATTGTCGCCGCTGGAATGTCGCGTGAACGCGATCAACTTGTTCTACGAATACACCGATGTCGACTGGTCGGCCTGGCAGGCGGGCCAGGAGAGCCTGGCCGATCGTCAGCGCCCGATCCACGAGCGGCGTCGCTATTATCGGGCTGCCTACGAGGAGCTGCGCTTCATGCGTCACCATCCGAAGCTACGCTGGTGTGGCGGCGAGCACTGGCCGACCCCCCGCGGGCCGTTGGCCGCACACCGGATCGTCATGCAGCATTTTCGGGCGCGTGACCCGGAGCAGTTGCAACGCCGTCTAGCGGTACGCCAGATCGCGGCCGAGCGCGGTCGGCGCAAGCCTGACCACCACTGGCGGGTTTCGGCCTCGGACTGGCAGAGTCAGATCGTCGACCATCGACACTGCTATTACGATGACCATTCAGGCGTGTTCCGCTACGAGGCGCGCCGTTTTTCTGATCCGCCGGGCAAGCGTTTCGGCCAGAATCTGCGGCGCGCGGCCATGGCGCTGGGCTGGCGAACCTGAATCTCTGCCGCACGACGCGCCGTGCCCCGGGGTCGTAACCTGCGATCGATCTTCTATAATCGGCGTCGGTGTCGACAGACCCAGTGATTCAACACGAGGCGGTGGCCGGTTGGTGATATGAAAAATCTGTTTCGAACCAATAAGCAAGGCCATAACAAGGCGTTGTGGAATTATTTCGTCAAAGGCACGCCCAGGCGCCGCCAGTGGTATGCGGCGCGTCTCGGTGCCAAGCAGGGGGCGCCGCTGGACGCGCGCCAGCGCTTGGCCAAGGAGCTCGCGGCGTCGAACGACAGCCACGAGATCCCGCACCGGGATGGTTTTGCCGTATTGCCTCCGGGCACGTTCCCAGAAGTCGATGACATCGTCGGTACCGCGCGCGAGATCATCGCCGCGCGTGAATCCGAGATCACCCCGGGGAATAAGGATTTCCTGCAGCAGGGTTATCTGGATGCGGCCCATCTCAGCGATGACTCGCCATTTTTGCGCTTTGCCTTGCGTGACGATGTGATCGCGGCGATTGCCCGTTATCTGGGCGTGGTGCCGGTACTGGCCAAGATCGATGTCTGGAAATCCGATAATGCTCCGTCACAGCATCACGCCAGCCAGCTCTATCACTGCGACTGGGACGATACGACCCAGCTCAAGATCTTCATCTACGCCAGCGACGTGGATACCGCGAGCGGCCCCCTGACGCTCATGGAAGCCGAGGCCTCGGACAAGCTGCGGGCGTCGATCGGCTATACCTACGGCCGCAAGGGCTATCGCGTGAGCGACGAGGTCGCTGATCGCGTGGTCGGCCGCGAGCCGCAGCACGAAGTCACCGGTGCCGCTGGTACTGCCGTGTTGGCCGACACCAGCCGCTGTTTCCACTATGGCAGCCGCGTACAACAGGGCGGCCAGCCGCGCCTCGTCGGTTTTTTCCAGTTCGTCACGCCGACCAGTTTCCTGTTCCCGCCAGAGGGCTATAAACAGACGGCGCCCTATCGCGGGCTGGCACGCGACGATCATTCGGAGCTCGTCCGAATGGTATTGGGCGCGGTCTAGACACGGGCCTGAGCGCAACGCAATGGTGCGGCGCTCGCCTACGAAAGCTCATGAGTCGAATTGCTCACCTCAATCTAGCGCGCGGTTATCGAGGCGGGGAACGCCAGACCGAATTGCTGATTCGCGAGCTCGCGCGGCGCGGCGTGGCCCAGCGCCTGGTGGCGCGGCGAGGCCAGCCACTTGCTGCGCGTCTGGCCGATCTGTCGGATCTTGAGATCGTGCCTGTTCGCAAGCCGTTCGCTATGCACCTGGCGGCGGTGCGAGGGGCGGTGCTACATGCCCACGAAACCCGGGCTGCGCAGCTGGCCTGGTTGCGCTCGCGCGTGGCCGGTACGCCCTATATCGTCACGCGCCGTATCGGTAAGCGGCCGAGCGCGAGTGTGGTCACCCGCGCCATCTATCGCGATGCGGCGGCCTGTGTCGGCGTTGCCGGTTCGGTGGCGCGGGAAATCGCAGACTATGCCAATCGCGATGTGGCGACCATCTATAGCGCACTGTCTGACCTGCCGGTCGACCCGACGCGTGCCCGGGCCTTGCGTAAACGCTGGGGCGATGCATTCGTGGTGCTGAATGTTGCGGCGCTGGTCGATGCCCAGAAAGGACAGTCGCATCTGATCGAAGCTGCGCGCCGGGCTGCGGCGCAGCGGCCAAGCATGCATTTCGTGCTGGCCGGGGCCGGTCGTGACCGCCAAGTCTTCGAACGCCAGGCCAACGGGTTGGCCAACGTCGAATTCGCCGGTTTCGTCGACAACGTCGGCGATTACCTGGCCGCTGCCGATGCGTTCGTATTGCCATCGCGCCACGAAGGCATCGGCGGGGCCGCGCTGGATGCGATGCGTGCCGGCTTGCCGGTGGTGGCTTCGGCGGTCGACGGGTTGCCGGAGTTCGTCGATGACGGCTACAACGGTTTGTTGGTGCCGCCCGGCGACCCAAACGCCTTGTACGATGCGATCGCTCGTCTGCAGGACGAGCCCGAGTTGGCACGATCTCTGGGCACCGCAGGCCGGCGCACCGCGGTGCGTTTTTCGGTGGCGCGCATGGCCGATGCATACCAGGCGCTGTACGCGCGTATTGCCCATGTTTAGGCCCGATCCAGTCTTGTATCAGCACGCGCTTGGCGATGCGCCCGACTGGGTGCGCGCCGTGGCGGACTCTTTAGAGGCCACGCGTTTAGTCGAGCAGGGCTTCGAGGCTCATGGGAGTGGCGAGCAGGCCGACGACGCCGAGGTTGGAAGTACGCTCGTGGCCAGCGACCGGGTCCTGCATTGGCTCGACGAGGCCGCTGTTGCGCGTGCCCTGGATGCGGCTCATCGAGTGGCTTCATTCGGCGTGTTTCGCATCGCGACCCGCTATTCGGCCGGCCCGTTGGTCGATGGCCTAAACGAATTCGCCAGCGTGCATGACGCCGAATGGTGGCGCGAGCGGATTGCTGCTGTGTTCGGCCATGCCGAGACGATCGAAAATACGCCGCGCGAATACTGTGTGATTGTCACTGCTCCGGTCGATGCAGCGTTAGCGGCCAAGGTGGCGGATCTGCAAAAGCGGGCCAAGCGCCGGGCGACTTGGATGCGCCGGCGCCAGCGCTTGGCCGGCCGGCTTTGGCGCGTGGTTCGTCGTACTGTTTCGGAACGGCGTCTATTACAGGAACTGACCGGCAAGCACGTTGCGCTGGTCGGTAACGCGGCCTCGCTGGCCGAGCGCGATTATGGGCGCGCGATCGATGCTGCCGATATCGTGGTGCGCTGTAATCGAGGGATTCTGGTCGCGGCGCATTCACATGGCAGCCGTACCGACTGGGTGGTGACCGGCTTGCCAATCAGCCGGGAAACAGCCAAAGCACGCGGTATACAGCGTATTATTTGGGTCAGCCGCCGGGCCAAGATGATGCGTAACATGCCGGCCTGGATGTTCGCCTCCGGCCGGCTGCATATCTTTTCAAAAGCACGCGATCGGCATCTGGCGCGTGAACTGGGCAAGACCGCGTCCACCGGCATGAAGGCGATCGACTTGCTGGCCGCCTCGGACTGTGCGCGTCTGAATATCTATGGCTTCGATTTTGGCGCTTCTCATTCGGCCAGTCAGCCTACGCGGCCGATGTCGCCCGATCACGACTTCGACGCCGAACGGCGGCGTGCGTTGTTGCTGATCGAATCGGATGAGCGTCTGACGCTGCTCCGTTAGCCGGGCTGTAGTCGAGGAGAATTCATGTTGCGCTGGCGACGGTGGAGTGGATATAAGAAAGTCCTGTATGTCGATCGTTTTTATCCCGACAAAGGGCTGACTCGGCGCGAGGAAAAACGGCGCGACAAATCGCACCGCGAGCGATTTCGCGGCCAGGATGGTTTTTTTCGAGCGGCCTTGCACTCCCGGTTTCGAGTTACCGAGATCAAACTCGACGATCTCATGCGACGAGGTCGGTCGTTTGCCGATCGCTTCGACTACATCGTGGTCTGTAGCAAGGCTGATTCGAGCGGCCAGGGCCGGCATTGGCGGGAGTTCAATGGTTTGGCCGATATCACGTCCCGGCCCAAAGCATTGTTCCTGTGTAATGAGCGTGCTGATTACATGCCCGACGATCAGTGTCTGGATCGGTTCGACGTGGTCTTCAAGCGCGAGCCGTTCCGCGATCTCGAGCGTTACAACCTGCAGCCCCGCAATCGAGACAAGATTCGCAAGACCTGGCTAAGCTGCCAACTGGTACCGACGCGTCGCGATAACATCGATCACATCCGGGTGGCCGATTACAGTTATGACGCGCCTGCTCCGGAGCCCAAAAACGATGTGTTTTTCGCCGGCAAACAGAGTTCGCCGGAGCGCTCCCGTGCCTGGGCGCGGATCCTGGCCTCGGATTTGCGCGCCAGCGGCGGTATCCAGCCGCACAATATCGCGCCGGATGTAGCACCGACGATCGCCGGGCCGAAGCTAAAACCCGAGGCGTTTCAGCATGCCCTGCGCGATGCCTGCGTCGATCTGGCGCTGGAGGGCACCAGCGAGTTTTCGCATCGCCATCTGGAAATATGGCTGCTTACCGGGTTTTGTCTGAGCAGCCCTTCGATACGCGAGCTGTCGCTTCCGGGCGAGCCGCGCGAGAACGAACATTTTGTCTGCTATGACGATCATGACGACCTGATCGATAAAATTCGTTTTTATGCCGAGCATCGTGAACCCCGAGAGCGTATCGCCCAGGCCGGCCATGATCGGTTCATGGCGCACTACGATTTTCGTGCCCACGGCACATTCATCGAACGCTGTCTGTCAGGTGATGCCTAACGGCCGCGCCGATCACCTTGGGCCGTACAGCACAGTCTTCTGATATGCGTTTATTGCACTGCGTGAATTTGGAAGCCGTCGGCGGTGTCGAGCACCAGTTTCTGGCGTTTGTGCGTCGCTCGACCGAAATGATGGACCTGACACACGATGTGATGCTCCGGGGCTATGCCGTACACGACAGTTTTCGGGCCGAACTGAACGAATACTGCGACACAATTCATTTTGATCGTTATCGCCACGGTATTCATTTGCCACGCAAGCCGGCGGCCGTGCGTCGTTGGCATCTCAAACGAATACTGGCTCGCTCTTCGGCGGATCTGGTCGTGTTATGGAACGGCATTGCAGGCCATCTAGAAACCGTGCGTTTGATTAACGATCGGCCTTGTGTGTATTGGGATCGCGGCTCGTCCTGGACTGCTGGCAGCGAAACACGCAAAGCCGAGGTGCTTGCCCGCGTGCCGTATGCGATCTCGAACTCGACCGCCAGTCAACGGATGCTCGAACTGCGTTGGCATTACAAAGGCCAGCTCAGAGTCTGTCGCAATGCCCTGCGACCGACGGTGGCCGGACGTACCCTGTCATCTCGCGACCAGCGGCCATCGAAGACATTGACGATCGGTGTGGCTGCGCGCCTGGTCGGCCTGAAAGGCGTGGCACTGGCTCTGCACGCCTTGCGCCATCTGCACCGGCAAGGCATCGATGCCCGTCTGCTGATTGCCGGTACCGGGCCTGCGCAGGCATCGCTACAGGCTCTGGTGCAGCAGCTGGAAATCGACGATTCGGTCGTTTTTGCCGGACTGGTCGATGATATGACGGCGTTCTATTCCAGTATCGACTGTCTGTTGCATTTGCCGCTTCGCGAGTCTTTCGGCGGCGTCGCGCTGGAGGCAATGGCCTGTGGCTGTCCGGTGGTGGCTAGCGGTGTGGACGGCTTGCCGGAAATCGTGCGCCATCAGGAAACCGGATGGGTCCTGCGGCCGGAGCTGGATCTGCAGGCGTATGTCGCTCTGGGCGGTTCGGAGGTCGGCTTACCCCCCTATATGTATGACCCTTATGACGACGGTCTCAGTCCACCCCGAGCGGTGCGTCCAGAGGCAGCCGCGCAGGCTATTCTGGATTTGACCCGTGACCGGGCGCGTTATCGATACCTCTGCGAGCAGGCACGTCGCGTGGCCTATGAGGTCTTCGATTACGACCGGCATGTCGCGCAGGTCGTTGCCTATTTCGAAGACATCGTACAGGGCTCGTCGGCCGATACCGATCGCTAAAACAGGGCGGGGCCCCAAACACGCCTTGGGCTTTGATGTGCCCGCCTGGGGTGGCCAGGCAGGGCCTCGGTCGCATAAGCAGACGGCTGCGCAACGGTCCGTTTCTGATGCGCCTTGGCGCGGACTCGCTCGAAACCTCGACAGGCCCTAAGGCCTGGCGAGGTTTTGTTCGCCCGCCGCGTTAGAGACCGACCCTCGTGTCCGGCCAAACACGAGTCGCCGCTCGTGGTGTGCCACGATCAGGCTGGTAACGCCGCAGAGCGCCCAACAAATTAGCAACAGGGCAGCCACCCAAGCGTTGTGGCCCGCTCGCGCAGAAATGACCGCGCGGCGCGGATTGGGCCTGGTCTTGCCGCCATGGTCTTTCTGTATAGGAAGGCTTGACGCGCCTTAGCCCGCAGTATGGTCTGTAGCGCCGCGGCCCGAAAACATTCGTAATTCGTTGTTTTACGTATTTTTGAGTGAGGCCTGCTAGGCTGCAACGTCAGGGAGCGCGCCATTTGAATCTTGCGGGGCAGCCGGCGCTTTGGTGGCCGGTCTTGAGTACCGCGAAGCGTGCGGCGCTCGGGTGGCGTTTTTTCGGTTGCTCTACCTCGAAGACACCAAGCCCGGTGATGGGAAACATGTCGGCTATCCCGCGTCTGAGCGCGCTTGGCGGTTCAATGACCGGGGTGGCGCGGAATGGAGCCGCCATGCAACTACGCCTAGCGTGGATGCGTAGGACTCATCGACACCCCTAAGTCAGGTTTCGATTTCAATCAGGCGGTTATCGTGATTTCGGTTTGTTTTCATACGTATCCCGATAAATGGCCGTGGACGGCGCGGTCACGCCGTCGCTATCGGCGGCGTAAGGAAAAGATTGGCTGGTCCGTTGCGTTACGGCGGGGGCTCCGTCGACATGGCATCAAAACGCGCTTATACCGGGCGGGGCAACCGCTCGATGCCGACGTGCATGTTTTCTGGGGCTGGCACGAACCGGCTCTATTCGAGCGCCTGCGGGCCAACGGCCAACATGCGCTGATCATTGAACGCGGCTTTTTGCAGCCCCGGCGGGAGTGGGCGAGTCTGGCATTCGATGGGCTCAACCGGCGGGGACGGTTCGCTGGCGCGGCGGATCAGGGGCAGCGGTTTGCCCATTATTTCGGTCATCAGCTTGCGCCATGGCAGGCGCACTCGTCGGATCGGGTGTTGTTGATCGGGCAGGTACCGGGGGATATCTCCCTCGATGGTATCGATGTGACCGAGTGGGCCGCCGATCGGGCTGCGCGCCTGGCTGCGCTCGGCAAGCAGGTGGTCTATCGTCCGCATCCGCTCAAGTCCACGCCTTGTCCGGCCGAGGCCGAGCCGTCGCGCCACGATCTGGCGACCGAACTGGCGACTGCCGGCCAGGTCGTGACTTATAGTTCGACCACCGGTGTAGAGTCGGTACTGGCCGGGGTGCCAGTGGTGGTCGAAGGGCCGGGATCGATGGCCTGGCCTATGGCAAGCCACGCGCTCGAGGCACCAGCGGTGCGCCCAGACCGGCATGTCTGGTGTCGCGATCTGGCCTGGAAGCAATGGCAGCAGGGTGAATTGGCGGACGGTCGAGCCTGGGATCATGTCCGCCACGCGGTCGGATTGTGACCAGGGCATCGTTGGCCGCTGGCAGCCGTTGCTCGAACATCCGCTATCATCGGGCGCCATCAATCGCTATTTGGCCATAAAGCGCATGGCTCGAGTTCTCTATATCGGTCGTTACTATCCGGATCTCGGTGCTGGACCTATCACGCGTCTGCGGCGTAAGAAAAACCGCTATCGCAAGCTGCGCGGGCAGTGCGGTTTCATGCGTTCGGCGTTGCACGCCAGTTTCAACGTCACTGAGGCCAGTCTCGACTGGCTGCAGCGCCATGCTCGTGATGTGGCCAAGCGTTTTGATTATCTAATCGTATGCAGCAAGTCGGATTCGTCGGGCGAAGGCCGCAACGTACGCGAGTTCGATTTCATCGCTGGGATCGACGGGCTGCCCAAGGCGTTTTTCATCAGCAATCCCGAGGCAGGCTTTATGGTCGATGATGCCTGTCTCGACTGTTTCGGTGTCGTGTTTAAGCGAGAGCACTACGCGGATTTGAACCGGTATCCGATCGCCGATCGCAATCGCGACAAAATCCGGCTGGCCTGGCTGGCCTGTCCGCTGATTCCCTCGCGCCGCCATAATGTGGCCCGCCTCGATCCTGCTGCGTTCGGCTATGCCGAACCGAGTGTCGAGTACCGTCACGACGTATGTTTTTACGGTACCCAAAGCTCACGCCTGCGGCCGGCAGCCTGGCGCCATGTGCTGGCAGCCGAGCTGGATGCGATCGGCGGGATTCAGGGCCATGACATCGATCCGAACGTCGCGGCCGATGTAGCTGTGCCGGCCGTCGATGCCGAGCGCTATGTTGAAACGATTCGCGAGTCGCGGGTCAACCTCGCCCTCGATGGCCTTGGCGAATTTACGCATCGGCATTGGGAGCTGTGGCTGCTGGCGGCGTTTTGTTTGAGCAGTCCGTCGATCCGGGCGCTAGCGCTACCCGGTGGGGCGTGCGAGTACGAGCATTTCGTCTGTTTCGACGATCTCGACGATATGATCGACAAGATCCGCTATTACGCCGCTCACGAGACCGAACGACGAGCGATTGCCAGCGCCGGCCGGCGCCTGTTCGAGCGCACCTTTGATTTCAAGGCATATGGCAGATTTGTCGCCGAGCAGATGGACCGGGCGCGCACCGCTTAGTATTAATGTGCGTGGTTTATGCTGAGCGCTCGCTGCGGGTGTTGTCTCGGGCCAGGCGCACGCCTGTCGATTCGGCGCTGTCGTCGATGGTCAGGTTGCGCAGCACTTCGGCGACCGAGTGTCGCAGTTGCTCGCGGGTAAAGGCCGAACGCGCTACGGCGCGATCATCGTTGGCACCGAGAAACCACCATGGCGCATGATCGATCAGGAACTGCTGATAGTCGGCGCGCACTTCGTCGGTCGATTTGGCCAGCAGCTGCGGCACGGTCGCGGCCACGCTTTGGGCATCGGCACAGAACGGCCCGCTGGGGCAGTCCGAATGCCAGGTGCGTGCAAACGTCAGACCTGGAATGCCGGCCTGCATGCCTTCAAAGATCGCCGAGCCGGTGCAGGAGGCCGTGAGCTTCGCCCCGCCGATCAGGGTCGCCGAGTTGACGAAGGCATGAACCAGCACCGCATTGGGAATCCGTCGAATCGCTTCATACAGCGGTGTGCGCACGGCATGCAACCGACGCAGCGAGGGCCGTCGGTCGCCGAGTTGGCGCGGATGCTCTTTTACTACCAGAGTCATTCCGGCAGGTAGTGAGGCCGCGAGGATGCGGATTGCGCGAATCTGATCATGAAAATAGCCGGCCTCGGGCACTGTCGTGCGCTCGGGCTGATAATGCAGGCCGAAGTAGGCATAGCGTCCGCTCGGGGCCTGTTGGGCGGCATGACGATCGAGATAGGCGAGATCGGCCCGGCGTTGGCGATGGCGTCGCCGTGCTGCGGCCACGATCGCGCGCCAGCCCAGACGATGATAGTGGCGATGCGCGAGATAGCGGCGATCGCGGAAGTAGCGCCAGACGATCGCGCTCCAGCGAAAAAAACCGAGCCGCTTGCGCGCATGGCGCCCGGCACGCTCGTTGATCGATACGGAATTGGCCATGCGCGGCGAACGCGCCCAGGCCTGATCCATCACCCAGGTGGGATCGATCGGGGTGACTGGGCGCACCCAGTCCTGGCTTGAAACCGATAGATCAGCATCGAGCAGAACGGCATCGGCGATCTGGGTGGTGCGAAAAATGTAGACCGGGATCCGGTTGACGCGACAGACCTGGTGAAACACCAGATGCCATGGAAAGTGCGGGGTATGGGCGAAAAATACCGTAAGCGGACGCGGTGCCCGGGCCAGCCAGGCTTCGAAAGCGTTGACCAGCCCGTAGAACAGCCGTTCCTGGACGGCTTCGGCCTCTGGGACTAGAAATACACGGTCCAGAGAACGCAGGAAACGATGCTGGGCCGGCTCGTAGGCTTTAAGACGTTCGGGTTCGACGACGGCGGTGGGATCGAGCTTGTGCTCGAAGTCGGCCAGGCGGAAGTAGTGCCGCCAGTCGAAATATTCATAACGATCCAGCGATGCGTCGGTGGGCTGGCGTGTGGTGCGGCCCTGGCCGCCGACGATTAGTCGGGCCTGATCAGCCAAGTCCATAGCCGCTTCGTGCATGAACGGATAATCGGCGAAATCGGCGCAGAAAACGGTGCCGTAACTCATAAAATCTCGCAGCAGGCCCGGTGCGGCTGGGCATTAACGCAATCTTGATACATCAGCTTATAAGGAAATAGAAAGCGAACAACCCATCTCGTCGAGATCGTACATGCTGTGCGAGCGTCAAACCCGAATGCGATTGTGCGACCATATCTGCAATGACCGCTGCATCCCAACTCGACCGACCCGGTTCGATCGGCCGATATCACGATGGTGACCGACGGGTGGTATGGAACCAGGCCTTGCTCGGCCAAGCCTGTCCGGATCCAGGTTTTTTCGATCCCCATGCTTGGCAGGCAGCCGGGCGCGTCGAAGGCCAGGGTATAGGGCGCGGGCAGGCTCTTTTTATCGCCGGACAAGCCGACGCACACTGGGTGCTCAGGCATTATCGCCGGGGGGGGTTGGTCGCCCACTTCAATGCCGATCGATATATCGGTTGGCTTAACGCGCATTGTCGTCCAATGCGCGAGTTCGACATGTTGATACGGCTCCAGAGCCTGGGGCTTGCGGTGCCGTGCCCGATAGCCGCCCAGGCGGTCCGCTGCGCTGGCCTGGCTTATCGGGCCGACCTGATCACCGAACGCATTGTCGATTCGACCCCGTTGGCCGACCAGCTGGCTCGGGCGCGGCTCGCAACAGCAAACTGGCGCAGCCTGGGCCGAGTGTTGGCCGAGCTACATGGCCACGGGGTGTGGCACGCTGATCTGAATGCACGCAACGTGCTCATCGATGGCCAGAGTCGTTTTCATCTGATCGATTTCGACCGCGCACGGTTTCGCCGCGACGGAGCGTGGCGACAGGCGAATCTCAAACGCTTGCGCCGTTCCCTCGACAAGTTCGCGATGCGCTGGAGGCCGTTTTATTTCACCGAAGCCGACTGGGCCGCGCTACGCGAGGGTTACGACGAGGCCTTCGACGGCGCGTAGGGATCGAACCCCTTGCGTTTGAAACGCTGGTGCAGCCAGAAGTACTGGGCCGGGTCTTCGGCGACCACCGTTTCGATGATCTGGTTAATCTGGCGTGCATCGGCGGTTTCGTCGCCGCTGGGAAAGTCGCTCAGCGGCGGTTTGACGATCAGGCGATAGCCGCGGCCGTCGGCCCGGCGCAGGGTGAAAAACGGAACGACCGTGGCCCGGGTCATCTTGGCCATACGGCTGACTGCGACGTGAGTACGGGCGGGTTGGCCAAAAAAATCGACCAGCACGCTGACCCGTTTTCCGGCTTTCTGATCGGCGGCATACCAGACTGCTTCGCCGCGTTTGAGCGCGGCCAGTAGGGCGACGACGTCGCTGGCTGGAATACTGGAGCCGCCGATATGCGCTTCGCGCCGGGTGCGCATGACCCGGTCGACCACTGGGTCACGCGGCGGTTTGTACATGGCGGTCGTCGAAAATCCCAGTTCCGACATGTATTTCTGGGCCATACGCACGCCCAGTTCGAGCGATGTCGTATGCGCCGACAACAAGATGATGCCACGGCCGCGCATGGCAGCGTCCTCGAGGTGCTGCAACCCCTCGATATGCGCCAGCGCATCGACCTTGGACTGGCGGCCCCACCAGCAGATGCCGGTTTCCAGGGCCCCGCGTCCGACCGAGCGGAAATGGTCTTTCAGTAGTTCGCGGCGCTGATCGTCCGAAAGCTGGGGGTAACAGAGCTGCAGGTTGATCTCGGCGACCCGCCGGCGGGTCGGCACGATATAAGCGGCCAGGCGGCCGAGTTTGGCGCCGAGCCACATCTGCAATCGGTAGGGCAGTTGGCTGAGCAGCCAGCCCAGACTCATGAGCAGCCAGCTGGGCCAGTAGCGCGGCGAGATGAGGCGAGCAGGCGAATCGGTGTCGGTCGTCGAAGCAGTCATCCAGCCTTACGCAGGCCGCCGGCGCGGCCGGCCGCTTGCTCATATGATCAAACCGGGGCTGCGCGCTACACAGCATGCGCAGGGCTTTGTATCATGCGCGAAATAACCCTGCGAAGAAAGCCTGGATGGATTCGATCCCGTCGTTTGCCGAAGCCCGTGTCCTGGTTATCGGCGACATCATGCTCGATCGCTATTGGTATGGCGATACCGGGCGGATTTCGCCGGAAGCGCCAGTGCCGGTGGTGCGCATCGGCGACGAAGAGCGTCGGCTGGGCGGGGCGGCCAACGTGGCTTTGAATCTGGCGCACGTCGGGGCCAGTACGACGTTGATCGGGGTGGTCGGCGCCGATGAGCCAGCCGAGGCTGCGCAGACGCTGTTGCACGATGCCGGTATCGCGACTGATTTGGTGATCAGCCCCGGGCATCCGACGATTGCCAAGCTGCGGGTGATCAGCCGAAGCCAGCAGTTGATCCGGCTGGATTTTGAAAAATCCTTCGCGCTTGGCGGTGCATTCGACCGACAGGCTTTGCTTGAGCGATGTCGAGCCGCGCTGGACGCTATCGATGTCGTGATCTGTTCGGACTATGGCAAGGGTACGCTCGCGGATGTGTCTGAGATCATCGGGTTGGCACGCGAAGCCGGCAAGCCGGTGCTTGTCGATCCCAAGGGCCGCGACTGGCAACGCTATGCTGGAGCAAGCCTGATCACGCCCAATGCGGCCGAGTTCGAGGCGTATGCTGGCTTCCAGCCCGCCGATTCCGAGGCTGATGTTGAGGCCAGTCTGGCGCGACGCGCGGCCGAAACCCGGCAGGCATTGGATCTGGGGGCGCTTCTGATTACCCGTAGTGAAAAGGGCATGAATCTGTTCAGTGCCGCGGGGGATCTGCACTTGCCGACTCAGGCTCGCGAGGTGTTCGATGTAACCGGCGCGGGCGATACGGTAATCGCCATGGTTGGCGCTGGGCTCGGCGCCGGGCTGAGTCTGGGCGAGGCTGCAGCCGTGGCCAATCTGGCCGCTGGGGTGGTGGTCGGCAAGCTCGGTACTGCGAGTGTATCGCCGGCCGAGTTGCAGTATGCCGCTCGGGCACAGCGTGCTGCGGGGCGTGGCGTCGTAGATGAAGACACGCTCGCTGACTGGTTCAGCCAGGCGCAAGCCCGTAGTGAACGGGTGGTCATGACCAACGGCTGTTTCGATCTGCTGCATCCTGGACATATTGCTTATCTGGAGGCGGCCCGGGCGCTGGGAGACTGGTTGGTCGTGGCCGTCAACGATGACGCATCCGTTGCCCGGCTCAAAGGCCAGGGGCGGCCGCTCAATGATCTGGAGCACCGCATGCAGGTCTTGCGTGGTTTGTCGGCGGTCGACTGGGTGGTGCCGTTTGCTGAAGATACCCCGGAGCGCCTGATTTGTCGGTTGTTACCCGACGTTTTGGTCAAAGGCGGTGATTACCGAGTGGAGGATATCGCTGGCGGTGAATGTGTTCGTGCGGCTGGTGGCGAAGTCCGGGTCCTGGATTTCTTGGCAGGCTACTCAACGAGCGCGATTGTCGAGCGCATGCATGCCGACGAGTAGACGGGAGCTGATGCCCACTATGGCCAGCGTAGGCGCCTGATGTGGCAGGCCGCCTACGGCCTTGCGACGCGCCTTGCGTTGCCGTTCGTCTTGGCTTACTTCGCTTGGCGTGGGCGTCGAGAGCCGGATTATCGACGACATTGGCAGGAGCGGCTCGGTCGCGGAGCTGTCTATCTAGACCATCCGATATGGATTCACGCAGCCTCGGTAGGCGAAGTCGTACTGGCGACGTCTCTGGTGGCGGCCTTGGTCGAGCGTCGGCCAGACCGATCGTTACTCGTCACGACGATGACGCCAACCGGCCGAGCCGAAGCGATACGTCGATTCGGCGACCAAGCGACGATTGCCTATATGCCACTCGATACTCCGGGGGCAACTCGGCGATTCATCGCCCGGATTCGTCCAAGTCTCGGCATTTTCGTAGAAACCGAGCTTTGGCCGAATCTGATTATGGCGGCCAACCGCACCGGTACGCCGTTGGCCCTGGTGAATGCCAGCGTGTCCGAACGCTCGGCAGCGAACTATGCGCGGCCGGTGATCGCCGCAGCGCTCAAAGCTATGCTGTCCTGCTTCGCGTTTATTGGGGCCGCGGAACCGGCGCATGCCGATCGGTTTGAATCCCTCGGCGCAGCAGGTGGTGTAGTCGCCGTTACCGGGAACCTAAAGTATGACCAGCCGGTAAACGAAGGGCGTCACCGCGAGGCCAGACAGCTGCGTCGGACCTGGCACGCCGATCAGCGTCCGGTTTGGGTGGCAGCTAGCACCCATGCGCCCGAGGAAGACGAGCTGCTGACGGTTTTTGCGCGGCTACGCAGGCGCCATCCGACACTTTTATTGGTTATCGTGCCGCGCCATCCTCAGCGCTTCGACGACGTGGCAGGCCTGATCGAGGCGGGGGATTGGCGTCTAGCTCGGCGCAGCCTGGCGGACTCGGTGAACGAGGCCACCGATATTGTTCTGGTCGATACGCTCGGCGAGCTGCCGCTGTTCTATGCGCTGGCCGACGTGGCGTTTGTCGGTGGCAGTCTGACGCCTGGAGTCGGTGGCCATAATGTGATCGAGCCAGCAGCCATCGCCTGTCCCTTCGTCACCGGGCCACATGTTCGTGAATGGCGAGAGCCGCTCCGGGATTTGACCACGGCTGGTGGAGCGGTTGTCGCTCCGGATGCGGTCTCGCTCGAACGCGTTCTAACGAACTGGCTGGCCTGCCCGGAGACCGCGCTGCGCGATGGCCGAGCGGTTAGAGCGACGGTAGAACGCCACCGAGGTGCCCTCCAGCGGACTCTCGAAGGCTTAGCTGTGCTTTTGCCCACCGATCGACGAACGCCGTAAGGGCCAACTTCCAAAGACCAGCGATGGTGGGCATGAAGCGCTTGGTTGTGTCCTTGAACCTTGCTGCTATGGAACCGGCTTATTCGTCGAATACGATCAAGGACAGGTGCGGCCGGCTGGTCAGCCGGCTTCGTCGGGGTCAAATCCCGATATCCGGGCGAGGCTGGCTATTCTCGGAGGAAGGGGTAGAGTACGAACAGGGGCAAATATAAATCCTTAGGAAGGGGGCAGTATGGCAATCGGCGTTTGGATCAGTTTGATCCTTTACTTTGTTCTGATGCTGGCCATCGGCTTCTATGCCTGGCGCAAGTCCACCTCTTCCTCGGAAGAGTATATGTTGGGGGGGCGTAATCTCAGTCCGGCTGTGGCAGCACTGTCCGCCGGGGCCTCGGATATGAGCGGCTGGTTGCTCTTGGGCTTGCCAGGCGCGCTCTATGCATCCGGTCTCGTCGAGGCTTGGATCGGCATCGGGCTGTTTGTTGGCGCACTGGTCAATTGGATCGTTGTGGCGCCGCGCTTGCGTGAGCAGACGGAACGCTACGACAACAGTTTGACGATCCCCGAGTTTCTGTCGAACCGCTTCCCCAGCAAAGCCTTCGCGCTTAGAACGGTTTCCGCGATCATCATCGTGCTTTTCTTCGCGGTCTACACTGCTTCGGGGCTGGTCGCGGGGGGGAAACTCTTTACCAGTGCCTTCGGCGGGGTGATCAGCGCCGGGTCTTTTAGCGATTACTCGGTCGGCGTCTGGGTCACTCTGGGTATCGTGCTCACGTATACCGTCGTGGGCGGCTTTCTTGCGGTCAGCCTGACTGACTTCGTCCAGGGCTGCATTATGATGCTGGCTCTGATCATTATGCCGCTGGTGGTGCTGTTCGGCAGCGGCGGCGGCGGTTTCGATCAAGCGTCTCAAACCTTGGCGCAGGTTGATCCCAATTTTCTGTCCTGGACGAACGGCCTGTCCGTTATCGGATTCTTCTCGGCTGTGACCTGGGGGCTAGGGTATTTCGGTCAGCCGCACATCATCGTGCGTTTTATGGCGGTTCGTTCTGTTTCGGAAGTGCCCAAGGCCCGTAATATCGGGATGACGTGGATGGCGATTTCGCTGGCCGGCGCTATCAGTCTGGGCGTGTTCGGCCGCGCTTATGCGGTCCGCAATGGCTTGGACGTGGGGGATCCCGAAACGATTTTCATCGTTTTGGCCAACCTGCTGTTCAACCCGCTGATCACAGGATTTTTATACGCCGCCCTATTGGCAGCGATCATGAGTACGATCTCGAGCCAGCTTCTGGTGTCTTCATCCTCATTGACCGAAGATTTCTATCGGCTGTTTCTACGTAAAGAAGCGACTGAAAAGGAAAGCGTGCTGGTGGGCCGCTTGAGCGTGTTGCTGGTAGGTATCGTTGCTGCCTTCATCGCGAGCGATCCTAATTCTCAGGTATTGGGATTAGTCAGCCATGCCTGGGCGGGGTTCGGTGCGGCTTTCGGGCCGTTGGTGATTCTGTCGCTCACTTGGTCGCGTATGTCGGGGAGTGGGGCAGTCGCGGGGTTGGTTGCCGGCGCGATCGCCGTGATTGTGTGGATCCTGCTGGGCTGGAACGCCAGTTTCTTAGGCGGGCCGGGCGTATACGAGATCATTCCAGGTTTCATCGTTTCCTGGGCGGCGATTTATCTCGTCAGCCTGGCGACCCAGACGAGTGGCGAGTATCGAGCAATCCAGTCCGATTAAAGAACCCGTCAAAGGCGTGGGAGGGTTGCGGCTATAGGTGGCCGCGACCCGCGGTATGGCCTGTACTATCCGGCTCTCGAAATACCGGGATTGAAAGCAAGAAAGCGGTCGGCGCGACGCCGGTGGCTTGCACGTTGCAAGGTCTACTCGAGAGTCGCTGACCGGGTGAGCTCGATCAGCGCTCGTCAAGAGTCGGCCCCGAATATATGCGCTGCGAGTTGAGCCAACCGATCCTGTATCCTGTGGCGTGCCTGGAGTACGGCCCCGAATCTGCGCCGCCCACCTTTTCGTTGGTCCTCACTTTTTCAGCTTTTGCTTGAAAGTTCCAGACCCGGTATCGGGCGAAACAGGGCGACCGGTCACAGCTGACTGCGCCAAACTTCGACTCAAACCACGATCGTTTGATAAAGCGGCATGATTGGCCGTTTATCGTCGATTGGCGTATCGATATTCCTTCTATACTAACCTTCGAGAAATGACCGGAAGCTTCGGTCGTCCTCGATGTGAAAGTGTGCCAGGCCCAACGTATTTAAAACCCATGTAGGGCTCGCCGCGCAGATGAATAAATCACGAGGATGCGGTGTGAAGCGTTTTCTCTGCCGCGATCTAGCGGTGCTTTGGGGGATCGCCTTGAACGGCTGACCGGTCGTGGCAGTCGGCATTTTTTCGAAACTGATATCTCAGGACAAAGGCAAAACTGTCGAAAGACAGTGACGCAAAGCCACGGATCTAAAGCACGTTGACGCGTGCCAAGACCGCCGGGTTGCCGCTGGGTCAAACCAGACGGCGAATTTTGGATTTTTTTCAAGATTCCGCGTTGTGTCGTCTGATTTGCGCTCGCGACGGAATCCTCACTCAATGAGGGACCCGGTCCATGTTGTGTCGTTTAGTGGGAACGTGTGTCTGCCTGTTTTCTTTGGTCGCGTTTGCCGGCTGTAACGGATCCGGCGGAGGCTCCGACGAAAAAGCCTCTTCCAGTAGCCAAACCGCCAGTGTCGGCAACTCCTCCGACAGTGATAACGAAGAAGGTTCCGGCTCGGATCAGAGCGACACTGCTTCGAGCGGCACGAGCGAGCCATCCAATCAGAATGCGAGTTCGAGCGATGACCAAACGTCGCCCGATCAAGCCAATTCGTCGGACAGCTCGGACAACGATCCGATACCAGAGCAGACGATCAGGCCATCCGACGGTGGCGGCTCAACTAACGTCGATGAAGACGATGGGGCATCCGATGTGGCCGACGGTTCATCCGAGGACGATGCATCCTGGTCGAATGGCGATGATACGAACCTGGGCGTGGGTGAAGCAGGCAACGAGAATGATGATGATAGCGCGGTTTCTGACGGCGAGCCGGCTCCATCCGAGTACATAACGGATGTCGTAATTCATAACCAGGGCCAAGCTGCTACGGGCGTCGAAAATGTCAGCTTCGGCCAAGTATTCGCCGATGGCGATGTTGCAAGGGCACAGCATGTCGTGGCCGTTATCGACGGTTCGACCGTGCCGACCCAAGTCGATCGAAAAGCAACTTGGTCGAGTGGCTCGTTGCGACATGCCGTGATCACGATCCAGGCCCCGGCTTTGACATCAGGCGGCAGCCAGCGGGTACAACTATATGCGGTGGGTCGCGCGTCGAATAGCGGCTTTAAGACGCTCACGATTAACGATCTGCTGGGTACGAACTTCAGTGCTGAGGTTCGCGTGCGCCAGAACGGCACGACCTATACAGCCGATGCACGCCGTGCTCTAGAACGTGTGGCTCAACTTGGCAGCTGTTCAGCGTGGGGGCAGGCCAGCTGCAAACGTTGGCTGGCCGGGGGATTGGCCAGTGAATGGATCGTGCCAGCGACCTTGACTACAGGTAATGCGGACACGCCGCGTTTACGAGTCTACTTCAATGTGCGGGCCTATCGTGGCACGTCTGGCGGCATCGCCAACGTACGAGTCGATTCGGTTATAGAGAACGATCTCACCTATGCTATTAAACCGAATAACGTCAGTTATTCGGCCCATATTGCGGTTGGCGACAACCAGTATAGTGTTGACGGCCTGACCCACTACAGCCAAACACGTTGGCATCACGTACTTTGGACCCGGTCGGCGCCGGAGCTGTATGTCGAGCCATCGGTGAAATACCTCCAATCAACCGGTGCCATATCCAACTATGCGGACCTGTCGCCGTCTGAAGATTTTTTAGATTCGGTGCGTCAACAAGTCATGCCGATGCATCATGGAGATCAGACTCCTGATATGGGCGCTACTGGAGCGCAGGCAGGGATTGGGCCCTT
Source organism: Salinisphaera sp. SPP-AMP-43 (assembly GCF_049568105.1). Taxonomy (GTDB): domain Bacteria; phylum Pseudomonadota; class Gammaproteobacteria; order Nevskiales; family Salinisphaeraceae; genus Salinisphaera. The sequence continues at coordinate 1,323,689 of NZ_CP145335.1, forward strand.
GCCCCGTTGGACATCGACTTTTGTCGTTTCAGGCGATCGCCGCGCCTTCAACTGGATGTTGGCGAACGACGATGCTGTGGGAAGCTACAGCTTTCACTATCGAGATAGTCACTCGGGACGGCCGGTTACGATCGTAGACTATCCGTATATCACTATCGCGGGTTTGAACTGGGCACGGCGGGCAGGCGGCAGTTATGAGCGAGATCTGCTGCCATCCTGTGAAACCACGTGCAGTAATCCTAACCATTTCGATATGGCCCATCATCCCTCGATTGGCTATGTTCCATACCTGGTTACGGGCGATTTTTATTATTTAGAAGAGTTGCAGTTCACTGCGAGCTATATTGAGCTTTGGGCTAATCCTGGCTATCGAAATACCGATAAAGGACGTCTTCTCAGAGCGTATCAGCAAGTTCGTAGCCAAGCTTGGAACCTGCGCTCGATATCGGATGCTGCGTTTGCTACCCCAGACGACGATCCGATGAAATCTTATTTCGTTAATCAGATTGACTATATTGTTCAGGATTATCTGGCCAACTATGTCGACGATACCGGCCATGAACTACATACGTTGGATGGATTTGGGGCCATTCATTATGCTTCTGGCTCTTCGGCCGATACAAGCATCCCGCCTTGGCAAGCTGATTTTTTTACTTGGGCGGCAGGGCACGCAGCTGAACAAGACGTGCCGGGTGCACAAAGGCTTAGGGATTGGCTCTCGGTTTTTCATATCGGGTTAATGACTTCTGCTGAAGACGGGGATAAAAACGGCTTCTGCTGGGTCGCAGCTTCCGCATACAAGCTGAAAGTGCGCGACGAGAAAGATTCGCCAATCTATACAACCCTATCGGAAGTCTATGAAAATTCGTTTCCGCGATTGAACGGCCTCGAATGTGCCTCTCAAGCTATGGCGAACCAATTGTCGGCATCGGATGACCCTTTATCGGCGGGTGAGATGAAAGGGTATCCACACTCGCCAACTGGCTTTCCATCGAATCTTCAGATTGCGCTGGCTGTTTCTGCCGATACTGACTTGCCCGACGGGCATAAGGCTTGGAGGGTTTTCGAGAAGCGTAAAACGAAACCGGATTATTCAGATTACCCTAACTTCGCTGTTGTACCCCGCTCGGTTAGATAGGGGCGAAGCTCAAGATTATTCAGGGTTGGGCGCCATTCGCAGGGGTGTTTAAAGCCCTGCTGAACGCCGGTTTGGTTGCCAGCGTAAGCTGGTCTGTCATGAGTTACAGGCAGTGTAAATAAAGCGCCAGCGTAGCGTCATAGACAGTTGCTACGGGGCAAGCCATGCAAGCGTTACGCCTGCTTGAAAGTATCACCTATTGCTCGCTTACTCATGGCATCACTTTGGTGAGTTATCATGAGTTGGATATAGCTATTTGGCGTCGCTTGGAAAACGGTTAAAAAGTCCAAGCAATAATCCAATATTATTGGGTTTGGCATGGCGCATCATTGAACAGAAATAGAAGTGCTCCAAATCTTCGAGGTATAGAGCTAAGCAATGAGATGAAGTGCTGTTAGGCTATCTGCCTTTAACTCAAGGTAACCGCGCCATGGATGTCATTTGGTTATGAAGAGTTCGTGGGTCGACCCGGTTTGGCCTATATCGTTGTGAAATACTCGACAGGAAAGCGATAGGACCAAAGTGCCTAAAAAAATTGATTTGATTGCGGCGGCGAGACCCAATTTTATGAAGGTTGCGCCGCTGTTCCACGCTTTATCGGCACAGCCGTGGTGTGAAGTGCGACTGGTTCATACTGGACAGCATTACGACGCCAATATGTCGGATGCTTTTTTCGCCGACTTTGATTTGCCTAAGCCAGATCTTCATCTCGGAATTGGTTCGGGGACCCATGCCGAGCAGACTGGCCGGACTTTGATGGCTTACGAGCAGGCATGTTTGGCCGATCGACCCGATTGGACCATCGTTGTCGGCGATGTGAATGCCACGATCGCCTGTGCCTTGGCGGCCAGCAAGCTGCATATTCCCGTGGCACATTTGGAAGCCGGGCTACGCAGTCGCGATCGCTACATGCCGGAAGAGATCAACCGGATTCTCACCGATGCCATTGCCGACGTGCTATGGACGCCGTCGATTGACGCGAACGAGAACCTGGCCGCCGAAGGCATCGCGGAACAGCGTATCGAGTTCGTAGGCAACATCATGCTCGATACCTTCGAGTTGATGCGTGGGCGTATCGAAAGCCAGGGTAAGCGTGACGAACTCGGACTCTCGGTACGAGAGTATGCGGTCGTGACCCTGCATCGTCCGGGTAATGTCGACAGCCCGGAGACGCTCGAAACGCTCGTTGAAGCGTTAGTACGACTCAGCACAGAGGTGACGCTCGTTTTTGCGGTACATCCGCGAACGCGGAATCGGCTCGAGCAGCACGCGCTCTTGGAGCGGTTGCAGGCAGCCAGTGGTATGCGCCTGATCGAGCCCCAAGGCTATATCGATTTCATGAACCTTGTCACCGGCGCGGCCCTGACGATTACAGACTCCGGTGGGATGCAAGAAGAGACCACCTATCTTGGCATTCCATGTTTGACCGTTCGCCCGACAACTGAGCGTCCGATTACGGTGGAGCAGGGCAGCAATCGCTTGATCGGCGCGAGCGAGTTGTTGTCGGCGGCTCAGGCTGTGCTGAAAGGTGAGTGCTGTTATACAGCAAGCCGCCCTGAGCTGTGGGACGGCCAGACTGCTGGGCGCATCGTGGCCGATTTGGCACGACGAGCTGGCAAGTAGCGTATGGATAGTGAGCATCGATGAATTGTCGGCAAACGAAACAGCTTTTGAGCGCCCCGACCGATGGCGGCAAGTTACGCTAAAAAGAGCTTGGATAATCGATCTGATTGCTATATCGTAGGAATCGTTAATGCACCTTCGTGCGGAGCGGAGTTTTTCAATGAAAAACAAAATCGCCTTAAAGCCTCGTTTTGCCAGCATCGCAGCACGCTGCGCTCTGGTTGCAGTATGTGCTGCCGCGGCGCCAGCGGCGTTAGCAACCAATACACAGTCCGCCCCTGAAGGAGCTGGGTATTTGTTGTCTTATAATGGTCATCATTACCAAGGCGGCTCCTTTGGAGACGGTAACGGCGTAGGCGGCTGGAGTAGTCGTCAAGATGTGCCTGAGCCGGCGACTTGGGGCATGTTCGGTCTTGGCCTTGCGATGATCGGAATGGGTGCCGCAGCGCGCCGGCGGCGCTCGGAAAGAAGCTAAACCGCTCGCTGACTAGTCGCTATATAGCGAGAAAAGCAAAATAGCGAGGCGCTCTCAGTGTCTCGAATTAAAGCCTTTGGTTTGCGCCAAGGGCTTTTTTATTGCGTAACGTTCAGGCAGGTCGGCTGGTTAAAGCGCTGTAGCGCTCTTTAAACCGTCTAATCTGTCGTAAAACTTTGCAGTTTGGGCTTTGGTTGTAAAACGCTGTTTTGAAAGAAATTTATTTTAACGTTTTGTTCGGCTACGATCTGTCGATTAGCCCCGGGGTTGCTTTGGACAATTTTGTTTTCTACGTAAGTGTATGTTTATAAAAGAAATATTTCGATTTCTTGGGGTTGCGCATAGGGTCTGGAGGTGGTCTCTCGGCTCTCTTTAGCGTTCGGGCCCAAGACGGGGAGTAACCGTTATTATCGAAAAAAATGTCGAAAAAATTTACGCAATGCGGACATTGGGCGATTGTTTTGCGATAGCATGGCGCCAGAGGTTTGGGGGCGTTCTCAAGAAAATCGTTCGAGACGGATGCCGCGTTTGGTTCGCGTTACGCAAACCATCGTTAGTATGCCGGCCGAGTCACGTCAGGTTATTCAATTAGCCGTTCATTCTTTGGACGCCGTCATTATTTAGGGAGTCATGAACACGCTTCGGATTTTTAACCATCACGTCCACATTAAGTTCGTGCTGCTGGGCGCGGTGCACGTGGTACTACTGGTTGCTTCGGTATTCGCGGCCGTCAACGTTCGCTATATCACGGCGGACGCTTCGGTCATTGATAATTACCCCTTGATGTTCGTGAAGTCGCTCGTGTACGCAGCGATCATCGTGGCTTGTTTAAGTGCCATGGGGGTTTATCGCCCGCAGCGCGAAAACCGCTACCTCGCCTTGCTGGTTCGAGTGCTGGCGGCGCTGGCGCTTGGTGCCATTCTGGCCATCGTCGTTTATTACGTACTGCCCGGTCTTTATCTTGGCCGAGGGGTTCTCGGTCTTTCGCTGCTTTTTTCGTTGATTGGTGTTGGGGCCGCCCAGATGGTCTTCCATGCCACGGTGGACCAGCGTTCGGCGCCTTGGCGCGTACTGTTTTACGGCGCCGGTGAGAATGCAGCTGAAATGCTGGCGTTCATGCGTCGACGTAGCGATCACTCGTTATTCAAACTCGTCGGCTGCATCGTGATCGACGGCGAAACTGTCCAAGTTAACGACTCGCTACAGGCTCGCCTGGACACGTCGCTTTCGGATTACGCCAAGCAGCATGCGATCGATGAAATCGTGATCGCCATGGATGATCGACGTCAGAATTTCCCTTCCGATGCATTGATTGATTGTCGTGTTTCGGGTGTCAACGTCGTGGATATGCTGACGTTCTACGAGCGTCAAACAGGCAAGGTCAAAACCGAACTGCTCCAGCCTAGCTGGATCATCTTCTCGCACGGGTTTCGTCAGGGTACGGTCGATAATGTGCTGAAACGCTTGCTCGATCTCGTGTCGGCGTCGGTTCTATTGCTGGTGCTCTGGCCATTCATGATCGCGGCTGCGGTCGCTATCAAGATCGAAGACGGGCTTAGGGCCCCGGTGTTGTTCCGGCAAACCCGAGTCGGTTTGAACGGGCATGAATATTCCATCTACAAGTTTCGAAGCATGCGCACCGACGCCGAGTCGTTGTCGGGTCCGCAATGGGCTACGGAGGATGATCCGCGTGTGACTCGGGTTGGCCACGTCCTTCGTAAAGTGCGGATCGATGAGTTGCCGCAGCTATGGAATGTGTTCGTTGGCGACATGAGTTTGGTTGGGCCGCGTCCCGAACGCCCGGAGTTCGTGCGTCATCTCACCACGATCCTGCCATATTACCGTGTTCGCGAGTGCGTCAAACCCGGGGTCACGGGCTGGGCCCAATTGGGCTATCCGTATGGCGCCTCGGAAGAAGATGCTAACGGCAAACTTCAGCTTGATCTGTACTACGTGAAAAATCGCAGTATCTTCCTGGATTTATTGATTTTGCTGAACACTATCGAGGTGGTGCTGTTCCGTAAGGGTAGTCGCTAATTTGGTCGCCTGCGCTTGGTGTCTGAAGAGACGGTCGGATGTTTCCTGACCTGAATGTGACCCAACTCTGGCTGCTGGCCAATGGGCTTGCAGCGCTGGCGTTCGTGGCCTTGACGTTGTTTATCGTCGTGGTCGTGCGAGCTTGGCATGCCGCCTTTCGATGGCTGGTGGTGGCCACGTCGATCAGTGCGCTGTGGTTCATTCTGCTTATCGTAGCGCCATTATCGTCGATCAGCGGTCCGACGCTCGACATTGTAGAAACCATTCGTACCGGGTTATGGCTGATCGTGGCGGCGTGGATATTGCCGGTCGATACGCGTGCCTCGGCGTACCGTTGGACTCGTGGCGTAGCGATCGTTCTGCCGAGCACGATCCTGGCGTTGCTCGTCGCTCGAGCGTCGCCCTGGGTGGGGGATCCCGCCACCGGGCACAGCATTGTCTTTGCAGCGGGTGCGGTCGCAATGTCGCTGTTCGGCCTCGTGCTTGTAGAGCAGACTTATCGCACCAGCGGGTTCGATGCCCGCTGGGCGGTCAAGTATTTGTGCGTGGCCTTGGCGACGATCTTCATCTATGACTTCGTCATGTATACCGGTGCTCTGGTGGCTCACCATATTTCACTGACGGTCTGGAGTGCCCGTGGTGCGATCAATGCCGTAGCGGCACCGTTGATCGCACTGGCGGCTGCCCGCAATGCGCAATGGTCGGCGCGCATCAGCGTGTCGCATCACGTGATTTTCCGCACCGGTACGCTGATCGCAGCCGGCTTGTATCTGATGATCGTGGCCGGCGGCAGTACCTATATTCGCCGTTTCGACAGCAGCTGGGCCGAATTCGCGGCACTGCTTTTTGCGGTCATGGCGTCGATGCTTCTGGCGGTATTGTTGCTGTCCGGCCAGGTTCGCAGCCACGCGCGAGTGCTGCTGCATAAGCACCTCCTGCCTTATCGGTACGACTACCGTGAGCAATGGTTATCGCTGACTCGACGACTCGGGCGTGATGATGGTGACCTGGATGTGTACGACCGGGCGATTCAAGCGATCGCGCAACCAGTCGATAGTCCGGCTGGTGCACTTTGGCTCGATCGGGAGGATCGCTTCGTCTGCGTGGCTGACTGGAACATGGCAGGCGCGGCGGATATTTCCGAGCCGCGCGACTCTTCGATCGCAAGCTACTTGGCCGAAACCGGTTGGGTGGTCGATCGTCTGGAATACCTGGGCAATCCGGCGAAATACGGCGAGATGGTGCTGCCGGATTGGTTTGTCGAGCTAGAGCGTTCCCGCCTGCTGATCCCGCTGCTCGTGGGGCAGCAACGGCTGATCGGATTCATGGTTTTGGCCTCGCCCCGGGCTGCGTTCGATTTGGGTTGGGAGGAGATCGATCTTCTCAAGGCGTTCGCGCAGCAGGTGGCGGTATATCTCGATTACCAAGAGGCGAACCGAGCGCTGACTCAGGCGCGTCAGTTCGAGGCCTTCAACCGGTTGACGGCTTTTTTGATGCACGACCTTAAAAACATCGCGAGTCAACAATCGTTAATGCTGCAGAACGCTGCCAAGCATAAGGACAATCCTGCATTCGTCGACGACATGATCGAGACCATCGATATGTCGGTAAAGCGGATGCGAGGGCTGTTAAACCAGTTGCAGAAAGTGTCCAAGGCAGAGACGCGAGCGGAGCGGGTGGCCGTGGATGAGGCCATTGAAGCCGTCGTTTCGGAGCTCGCCGGGACTTATCCGGAGCCGGTGAGGGGCGGTCAGGCCTCGGGAGCAGTCATCAATGCCGATCGCGATCGGCTGATCATGATGCTGCGCCATCTGGCACGTAACGCACAGGATGCGACCGGGGCCATCGGCCAGGTCGAAATCGCTGCAGAGCCACGCGACGGCGCGGTCGCGATCACCGTGACCGACGACGGCGAAGGCATGACGCCGACCTTTATCCGAGATTCGCTTTTCCAGCCGTTCGTGAGCACGAAATCGGCCCGAGGTATGGGTATCGGTGCCTATCAGGTGCGGGATTTTGCGCGCGCCTCCGGCGGCGAAGTGATTGTCGACAGTACGCCTGGCCACGGTACCCGTTTCACCATTGTTTTGCCGGTTGTGGCCGATACGTCGGCTGAGCCGATGACTAACGAGGGGAGGACGTAATCGATGGAGTCGGTTACTGAACGTTTGTTGATCGTCGAGGACGATCCAGGATTGACCCGCCAGCTGCGCTGGAGCCTGGATCAGTACGATCCGGTATTTGCCGAGAATCGTGAAAGCGCGGTCGATCAGCTGCGGCGGCACGAACCCCAGGTCGTGCTGCTCGACCTGGGGTTGCCACCCGAGGCCGATGGTATCGAGGAAGGAATGCGCGCGCTCGCGGATATTCTGCGGCTAGCGCCGGCTACCAAGATCATCGTGGTCACCGGTAACGGCGACGAACAAAGCGCCATCAAAGCGATTGCAGCTGGTGCTTACGACTTCTATCAGAAGCCGGCCGAAATCGAAGTGCTCGAGCTGATCATCCAGAGAGCATTTCATATCTGGCAGCTCGAGCGACAGAATCGAGAGCTGCGTACCGACAGCGACCGGCCACTAGAAGGGCTGATCGCGGTCAGCGAGTCGATGCGCCGTGTTGTGCGGCAAATCGAAAAAGTCGCGCCCACGAGTGCGACGACACTGCTACAAGGCGATACCGGCTCCGGCAAAGAAGTCTTGGCGCGGGCCCTTCATCGTCTGAGCCCGCGGGCGGGCCGGCCATTCGTGGCGATCAACTGTGCGGCCATACCTGAGCATCTGCTGGAAAGCGAGTTGTTCGGTTACGAAAAAGGCGCGTTTACCGGCGCGCAGAAGCAAACGCTTGGCAAGGTCGAGTTGGCCGAAGGCGGTACGCTCTTTCTCGATGAGATCGGAGATATGGCCGCCAATCTGCAGGCCAAGCTGCTGCGTTTTCTGCAAGAGCGCGTGATTGAACGAGTGGGTGGGCGACATGAGATTCCGGTCGATGCACGCGTGATCGGCGCCACCCATCGCGATTTGCAGACTTTGATCTCTCAGGGCGATTTTCGTGAGGATCTGTATTACCGCATCGCTGAGATAACCATTCGAATCCCGCCGCTGCGCGAACGTGAAGGCGATGCGATCGCAATCGCCAAGTCTTTGTTCGAGAAGGCGAACCAAGAGCATGGCCGGTCGTTGAGAGGGTTCGCCCCCGAGGCTCTATCGGCGATTGAGCGCCATGATTGGCCGGGCAATGTTCGTGAACTCGAGCACCGGGTGAACCGTGCGGTCATTCTCGCCGATGGCAAATTGTTAGATGCCAGCGATCTCGGTTTGGCCGAACTCGTGGGCGAAACCGAGGATGTAAAACTCAATCTGCGGCAGGTGCGGGACGAAGCCGAGCGCGGCGCGCTGGAGAAAAGTCTTGGCCTGGCAGATGGCAATATATCGAAGGCTGCGCGCCTGCTTGGCGTATCCCGGCCTGCCATATACGATCTGATGCGCAAGCATCGCATCGAGCTGAGTAACTAAAATGATAAAGAGTTATCGTCGTTCGGGGCCGCGCCCAATGCGTGCGGCAATGGTATCAACTTGCATGGTCGGGGCGCTGTTGGCTGGTGGCTGCGGCTCCAGTTCCCCCGAACAGCGAATCGAGAAAGCGCGTCAGGATTATCAGAAGCATGATTACCATGCGGCTGAGGTTCAGTTGAAAACGGTGCTACAAAAGCAACCGGATAACGGCCAGGCCTGGGCCTTGCTCGGGCGAACGTCATTAGCGGAAAGACAGTTCGACGATGCGATTCACCAGTTTCGTAAAGCGATCTCGGCAGGGCAGTCGCAAGCCAGCGTCGCTGTGCCCTTCGGACGGGCACTGGTTGCTAGTGGCCAATTCCAGCAAGCCTTGGATACGCTCGAGGTCGATTCGCAAACCTCAGATCATGCGCGAGCGTTAGCGATCAGCCTGAAAGGCGATGCTTTAGCAGGCTTGCAGAAAACAAATCAGGCGGCCAAAGCCTACGCTCAGGCGCTGTCGATCGAACCCGATCTTAGCGATGCGTTACGCGGCAAGGCACGGTTGGCCGTCCAGCGCGGCGATATGCAGTCGGCGCGTCAGGTGTTGAGCCAGGCCGTGACCGCCAATGGCAACGATGCAGGGGCGTTGGAATTGCTGGGGCAGGTGGAATATCGCACCCAGCACTGCGAACCCGCAATTCAGCATCTTGGTCAGGCGCTCAAAGTAGGCAAAGGCGTTCTGTCCAACAGTCAGGTTCAGACGAGCCGGGTGTTGATGGCGGACTGTCAACTACGCACCGGGCAGGTTGAGGCGGCCAAAGGCAATATTCAAACGGTTCTGTCGGCGAATCAGAGCAATCCGTTCGGTAATTATCTGCAGTCGCTACTGTATATCCGCCAAGGCGAATATCAGCAAGCTGCCAACCATGTGCAGTCCATCCTCAACGTCGAGCCGCGTAATCTGCGAGCGATGACGCTGATGGCTTGGCTGCGTATCGCTCAAGGGCGCCCTCAGGATGCACAGCCGTTTCTGACCCGGGTTTTGCAGCAATCGCCGGATAATGTGGCCGCGTTGCGCCTCCAGGCCGGCCTTTGGATGGCCCAGAACCGCGACGATCAGGCTCGTGATCTGGTCGAAAAAGCGTATCAGCAACAAGCCGATACGCCCGGCCTTCGTGGTGCCCTCAAACAGGTGATGGCTGAGCTCGAGCAGCAGCAAAACAGTAGCGATGCCAGCGAGCGCGGGTTGGACGATGTGACACTCCAGTTGGGGTTGGCGCGTTCGCTGGCGCAGATGGGCAGCGAATCGGCGGCCCAGACGATCCTCGAAAAGATTCAGCCCAAAACGGCGGCCCAGCGGCGTAAGGTTGAGACGGCTCGGGTGCAGATTGCACTGGCCAATAACGCCGCGAGCGACGCCATCCAGCGGGCCAAGACGCTGGTCAAGCAAAATCCCGACGACCTCGGCGCTAAGCGCTTGTTGGCGGACAGTTATATCGCGGCAGGCGAATACGATACGGCAGACGATATTCTGGCCGAAGCCCAGCAGAGCCATCCCGATAGTGAATCGCTCGTACAAGCCCGCACTCAGCTTGCAACCCAGCGTGGTAACTATGCTCAGGCGCTCGAATTGCTCGAGCCGCTGCATGACCAAAAGCCGGACAATGTCGATATCACGCTGGCCCTGGCCGATCTTTATGGTCGAGCCGGCAACGATGACGATCGGATTGCGCTGCTGAAACAGGCAGTCCAGTCGAAGCCGCAAGCTCCGCGTCTATCAAAAGCTTTGGCGCGGGCCTATCTCGGTAACGGGCAACACGATCAAGCGTTGGCGCTGGTCGAAAAACAGCTCAAGCAACATAGCCAAGACCCGGACTGGTTTCAGCTCAAAGGCGTAACGCTGTTGACGAGCGGCCAGGTCGATGCTGGCATCAAAGCACTATCGCAGGCTGCGCAAAAAGCGCCAGACCGGCCCGGTTTGAGTTTGGATGTGGCCAAGGCGCAGCTGTCGCAGGGGCGCACGGACCAGGCTATCCAGAGTTTGAAAGAGCTGCGTGAGCAATCGCCCGATTTCTGGCCGGCGGCCGCTTTTCTGGCGCTGGCCCAGGCCTCGGCCGGCCAAACCGCAGCTGCCTTGGATCAAGTGAAGGCGCTACGCAGCGCCGGTCACGCCCATGAGGCCGATATTCTCGATGGCGATGTGCTACGCCAGGCCAAACGCTATGCCCAAGCCAATCGCGCCTATTCGAAAGCCTTTGAAGCCAAGCCCAATGCGCGGCTGGCTCAAACGCTGTTCGACGTCCGGCGTGCTGGGAATATCGAGGACCCGGCTGCGCCGTTGCGCGAGTGGTTGGAGCAGTCGCCGAATGATGCGGCCACCGCTTTGCGTCTGGCCAGTTGGTATCAAGCGCAGGATGAAACCGATAAGGCAGCCGCGATGTATCGCAAGGTGCTGGCAAGCCACGGCGATGCGGTGGTAGCGCTTAATAATCTTGCCGTTATCGAGACGGACTCGAATCCGCAGCAGGCGCTGTCGTATGCACAGAAGGCGCATGCCAATGCGCCGGGCAGTCCGGCGATAACGGATACGCTGGGCTGGGTCCTGGTGAATAACGATCAGCTGAATCGTGGGATCGAGCTGCTCGAACAGGCGGAATCGAAGGTGGGCGCCGACCGGCCTGAGATTCGCTTCCATCTGGGCGCTGCGTTATCAAAACGTGCGCAAGCAGATGATACGGTTCGGGCCAAGAAGCTTCTGAATCAGGCGCTTTCTGGTGGTTTGCCGGAGGCTCAGGCTGAACGTGCCCGCGAACTGATCTCGCGGTTAAGCCAGGGGACGGTCAAAGCCAGTAATAATTCTTAATGTTTTAAGTGAACTGGCCGATATCTGATTTACAATATCGGACTGGTAACTGAATATTCCAGTTGAGCGCGGGGGTCTTATACGATCGGCCGCATTAGTTCAGGACTGTCGACCGGCAACAGCTACCTACCGACCAGACGCGATTTCGGCCGGTTTGCGAACAAAGTTAGCGTCGACCCATGGGGGAATGACACAGTGTTTCGATATCGTTTTTACCTGGCTTGGATCGTGGTCTTCCTGGCGGTCATTGGCGTTGCGGGTTGCGCATCGGCCCCGCCTAAAGTGCTGCAAGAAAAGGCGACCAGTAGTACGTACCGGATTGGTCCCGGGGATCAGTTACAGATCTTCGTGCGGAACAATCAGGATCTCAGTGTGACGGTGCCGGTTCGCCCGGACGGCGAGATTTCGATCCCGTTGGTGCAGTCGATGAAGGCGGCCGATAAGACGCCAAACGAGTTGGCCGACAATCTGACGAGCTCTCTTTCGGCCTATGTGCGTGATCCACGGGTGACCGTGATCGTGACCCAGTTTCATGGCACCTATTCGGATCAAGTCAGAGTGGTTGGCGAAGCCGCGCAGCCTCAATCGATGCCGTATCGAACTGGTATGACGCTGCTTGACGTCATGATCAACGTTGGCGGTCTGACGCAGTTTGCGGCGGGCAACCGAGCCAAACTGGTGCGTCACGTCGACGGCCAGAGCAAGACCTACGATGTGGATATCGAGGATCTGCTCAACGGCAATATCAACGATAACGTCCCGGTGCATCCGGGTGATGTAGTGATCATTCCGCGGACGTACTTCTAGTACTCGCACCTGCGACGTCGACGGCACTCCGTCGGCGTCGTTTCGTGCGCAAAGTTGAGCGAGGGCATGCAGGAAATCCTTTCACTCGTTTTTAGCCAACTGCGCAATATCTGGCGTTTTCGCTGGATTGCGTTGGCTGTGGCCTGGGCAATCGCGTTGGTCGGTTGGTTGTATGTATACAGCCTTCCCGATCAGTATCGTGCTTCTGCACGTGTGCATATCGATACCAAGTCGGCGATTACGCCGCTGCTTCGTGGGATGGCGGTCACGCCGAATACCGATGAACAGGTCAATCTGTTGATTCGGACGGTGCTTAGCCGCCCGAATTTACGAGATATTGCCCGCTCTACAGGGCTTGACCTTAAGGCGAGCACGCCAGAGCAGGAGCAGGCGCTCGTCGATGGATTGCAAAAACGGCTAACTTTGAAAAGCGCGGGCGCCGGTACTGATCTTTATACGATCAGTTATGTCAGTTCGCAGCCGCAGTTGGCACAGTCCGTAATTCAGCAGGTCATGAGTATCATGACTACCATGAACCTGTCGAAGAGCAGCCGAGGCAATACTGAGGACGCCGTGTCGTTCTTGAGCCAGGAAGTCGATAAGTATAAGAAAGAGCTTAATAAAACCGAGCAAAAGCTGTCGACGTTCAAAAAGAATCATGCCGAGTTGATGCCCGGAACCAACGACTACGTCAGTCAGGTCCAGCAGCTGAACTCGAATATCGACTCGCTCCAGGATCAGTTGGCTAACGCCCGCGATCGCAAGGCCAATATCCAGCAGCAGATGAGTTCTGGTGGTGGTAGTGCCAGCGTGCCGCCGTCGCAGAGCCGTCAGATCCAGCGCATCGATGCGCAGCTCGAAAATGAGCAGCAGCAGCTGTCGCAGTTGTTGACCAAATACACGCCTAAGCATCCAGACGTGTTGACGGCCAAGCGCCATATTTCGGATCTAAAGCAGCGTCGTAAGGACACCTTGTCGCAGCTGCGAGCGCATCCAAGCGAGATCCAGGCTCCGGCCTCGGCTGGCAGCGGTGGCGGTGGTCGTCTAACCGACCAGCTCAACGATGCCAAGGTACAAATCAGTACTCTGGAATCGTCTTTGGATCGTAGGCGACAGCAGCTTGAGCAGTTGCGTGCCGGTGCAGACGATATGAACGACGCTCAGGCCAAGCTGGCTGAACTCAGTCGCAATTACGAAGTTACGCGCGATCAGTATCAGAAATTGCTGTCGCGACTGTATAGCGCGCGTCTGTCGACGGATGTCCAACAAAACAGCGAAGCACTTGAGTTTCGCGTTGTCGATCCGCCCGAGGTGCCGGCCGAGCCCACCGGGCCGCAGCGTGTGATCTTAATAACGATGGCGTTGTTCGGTGCCATCGCCGCCGGTGTAGCGTTCGCTTTGTTCCTGGCACAGATTCGACCGGTGTTTTCCAGCCGGCGGGACCTGACGGATGCGACCGGTTACCCGGTGATCGGCTCGGTCAGTTTGGCGCTTAGTCCTGGGCAGAGAGCTCAACGGCGCACGTCGATCGTGGTATTTGGCGTGTGCTGTGTTTCCCTGCTGATCGGGTTTGCAGCCGCAGTCGTGTTAGCGCCTATAGGAGTTCATTGGGTGCCGAATCTTGTCTCGGGTCAGGTTCTATGAGTATTGTCGAGAAAGCTGCCGAGCGGCTCAAACGTCAACAAGACGGCCGCAATGTGTCGGCGTTCCCGAGCGAGCAGGAAAGCGAACAGCAGCCCGAGGCGGATTTTCGTATGCGCCAGCCGGGCGAGCGGGAACCACTCAAGTTAGACAATGTGCGCCTGCGGCGGGCCGGTCTGATTCCACCGGAGTCCATGGGTCAATGGATCAACCGCGAGTTGCAGCGGATTAAACGTCCGATCCTGACCGCCATGAAAACCGAGGTTGCCCCAGGGTCACCGTCGACCAATCGACTGATGATCACCAGCGCTAATCCAGGGGAAGGCAAGAGTTTCACGTCGTTCAACCTGGCTTTGAGCTTGGCCAAAGAGCTGGACCACTCGGTGTTGTTGGTCGACGGCGACGTGGCTAAGCCGGGGATCAGTCGGAGCCTTGGTCTGGAACGTGAACCCGGCGTGATGCATTTGCTCAATCATCCGGATACAGCGGCCGAAGACTGTGTGGTCGCGACCGACGAGCCGAGGCTATCGATCTTGCCTGCGGGACGGCGCAGCCGCCGTGCGGTCGAAAGCCTGTCGAGTCGCCGGATGAAGGCTATCCTCGACGAGTTGTCCGCCGATCCAGAGCGAATCTTGATATTCGACTCGGCGCCTCTTTTGGCGACGGCCGAATCACAGGCGCTGGCTGTTAACGTGGGGCAGATTCTGGTTGTCGTACGTGCTGAACATACAGAAAAACGTGCACTGGAAGCAGCGCTATCGCTGATCGAGCCTGCAGACGCAGAGATCAGTCTTATTCTCAGTCAAGGTCGGCAGCTGTTCGGCGACCGGCATGCTGGTTACTACGGTATGTATCCGGTTGAGTCGGAGCGCCCGGAATAGGGAGTTCATCGATATGCTTCGTCCCCCCATGCTTAATCCGAAACCGCCTATCGGCGGCTTGCGCAGACTAGTCCCGTCTCGGGTTTGTCTAGTCGTCGTGCCGCTCGCACTGGTTTGGGGGGTGAATGCGTTCGCAGCGGAGTCCGACGGTGGCGGCGGAAGCTCAGCTTCGGGATCGGGGAGCGGCGGCGATGCCAGCGCAGGCGGCGGCTCTTCGGCGGGCACCGATAGTGGTTTTTACGACGATGATCGTCCGGTCGTTACCAACGATAGCGGTTTTCAGCCGTTCCAACCCAGCGGCGCCGGTACGAACAACCCGCTTGGTTTTGCCTCGGGATTTTCGCCCGGCGGTTGTGCGCCCGCGCTCGACTTCAGTAACAACGCGATCAGCTCGAACGCGAGCGTGCTCGAACAGGCTGACGGACCTCGCCGTAAAGGAGGGCGTTATATCCAGGCCTCCGTCGGCGGATCAGAGACGTTCAGCGACAACATCAATCTTGATCCCGATAACGAAGCGGAATCGGATTTTGTAACGGTCGTGGCGCCTCGAATCGATGCCTGTTCGAGCACAGGCAGGATTCGTGGTGAGTTGCGTTACACGCTGCAGGGCGTGGTTTATGCCAATAACAGCAGCTACGACGATATCTACAACGACGTCGAAGGCCGCACGCGCCTCAACCTGATCCAGGATCATTTGTATCTGGATGCGAATACACGCTACGGGCAGAGTGTGATCGATCCGTCGGTGGGTTATTCGCGTTCCAACATCATACGGCCGAACGATAATAAAACCGCAGCTTGGCGGACCAATATTAGCCCTTATGCCTTGCAGTCTCTTGGATTGCTCGGTCAGGGGATGCTGCGTTACCGGTACGGTCGCTCGGTATACGGCGATAGCGACGTGCCCGATACCACGGTGCATGGCGTAGTTGCAACGATTACGAGCCCGGATGTCGTCGAGCCGTTAAGTTGGCAGGCGCAGGCGATTTCGCAAACCGTGGATAGCTCCGGCGGTAACGAAAACCAATTTTACGATCAATATCGTGAAATCTTCGGTTACGACGTGGTGCCGGCTGATTACGGCAATGCGAACGAAACCCGGCATTTCGATAGTGCAACGCTTCAGCTTGGCTATCATTTGTCTCGAACATTGCAGCTGACGGCGCTTGGCGGCATCGAGGACGATTATAAAGACAATGGCCAAAACGACCGTTGGTCCAGCCCGCGTTGGCAGGTAGGGGTGCGCTGGAATAGTGGTCAGAATACTTTGCAGGCCGATTACGGTCATCGTTTTTATGGTTCGAGCTATTCGCTCTATATCCAGCACCGTTCGCGTCTCGTCGATTTTTCTTTGTCTTATGAAGAAGAGCCGTCGACTGGCGGTCTCGATTCGCTCAATGGGTCTGCAGGCGGTTATACCTTCGGGTCGGTAGGCTCGATCGATAGCCAGTTTGGCGGCTATGGAGGGTATGGCGGTTATGGCGGCGCCAACAACGGCACATCGTCGTTGTTCGATCGAGATAT
Organism: Salinisphaera sp. SPP-AMP-43; assembly: GCF_049568105.1. Lineage (GTDB taxonomy): Bacteria > Pseudomonadota > Gammaproteobacteria > Nevskiales > Salinisphaeraceae > Salinisphaera. The sequence goes on from NZ_CP145335.1 coordinate 1,340,172, forward strand.
CTATGTCCGCAAGCGTTGGCAGGCGCGAATGAATTTCGACACGGCGCTGACCCGGACCAATATCACCAGCTATTCGGAAAAACGCGATTATCAGTCGGGCGATCGGCCGGGCGCGACATATCGAGGTATCCAGATCGACACACGCTATGCGGTCGCCCGGCGTACCAGCATCGTGCCCTCGGCACGATGGGAACACCAGGACGACAGTACTTTGTTCACCACTGGAGTCGACGGAACGGCGACGCGTCGTGATACGGAGTCGGATAACTATGAAGCCGGCGTCAGCGTGGTTCGTGCGATTTCGCCGACTGCCCAAGCTGCGGTTGGCTATCAACACGACTGGCGCAACGACGACGAAGGCTTCGATTACACAGAAAACCGCATAACGCTGCAATTCCGCAAGGCGTTCTAGCGATATGTACGAGGGGTTCTACAAGCTTCAGGCGCGGCCATTCCAGCTGATGCCTGACCCGCGGCGTCTGTATGAGACGGTGAGTCATAGCCGTGGGCTGTCATATCTAATCTACGGACTTGAGCGCGGTGAGGGCTTTGTCGTCGTCACCGGCGCGGTCGGTACCGGCAAGACATTGCTGCTGCAGGTGTTGCTCGAGCAAATCAAGACACGCCATCTCTCGGTCGCCCGGGTTGCCATGGCCAATGTCGATGCCAGCAACGTCGTCGCTATCGTCGCATCGGCGTTCGGCGTGAGTACGCGCGGCATGGCCAAATACGAGTTGCTCGACGCCTTGGTGGCCAAACTTTCGGCGGCTCGCAATCGGCGTGCGCTGCTGATTGTCGATGAAGCCCAAGCTTGTAGTGTGTCTGCGCTCGAAGAACTACGTATCGTCTCCAATCTTCAGGCTCGAGGCGAGGCACTGATTCAGGTCGTATTGGTCGGCCAGAGTGAGCTTCGAGATCTGCTCAAACAGTCCTCGATGTCGCATTTGCGCCAGCGCATCGTCGCCTCGTATCACTTGGAGCCGCTGGCTTCAGATGAAGTCGCGGGCTACATCGAACACCGTTTGAATACCGTAGGCTGGCGCGCCGACCGTCTGTCTTTTGGTCGGGGGGTCTACGAGCGGGTTTATGAATGGTCGGGTGGTGTGCCGCGGCGCATCAACCAGATCATGGATCGCCTGTTGCTGCTCGGCTATCTAGAAGAGCGGCATGAGTTAACGGTCGACGATCTAAACACCGCAATCGAAGAATTCGAAGCCGAATTTGCCGTTGATGGCCTGATTTACGATGGTTCGGCCGATAGCGAGCTAGAACCGTCCGAACACTCGATCACGCACCAAGCGTCAGAGAGCAATGCTTCGATCGATCCACTGCTCGAGCGTGTGGCTGCCGTTGAGCGTGCGCTGCGTACTGCGTTTGGCGAAGAACGCGTTGCTGAAATGATGCGGCACCATGAAACCAGTATCGCGCATCGCGAATTGGTCGAGGCGGTTCTCAGGGTCGAGCGACTGGAGTCGGTGCTCGGCGATCTGCAGCGGGCCGACCCTTCGCCCAGTGTGGATGAACGAATCATGCAGCGACGACCGCTCAATGGTGGGTCCCAAACCGCTGCAGCGCAGAGCAGTGCCTCTGAAGTATTTCGGCGCCTGTTCACCCGGGAGTAATAAATCATGAATTCGAAGGATTGGCAGCCGCAGGCAGTACCGCCGCCGGCTCGGGTGACTGCGAACGCGATGAGCGTCGACGTCGAAGAGTATTTTCAGGTCTCGGCTTTCGAGCAGCATGTCTCGTTCGAGCAATGGGCACGTATGCCGTCTCGGGTCGAGGCCAGCACCGATCGGATTCTGGCGATGTTCGAACTGGCCGATATTCGAGCGACTTTTTTCACGCTGGGTTGGATTGCAGAGCGTCATCCGCGGTTGATCCAGCGTATCGCCGATGCCGGACATGAAATCGCAAGCCACGGCCAGAATCATGTGCGAGCCATCAATCAGGACCGAAACACATTCGGTGCGGATATAAGACAGGCCAAAAACGTTCTGGAACAGATCAGCGGCCAAGAGGTGAAAGGCTATCGAGCAGCCAGTTTCTCGATTGGTGCCTCTAATCTGTGGGCGCTCGATGAGTTGGCAGAAGCAGGGTATCGCTACAGCTCGAGTATCTACCCGGGCACCCACGATGCTTACGGCATGCCTGAAGCGCCGCGTTTCGCGTTTCATCATCGTCCGGAGGGCTTGCTCGAAATCCCCGTTACGACGGTCGAGCTCGGGGGGCGACGCCTACCCTGTGCCGGTGGCGGTTTTTTTCGGCTTTATCCTTATGCGGCAACGAAGGCAGCGTTGAAGCGCGTCAATGCCCGGGATAGTCAGCCCGCGTTGTTCTATTTTCATCCCTGGGAGGTCGACCCCGACCAGCCTCGGGTGCCGGGGCTGGATGCGCGCCGGCGTTTTCGTCACTACCTCAACATAGCTCGCGTCGAGCCGCGCCTGCATCGTCTGTTGTCGGATTTCTCCTGGGACCGTATGGATCGCGTGTTCTCGGTCGACGACCAGCAGGCGCCGGCTTTGGACATCATTGACCACCGATGGCAAGACAGTGCATGAGTTCTGATTCTCTCGATATCCGTACCCTCGGCTCCGATACCACGGCCTGGGAAGCGTTCGTGGCGGCCCAGCCCGAGGCCACCTTCTTTCACCGCGCTGGTTGGAAAGAGGTGATCGAGAACGCGTTCGGTCATCGCTGCTATTTTCTGTATGCCGAGCGGGCAGGGCAGATCGAGGGCATCCTGCCGATCGTGCATATCAAAAGTCGGTTGTTTGCTAACGCCCTCATTTCCACGCCTTTTTGCGTCTATGGCGGCGCCGTGGCCGAGAACGAGGAAGCCGAAGCCGCGTTATATGCCGAGGCCTGTGAACGCGCCAATGCGCTCGGCGTGGATTATTTCGAATCGCGTGAACGCGCACCGCGGCACGACGACTGGCCGCGTAAGGATCTGTACTACACATTCCGGCGTGAACTGGCCGACAACGACGACGACAATCTCAAGCTGATTCCCCGCAAGCAGCGTGCGGTTGTACGCAAAGGGATCAAAAACGGCCTGGAATGGGCGATCGATGAGGATGTCGATCGGCTCTATCCGCTGTTTGCCTACAATATGCGGAGCCTGGGCACGCCAGTGTTTTCGCAGAAGTACCTGCGGGAACTGATGCGGGTGTTCGGTAAAGACTGCGATGTTCTGACCGTTACGCACGAAGGCAAACCGGTAGCTGCAGTGCTCAATTTTTATTTTCGGGACGAGGTGCTGCCGTTCTACTCGGGGGCTGGCCCGGAGGCGCGATCACTCAAAGCCAACGACTATCTCTACTGGGCACTGATGCAGCATGCAGTGGCGCATGGCATACGCATCTTTGACTTCGGTCGTAGCAAGGTCAATACCGGACCCTATAATTTCAAACGGCACTGGGGATTCGAGCCGCAGCCACTGCCTTATGAATATTATCTTTCGGGTATCGACGAGATGCCGGATATTAGCCCGAATAACCCGAAATACTCGGTGTTCATCCAGGCCTGGCAAAAGCTTCCCTTGTCGGTAACGCGGATCGTTGGGCCGTGGCTGTCGCGGGACCTGGGCTAATAAAGGCCGCGCACTATGGCCGAGATCCTTTATCTATGTCACCGAATTCCCTATCCCCCGAACAAGGGCGATAAGATTCGCTCGTACAACTGGCTACGGGCTTTGGGGCGCCGCCATACGGTGCACCTCGGGGCTTTTGTCGATGATCCGGAAGACTGGGCGCATCGCGGCACGTTGAAGCCATGGTGCGGGCAGATCTGTCTTCGTGAGCTTCGGCCGCGACAGGCAAAATTGCGCAGCCTCACGGCACTGGCAGGCCGGCAGGCACTCAGTTTTGCCTATTACCGCGATCGCGCCATGCAGGCGTGGGTCGACCGAATCATGGCCGAGCGCGACATCGCGGCAATCGTGGTGTTTTCTTCGACCATGGCGCCTTATGTGGCCCAGTATCGCGACACGCGGCGCGTACTGGATTTCGTCGACGTGGATTCGGATAAATGGGCGCAATACGCCCGGCGCAGCCGTCTGCCTATGCGCTGGATCTATGCCCGAGAGGCCAAGACCCTGGCGGCCGGTGAGCGACAGCTCGCGGCAGCGTTCGATGCGAGTATTTTTGTCTCGGATGCCGAGGCCGATTTCTTTCGTCGATCCGCCCCGCAGCTTGCCGATCAGGTGCATGCCATTGGTAACGGCGTCGATGCCGAGTATTTCGACCCGAGCAACGCATACGAAAATCTCGGTTTGGGCGAACAGACGATCGTGTTTACCGGCGCCATGGATTACGGGGCGAACGTGGATGCTGTCTGTTGGTTCGTGGAACAGGTCTTCGAGCGGATTCGCCGGACTTATCCGCAGGCTTGTTTCGTCATCGTTGGAACCCGGCCTACACGACGCGTCCAAGAATTGGCATCGGTCGACGGCGTACGCGTAACCGGCGCTGTCCCCGATGTGCGCCCCTATCTTGCGCAGGCTCGAGTCGTGGTGGCGCCGATGCGTATTGCGCGTGGTTTACAGAACAAGGTGCTAGAAGCACTGGCGATGGCGAAACCAGTCGTCATGACCCCGCATGCCGAAGCCGGCCTGGAAGCGGTCACCGGCGATTTTTACCGAGTGGTCGACAAGCCCGCAGAGTATGCCGACACCGTGATGGCCTATCTCGGGGCCGATACGGTCGATACCCAATACCCGGGTGGGCGTGACTATGTACTGCGACATTACGGCTGGGATGCTCGATTCGCCGAGCTTGAACGGCTGATCGAGTCTGGTCGGCCGGCTGACGCGTCTGCGGAGATGGTGACATGAGTTCGTTCAACGATTCGACGACCCGTGGTCATGCAAAGACCGAGGATGTGACCGGTCATTATCAGTCGGCCGTGCACCTCGGGTTCGTGGCCTGCATGGTCGTGTTCGTTCTGCTGTATTCGAGCACCTATCTATCGCTTGCGGCCACCTGGGCGGATACCGGAACGTTCCAGTATGCATTCCTGATCTTTCCCATTTCGGCTGTACTGGTCTGGTCGCGTCGGCAATGGTTGTCGCGGGTGGCTGCCAGAGCCCGGCCTAGCGGCCTGTGGTTGATTGCAGCGTTGGGCGGGCTCTGGTTGCTCGGTGCCGTAGCGAACGTCAATCTCGCGCAGCACGTCGCCGTTGTCGTGATCTGGCCGGCGATGGTGTACACCTTCTATGGCCCGCGGGTCGCTGGCGTACTGGCGTTCGCGCTGGGGTATCTGCTGTTCGCGATCCCCTTTGGCAATTTCATGGTCGGGCCGCTACAGACGGTCACCGCGCATTTATCGGTCATCGCGCTCAAGTTGACCGGTGTGCCCGTGATCATGGACGGGCATTTCATCGATACGCCGGCTTCGGCCTGGCACGTGGCCGAAGCCTGCAGTGGCATCAAGTTCTTCGTCGCGACTACGGCATTTGGAGTGCTGTACGCCCATCTGTTTTTTACCAGTCTGCGGCGGCGCTTGATATTCGTGGTCGTTGCACTGTTCGTGCCGATCATTGCCAATGCGCTGCGGGTCTATTTCACGATCCTGATCGGCGAATATTTCGGTATGCATTACGCCAGTGGTACCGATCATCTGATCTTCGGCTGGCAGTTTTTTGGCACGGTACTGATCGTTTTATTCCTTTGTGGCTGGCCTTGGCACCAGCCGGCACCCGAAGGGCCGGTTGCCGACTCGGGTCTGCCGGAAAATGCCGCTGCACGCATGCGCTGGATGGTGCCGGCGACCATGGTACTGATCATTCTGCCGGCGACTTGGTATGCCGCGACCGGTCTGATGGCATCGCATAATGCAGCGCCCGGGCTTACGGCGCTGCCGCCGCAGCTGGCGGCTGTGACTGCCTTGGACGAGGATGCGAACGGCCAGGCGACGCCGCCCGGGCGCGACCTAGATGTCCATTTGTCGCGCCGCTATGGCGATATCGCACGTCCGATCCAGGTCGACTATCTGGGCGCGGATGCCGGCAGCGATGGCCCGGATATGCTCAATATCCGACAGAAACTCTACGATCCATCGGCATGGACCCATACGGCTTCGCCGAGCACGATCCTGGCGCAGGACAACGGGTCGTCGTTCGTCGTCCTTCGGCTCAAGCAGGCCCAAGGGGATGGTCGACGCATCATTCTGTATAGCTATCGAATCGGCGATCGCTGGACGGGCTCAAGCACGACTTTCAAGCTAGAACAGGCGCTCGATCGGCTGTTGGGCATGCCGGCGCCGACGGGGCTGCTGGTGATCTCTGAAGCCGGTCAAACCGAGCCCAAAGCATTGCTGCCCGTCGCCCGGGCGGCCGCCTCTTCGATCATGGACGGTTCATGAACCGCGGGTTTGAGCCAAGCGCCCGGCCGCGCATCGTGCACGTTATAGATCGCCTGAATCTAGGCGGCATGGAATCGATCGTGCTGACCGTTATTGAGGCCACGAGAGATGCTTACGAGCACGTCATTATCGGTTTGCGTGATCGGGGCGAACTGGCGCCTCGGGCCGAGGCGCTTGGCATATCGGTCGAAACCATCCATAAGCAGCCGGGTAAGGATCCGGCAGCCTATCTGCGCCTGCGGCAACGGCTGCGCAGTCTGGCGCCTGCGATCGTGCATACCTACAACATCGGCGCGATCGATGCCGGCGCAGTGGCGCGGCTGGCGGGCTGTCGACGAGTGATACATGCCGAGCACGGCCGTGATGCGGCCGACCCCAACGGCTCGAACCGCAAATATCGTTGGCTTCGGCGATTGCTGGCGCCGGCGATCAGCCGGTTCGTGCCGGTCTCGGCCGACCTGGAACGTTGGTTGATCGATGATATTCGCATCCCTTCAGCGCGGGTGCATCTGATCCGCAACGGGATCGATGTGGATCGATTCGCTCCCGGCGCCAAAGAGCCAGTGGCGGGGCTGTCGCATATCCCTGTGGCAAGCCGCATCATTGGAACAGTCGGGCGTCTGGATCCGGTCAAGGGATTCGATGGGCTGCTCGAGGCGATGGCCCTGGTCGTCGCGGGCCAGAACAGCGCGCCGGTGCATCTGGTCATCGTCGGCGACGGACCGGAACGGGATCGCTTGGCAAAGCGTATCGACGAACTCGGCCTGGCCAAGCATGTGACATTGGCTGGCCAACGCGACGATGCCGATAAACTGCTGCGGGCCTTCGATATGTATGTTTGTTCGTCGATTGCCGAAGGCATCGCCTTGACCGTGCTCGAAGCCATGGCCAGCGCACGGCCGGTGGTGGCAACCGAGGTGGGTGGCAATCCGGAGTTGGTCGAGCCAGAAACGACCGGCGTACTCGTGCCGCCGCGGGATGCACAGGCGCTGGCTGATGCCCTGATGCGGCTGCTCGATGACCCCGACGCAGCCGCCCGTATGGGCGCCGCAGGGCGTGACCGAGCCGTCGAGCGTTTCAGCGTGAACGCGATGGTCGACGGCTATCGCAATCTTTACGATGCGCTGCTTGCGCGCTGATCAAGAGGACAAAGCATGTGTGGCCTGACTGGAATCGTGACTGCCGACGGTCGAATACCCGACGCCTCGCAGCTCGAAGCCATGAATACTGCCCAGGCGCATCGCGGCCCGGATCAGCACGATCAGCGGCTGCTGCCCGGTGCAGGTCTGGCGCATCGCCGTCTGACGATTCTCGATCCGACCAGCGGCGAGCAGCCGATGGCGACCGAGGATGGGCGTTTTACGCTGATCTACAACGGTGAGATCTATAACTATCTCGAGATCAATCGCGAGCTGGAAAAAGCCGGCTACGCTTTCGAGGGCCACTGCGACACCGAGACGTTGTTGCGCGCCTGGCAGCACTGGGGGGACGACTGTGTGCATCGGCTGCGAGGCATGTTTGCCTTCGCGGTCTGGGATGCCGAAACCCGGCGCCTGTTCCTGGCCCGCGACCGACTGGGCATCAAGCCGCTTTACTATGCGCTGACCGCGGCCGGCGATCTGGTATTCGGCTCTGAGCTCAAGACTTTGATGGCCCACCCTGAACTGTCCCGCGAGCTCGAGCCACGGGCGGTCGAGGGCTATATGGCACTCGGCTACGTGCCCGAGCCGTTATCGATCTTTGCCGGTGCATACAAGCTCTCTGCGGGGCATCGTCTGTCCTGGGGCGCGGGTGAGAACACACCGCGCAGCGAGGCGTATTGGGACGTCGATTTCAGTACCCAGCCAGCGCCGACCGAAGATCAGGCTTGCCAGGAGCTCCAGTCGCGCCTGACCGACGCCGTACGCATGCGGTTGGTCGCCGACGTGCCGCTGGGGGCGTTCTTGTCAGGCGGGGTGGATTCCAGTGCGATCGTTTCGCTCATGGCCGGTGCCTCCGAGGACCCGGTCAAGACCTGTGCGATCGGGTTTTCCGAAAAAGGCTTCGATGAATCCGACTATGCGCGTCGTATTGCCGAGCAGTTCGGTACTGAGCACCGGGAACACCAGATTTCCGGCGACGATTTTGAGCTGATCGACAAGCTGGTCGAGGTCTACGACGAGCCGTTCGCCGACAGCTCAGCGTTGCCGACGTATCGGGTTTGTGAGCTGGCCCGTCAGCAGGTCACGGTCGCCTTGTCGGGCGACGGGGGCGACGAGGATTTCGCCGGCTACCGCCGCTACCGGCTGCATGCCAATGAATCGCGAGCGCGCGCCCGTATTCCCGAAGCCGTGCGCAAACCGTTGTTTGGTACGCTCGGACGCTGGTATCCCAAACTGGATCGGGCGCCACGTTTTCTGCGCGCCAAGACGACCTTCCAAGCGCTGGCCATGAACACGGCCGAGGCCTATTGCCACAGCGTGTCGGCCGTGCCCGAGGACCTGCGCGATACGCTGTACAGCAAAGGCTTCAAACGTCAGCTCGACGGCTATCGTACCCGTGACCTATTCAATTCGCTGGCCGCGAACGCCAACAGCGAAGACCCGGTATCGGTCGCCCAGTATCTCGATTACAAGACCTGGCTGCCTGGAGACATCCTGACCAAGGTCGACCGGGCGAGTATGGCCCATAGCCTCGAGGTTCGGGTGCCGCTGCTCGATCATGAGTTCGTAGGCTGGGCCGCCGGCTTGCCTTCCGATTACAAACTGAATCGCGGCCAGGGCAAGTATCTGCTTAAGAAAAGTTTCGAGAGCAAGTTGCCGAACGATGTCTTGTATCGTCAGAAAAAAGGTTTTTCGGTGCCACTGGCCGAGTGGTTCCGTGGTCCGCTACGCAAGGCCGGCCAGCAGGCGCTGACGACTGGGCCACTGGTCGACTGCGGTATTTTCGAACCCGCGGCGTTGCAGCGCATCTGGTCGGATCACGAATCGGGTCGGCGCGACTATGGCACGGCCATATGGTCGTTGTTGATGTTGTCGCGGTTTCTAGAACGCGAGACCGGGGCTGCGCCAGCCGCCCCCACGCCGGCGGCGACCCATGCCTAGCTCGATGGTCCGTTTACAAACCAAGCGTCGGGGCGCGTATGACTGACAAGATTCAGGTCGCCGTCGTGACCAGCCTGTACCCGAATAGCTGCCAGCCGCGGCATGGGATCTTTGTAGAGGAACGTCTGCGTTGCCTAGTGGCGACTGGGGCAGTCGAAGCCCGCGTAATTGCGCCCGTACCCTGGTTTTTTTCACGCAACCCACGTTTCGGTCGCTATGCGCAGATGGCGGCGGTGCCGCAGCGGGAAGTGCGTCACGGTATCGTGATCGAGCATCCGCGCTATATCGTCGTGCCGAAAATCGGCATGACTTGGGTGCCGACGACCATGGCTCGATCGGTTGCGCCCGCGCTCAAGCGTCTGCAGAGCGAGGGGTTTGACTTCAACCTGATCGATGCCCATTACTTCTATCCGGACGGTGTAGCCGCGGCCAAGCTTGCCGCGGATTTCGACCGACCGTTGACGATCACGGCCCGTGGTGCAGATATCAATCAAATTGCACAGCTGCCGAAGCCGCGAGCCCAGATTCAGCGCGCGGGTCGGCAAGCCGGCGGTTTGATCGGCGTGTCGCAGGCGCTAGCTGACGGTATGGACGAGCTTGGCTTGCCGAGTGAGCGCATTCATACGCTGCGCAACGGCGTCGATCTGGCCCGGTTTGCGCCGCGCGATCGTGAGGCAGTGCGCGGTGAATTGGGTCTGCAGGGCATCGTGTGGCTGTGTGTGGGTCATCTCATCGAACGCAAGGGCATGCGCTTTGCGATCGAGGCTTTAGCCTCGGAGCCGGAGGCCACGCTCGTCGTTGTCGGCGACGGGCCAGAGGAGTCTGCACTGCGTCAGCAGGCACAGCGCCTTGGCGTGGCCGATCGAGTACGCTTCGAAGGGGCGATCGCCCACGACGAGCTACCGGCTTATTTTTCGGCCGCCGATGTGCTGATGCATGCGGCCGGTTCGGAAGGCATGCCCAACGTTGTTCTAGAAGCTATGGCCTGCGGCTGTGCGGTCGTGGCAACGCCGGTCGGCGGTATTCCTGAAATTCTCGGGGACCTGCCGGCTGGGCTGCTGATGGACCAGCGTGATAGCGCATCCATGGTCGCCTGTTGGCAACGGATCAAGGCTGAGGACGGGTTGGCTGCTGTAGCCCGCCAGGCACGGCGTCGCTATGCCGAGCAATTCGGCTGGGAGCCGACCACCCAGGGCCAGCTTGAGATTTTTTCGCGCTTGACCGGTATCGAGCCCTCTATCGAATCCACGACGGCTGCCACGGTCGCCGAGGCCACATGAAAATACTGTATCACCACCGTATCGGCTCGAAAGACGGACAGTATGTCCATATTGAGGAAATGGTTGCTGCATTGCGGGCGGCCGGCCACGAAGTGCGCCTGGTCGGCCCGGATGGGTTCGATGACCAAGAGTTCGGCGGCGAATCGGGGCTCGTATCACGCTTGAAGGCACGCATTCCGGCCTCGGTCTACGAATTGCTCGAGTTTGGCTATAACGTGGTCGACTACGCACGTCTGGCGCGCGCTATCCACGAGTTCCAGCCGGACGTGATCTACGAGCGCTACAACCTGTATCTGTTATCTGGCGCGGTGGCACGTCGTCGTTTTCGGGTGCCGTTACTCGTCGAGGTCAATGCACCACTCTATGCCGAACGCTCGGCCTACAGCGGATTAAAACTTGCCGGATTGGCTCGCTGGGCCGAACGTTGTGCTTGGCGGTCGGCGGATCACGTGTTCAGCGTCACCCAAGTTCTCGCCGATCAGATCGCCTCAGCGGGGGTCGCCGACCGGGCGCTGACGATCACGCCGAACGGGATCAATCATCAAAGGTTTTCGGCAGATGCGGATACGGCCGGGGCGAAAACCGCTCTCGGTATCGATCCACGGGCGACGGTGCTCGGGTTCGTTGGATTCGCCCGAGAATGGCACGGCTTGGATGCGGTCGTTGAATTGCTCACGGAGTATCGCGACAGTCGAACGCTACACTTTTTACTGGTCGGCGACGGGCCAGTCACTGAAGAGCTCAAGGCCCAAGCAGAGCGTGCCGGAGTAGCGGATCGTGTGACCATTACCGGCGTTGTAGGACGTGACGAGGTCCAGCGTTACGTCAACGCGTTTGATGTGGCGATGTTACCGAACGTGGTGGCCTATGCCTCGCCGTTGAAACTGTTCGAATACATGGCCTGTGCAAAGGCAATCGTGGCGCCGCGTCAGCCAAATCTCGAAGAGATTCTGACTGATACCCGCGATGCATTACTGTTCGAGCCGGGCTCCCGGGCCAGTTTCCAGCAGGCCGTTCGTGCCTTGATCGACGATGGCGATCATCGGGCCCGGCTTGGGTCGGCTGCCCGCGAAACGCTGACGACACGAGATTTGAGTTGGGCAGCCAATGCATCGCATGTGGTATCGGTCGCCGAAGAGGTTTGTGCTTCGCCTGAATTGACGTCACGTTAACGAATGCGCCTCCCCGGACGGCTCAGAGCTGCATTAAAACAGTCGCCACCACTGCCGCCGGCGGTGGTGGTCGGCGGTGGCTTGAACGCCCTGGGCGTGGTGCGCAGCCTGGGGCAGGCTGGGGTGCCGGTCTGGCTGCTCGCCGGTGCTGCGAACATGCCGGCAGCGAGAAGTCGCTACGTCGAGGCGATTATCTACGACGACCATGAATCGAGCGCGGTGGTCGATGCGCTTGCCGAACTGGCTGTGCGCAAGCCAGGGCCGCGGCGGCCCTTGATTTTGACCGAAGAAGAAAAAGTCGCCGAAATTTCGGCCCAGCGAGCGCGTCTTGAGTCCGACTATCATTTAATGCTTCCGTCGGCCGATATAGTAACCCGGCTGTTGCATAAGGAGGGTTTTCGTAAGGCGGCCGAGGCCGGAGGTCTGGCAATACCCCGCAGTTGTCGTATACGCAGCTCGACCGACCTTGCCAAGATACGAAAGTTGATTGCGCCTTTGATCATCAAGCCAGCGGCCCGGCAGGCGGCCTATCTGTCCACGTTCAAGCGGGCCTATCGGGCCGAGGATCACGACCAGGCCGAGGCGCTGCTGGTCGAAATGTTGACGGCCTCCGACGATTTGATCGTGCAGGAATGGATCGATGGAGACGATTCATCGATTTATTTTTGCCTGCAGTTCGTCCCCGCCCAAGGGCAAACGCCGGTCTCGTTCGTTGGTCGAAAGCTACGGTCATGGCCGCCGGAAACCGGCGGCACGGCGTGCTGCATCGCAGCGCCCGAAGCGGCTGACGATCTGACCGAGCCGACTACCGCGTTTTTTCGCAGTCAGGGCGTAGTCGGTTTTGCGAGCATGGAATATAAATGGCGGTCCGCGACTGGAGAATACGTCATGATCGAGCCGACTATTGGGCGTACCGATCATCAGGAAGAAGTCGCGACACTCAACGGTGTCAATTTGCCATTGGCCGGGTATTGTTGGGCGATAGGCCGAAGCCTGCCGAAAACGGAGGCCGCGCAACCGATGTGCGTCTGGCGCGATCGTGATGCAGAAGCGAATGCGACCGCTTCCAAACCGGGCATGGCCCATCCGGCGCCCGCGTCGGCGCATGTGATCGATGCGCTCTGGCGAGCCGACGATCCGGCACCGAGCCTGTATGATTTGGGGCATCGAATTGTTACGAAACTGGGGCGTCTGACCGGGCGGACGCAATGATGAGAGCTTTGTTGAAAACTGCTTCGCCCCGCTGGTGGCATCACCGTGTTTATAGTCGCCTGGGGATCGGTCGGCATGATTGCGCCGACCATGACCGTCATCTGGACGAAGCTGCGGCGTGGCTGGCCCGTGCCCAGGATGTCGGCGCTGACGCCGGCGTTCCAGCTTTTTACAACGGTGCGCGTGGCCGTTGGGCGGCCTCCTATCCAGAAACGACCGGCTATATCATTCCAACGCTGTATGACTACGCCATGCGTACGCATAGCGAGGAGTTCCGCGAGCGGGCAACGCGGATGGCGCATTGGGAATCCGATGTGCAACTGGCCAATGGCGCTGTCTGTGCGGGCACGATCGATGCCAAGCGGCTGGTCCCTACGGTGTTCAATACCGGTCAGGTGTTGTTCGGCTGGGCTGCGGCCTATGATCAGACCGGCGAGGTTCGTTTTGCCGACTCCTTGTCGAAGGCCGCCGACTGGCTGCTCTCAGTTCAGGATGCAGACGGGGCTTGGCGTCAGTTTGGCTCGCCGTTTACTACTCATCCGCTCAATACCTATAACACGCGAACCGCCTTGGGATTGCTCGAGGCCGCTAAAGCTATCGACGAGCCCCGCTATGCGGCGGCTGCGCGTGCCAACGTCGCCTGGGCCTTGACCCAAATGCGGCCCAACGGCTGGTTGGAGAACAACGATCTCGAAGACAACCGGCGACCGCTGACGCATACCATTGGCTATGCCTTGCAGGCTATGCTCGAGGTCGGTATTCGCCTGGGCGAGACACAGTTTATCGATGCAGCACGACACGCTCTAGCGCGGGTTGCTGCCTGCCAAAGACGCGATGGGAGTCTGCCAGGGCGTTTGGATAGTCGCTGGCAGGCGGCCGCGCCTTGGGCCTGTCTGACCGGCGATGTGCAGATTGCCTATGCATGGCTGCAGCTGGCGCGTTTCGACGGCGACGCCAGTTGGCGTGAATCGGCGCATCGGGCCATTGGGTTCGTGCAGTCGACGCAGGACCTTGCCACAATGGATCCCATTCGGCGTGGTGCGATTGCCGGCTCCTATCCATGGCACGGGGGATACATGGGGTGTCGTTATCCGAACTGGGCAGCCAAATTTTTCATGGACGCAGTAATGGCTCTGCGGGAGGCCGACTAAGCCATGCGTGATATTGCGCTGCTTCTTTTCGTGGTGGCGACGCTGCCAATGGCGTTCATGCGCCCGATTATTGGGCTTCTGCTGTGGATGATGTTCAGTTACCTGAACCCGCACCGCATGACCTGGGGCTTTGCCGTCACTCAGCCCTGGGTCATGATCGTGGCGATCGTTACGCTGGCCGGCTTGGCGGCCCAGGCTAAACAACGCCAAGCGCCGCCGTTCAAGCCCATTGTGGTGCTGATGACGTTGTTTCTGGGTTGGGTCGCGTTATCGACCACTCAGGCGGTCGTGCCCGAGGGCGCGAATAAAGAGCTGACGCAGTTCATCAAGATGATGACGATGACCTACGTCACTCTCATGTTGGTGACCGACCGTCAGAAGCTGCAATGGGTGATTTGGGTGAGCGTGGCCTCGTTCGGCTTCTGGGGCTTCAAAGGCGGCCTGTTCACGCTTTTAACCGGCGGCAACTATCATGTGATGGGGCCGGAATCGAGCTTCTTTACAGATAACAACCAGTTCGCGCTGATCATGTGCATGACCATACCGCTCATGCGTTATGTGCAGCTGCATACCGAGGATCGTCGGCTCAATATAGTGCTCTGGGCCGTCATGGGTTTGACAGCCGTGGCGGTCATCGGCACCTATTCGCGCGGCGGTTTGCTGGCGTTGGCGATCACCGGCGGCATGCTGATCTGGAAGAGCCGCCGACGGAGTATCCTGATCCTGCTGGCGCCGGCGCTTGCGCTGGCTATTGGCGCCTTCATGCCGGAACAGTACGCCAACCGTATCAACACGATCGATCAATACCAGCAAGACAAGTCCGCGCAGGGCCGTATTCAATCCTGGGAATTCGCATTCAATGTAGCGAAGGCGAATCCGTTGTTCGGCGGTGGTTTCAATGTTTGGTCCAGCCACGATATGTGGCGTCAGTACGGGCCGCCCGATGCGGTTCCCGGCCGCGCCATCCACAGTATCTTTTTCGAAGTGCTGGGCGAGCAAGGGTTTGTTGGGCTGGCTTTGTTTATCGCTTTGATGGCCGCCGGTTATATCGGCTTGGCGCGTATACGCAAGAAAGCGCGGGCAGGGCCACCGGAGAATGCGTTTTTCGGAGATCTTGCCAGCATGCTCCAGGTCAGTCTGGTCGCATATGCTGCCGCAGGTTCGCTGCTGCCGATGCCGTATATCGACTTCCTCTATCAGATGCTGGCGATCGTTGCTGTTATGCAAGTGTTGGTCGAGCGGCAGCCCGCGAAAGCTCGACAGCATAGCGGTCCCTCATCTATTGAACCCAAGAAAGACACCCCGGGGTCGTCAGCCGGCAAACGGCAGCGTTCGAGCCGTGCCAGACCACGTAAGGAACTGGCTTCTGGCGGAGGAGAGCGTGTGCGTGGCATACAGGATTTGCCGCCATGGTAGCCACTGCCCAACGCATGAACTATAAAACACAGTCTTCGCTGGTTGGGTACCGTCAGGTACTGATGATCGCGTTTCATTATCCGCCAATCGCAGCTTCTGCAGGGGCTTTGCGATCCCGCGCCTTTGCCAGTTATTTGCCCGACTATGGCTGGCAGGCCCATATTTTGGCGCCAAAGCTCGAGGTATACGATGAGCTCGATTACGAGACACCAATGCCTTGTCATGGCGAGGTGCATCGCAGCTGGGCACTGGATGCACGGCGTCACCTGGGGTGGAAAGGTCGCTATCCGGCATGGGTGGCGGTACCCGATCGATGGGCCGCCTGGGCCCCCAGCGCTATCGCCCTTGGGCGGCGACTGATTCGCGAGCATGCGATCGATGCCATCTGGTCGACGTACCCTATTGCGACCAGTCACTTGATCGGTGCCGTACTGGCGCGCTGGTCAGGCCTGCCGTGGATTGCAGAATTTCGCGATCCGGTTCGCCCGGACGGCAAACCGCTCCAATGCTGGGCGCATCGAGCGATCGAGCGAAGAATAGCGATCGAGGCGAATCGTGCTGTTTTTGTGACGGCCGGGGCGCGCCAAGACTATGTGCAGCGGTTCCCGTTTGCCGCTGGCCGGTCGGAAGTCATTCCGAACGGTTTCGACGAGGCATTTACGCCGGTGGCAGCTGCCGAGCCACGACAGAGCCGTGAAGTGCGGCCGATTACAGTGCTGCATACCGGCCATCTCTATGAAACAGGACGTAATCCCGGCGCGTTGTTCGCAGCATTGGCTCAATTGAAGCAGGAAAAAAAGATCGACGCCCGGCAGTTGCAGATCGTGTTCCGCAACTCGCAACAGGATGAACTGTTCCAAGCTGAAATCGATCGGCTGGATATTGCAGATCTAGTGACCCTGTCGCCGCGTATCGCGCATGAGCGAGCGCTTGTTGAACAGGCCGAGGCGGACGGCCTCTTGCTTCTGCAGGGTCGCGAATTCAATACCCAAGTTCCTGCCAAGCTGTTCGAATATCTGCGGGTCGGCCGGCCGGTGCTGGCACTCGTCGATCCCGAAGGCGATACAGCTGGGCTGTTGGATGAGCTCGACGCGGGGGTACGCGCTGATGCCTGCGACGTGAAGGAGATCGCGGCCGCCGTGATGATGTTTGTCGAAGGGCTGCGCTTGCAGCCGGGGGGCGACCCGGCGTGGATCGTGGATGACCAGAGACTGCAGTCATATTCAAGACGACATCAAACCGGCCGGTTGGCGACTATGCTCGAAGAAGTGACAGCCAGAAAGTCCACTGATTGAGTCGGCTGCTATGACTTCGCCATCAAGTAAGCTCAGTAAGCTAACAAAGATTTAAAAGCCGGCGAATCGCGCCAATTTTTATCGCTGTCCGATCAAACGCGGGACTGCAACCGCTGTCGGATGTACGGCATCAGGCCCAGCGACTAGATATTTGTGAAAAACGGGCTCAGAAATGCCTAGTGGCTTGCAGAGGCTAGGCGCTGCGATCGGGATGATCCCGATTGCGGGGTAAGTTAGACAGCGGATGCAGCAGTCGATGTTTGATCGCGCCGGTGTCATGAAGCAGGAAATGGGCCAGTTCCGAATGCCCCATCCGGTATAGACGGCTGCCCAACGCCATCTTGCGACCGTACTTCTGTTGAACTATATCAGGTTGAATTCGCTGCCGATCCGGTAGGCGAGCCATCATTTGCTTTATGTAGTCGCGCCGTGTGCGGCGGTCCGGTATCTTGCGACTGAAATGTAGGACGCCGGGGATAAATATTTCGATGGTTTCAAAGCGTTCCTGCCAGTCATGGCCTAAACGTGGCGCCACTGGCGCGATTTCGCCGGTTGCTTCGCCATGCAATATTTTCGAAATACTGCGTTGGGCGGCCTCGACCAGCTGGCTCAGATGGCCAGGATCGACAGAGTTCATGGCTGAGGCAAGTCGATCTCGTCGGTAGTTGTACAGCAGCGCATCCAGAGTCAGAGGAGCAGTCGCGCGAGTAAAAAGATAGGGCACGACGGCCAGGTCCTCATAGGCGATATCGCAATCGAATTGGATGTTTTCCAATAAATCGCGATGGAAGAGCTTATTGCAGGGCGAATTGGTCATGCCCCAGAAATCGGCTCGGCAATAGTGCGGGTAGCGTTCTGTACCGTAGACTTCGTAAAAGCTGAAGGTAATGAAGTCGGTGCCCGGATGTTGCTGTATTGCGGCATCGAATGCCGGTATCAGATTGGGTTCGAGCCAATCATCGCCATCGACGAACATGATATACCGCCCTCGGGCGGCCATAAGGCCCTGATTGCGGGCATCGCTGACGCCGCCGTTGCGCTTGTCGATCACCCGGACCCGCGGATCGTTTTCGTAGCGTGCGATCACCAAGCGTGTATTGTCAGTCGACCCATCGTTTACGACGATAATCTCGCAATTCTCGACGGTATCGACCAATAACGAAGACAGACAATCATCGATATATTCAGCCACGTTATAGGCTGCAACAATGATCGAGTAAGTCGGCGTGGGGCCCGGATTTACAGAGGGCGTTTCAGTACTCATAGCTCGTCATCAATCTTTGGCGCGGCCGATACGATTGGTGACTTCGCGTTTCAAGCGACCTAGGTCGAACAACAGGAACTCGGCCGCACGATAATGTCTCCGTTTATAAAGACGGGAGGCCAGCGCGATCTTCGCTCCGAAATCGCGAGCCAGCCATTGCGCGCTGGGTGTTCCGCTGGGCAGCTTTTCCATGAAGCGCGCGATATAGTCGTGCCGGGCGGCCCGATCGTCGATTTTCCGCGACCAGTAAATAATGGCGGGCACGAAAACATCGACTGTATAAAACCGGCGCTTCCAGTCCGGGCCCAGCTGTTGTTCCAACCCGCCAGTGTCGTGGCGTTCCAGATATCTTTCGATGCGTTCGACACAAAGAGAGGCAGCCGTAAGAAGCTCGAAGAAACGTCGCGTATCTTTCGAGTTCATGATCGAGCCGGACCGCGTATTGCGATAATTGTAGAGCGCTCGGTTGATGTGACGAGGGTGGCGTGCTCGAGCGACCCACGGCCGAACAGCGGCGAGGTCTTCGTAGAGCATGCCCTCGTCAAATCGGTCGTTGCCGATGAGTTCTCGACGATAAATTTTGTTCCAAGCCGCATTCCGGGATTCCCAGAAATTTGGCCGGCAGGGTTGTCGGGTGCGTTCTGTTTGGCTGACGTCCGTGTAATCGAAAACCCAGAGGTCGGCTTTTGGGTCTTGTTTGATATGGTCCAGCGCCGTATCGATATATCCGGGTTCGACCCAGTCGTCGCCGTCGACAAAGATCAAATATTGACCGCGGGCGAGTTCGATACCGGCGTTGCGTGCCGCGCTCGGGCCATGGTTGTCACGGCTCAAGGCCTGCAACATGGGATGTTGACTGGCTAGCGACTGCAATATATGCGGTGTCGCGTCCGATGATCCATCATCGATCGCGATAATCTCGTAATCCACAGAATCGGACGCGAGTATCGAGCGAACGCATTCCTCGATATAGTCCTCGATATTATACGCTGCGACGATAACGCTGAGCGTGGGCTCAGCGCGCTCTTGTGTATTGATTGATGCCACCGTACTCATAACCGTGTCATCGAAGCCGCGCGAGTTAAGACAAAGAGACTGAGCGTATTAATACCGGGCAAAAGTATAGGCGTTTTACGGACAAGATAAGGCATTGTATAGCACTCACGCATTGCTGGCAGGTCGAAGGGCGAATGGCGCGCTCGAAAATCAGGGCCGCAGAACCCGATGAGGTAGTTTAGCGATCTGAGTGCGTGATAGACGTTTATTATCTTGTTTCTGTCTCTGATAGTCCGCTTATGAGCGCTTCTATTACCCGATGTATGAGGGGAAGCATTGTGGGGTATCGGTTGGTCGAAGAGACCTCGTCGTATGTTCAAGGGCCCGGCTCGCCGATAGATAATAAAGCGATTTGCAACGGTGACCCGCCCGACGGTTGCGCAGTGGCTAGCCTGCTGCGTACCGATGTTTAAAATAGTTATAAATGGGTTTCGACACGACATCCGAAAATCCGGCTATATCGTGCTTCGCCCCCGGTGACAAAAGCAAGCCGTGGTCGTCTTCGGGAAGTCTTCAATTCTGGGCTGGTTTGCGAACTCGAACGCCGGTCGGCGTGTCGCCTAGGATCTGATATGGCTTTATGCTTTAGGGGCGCGCCGACAAGACGTCTATAATTCGATAACTTATAGCACTCATTTGCGCTTTGAATCTCGCGATGGCCGCATGTGGCAGTTCAATGGTTTTGCCATTTTATCGGGTACTGGCGACCTTGCTTGACCGGTTTTAAACGGCACCATTGGTTAGACTGACAATTGCCCGAGTACGCAGGGCAAAGGCGAAGTACATGAAACAAATCAAACGTCTTACTAGCGATCATGACCTTCCAGGCCAGGGCGGTAAGTTAATCGGTTGTCTGTTGGCCGTCATGCTTTTGCTTGTAGGGGGCGTTTTTGCCAAGCCGGCGCGTGCGGCACCAGACCAGCCGCTCATGAACATTCGTTTGGCCCATTTAGATGCCGATTGCGCGGGGAGCGCACCCGTCACCTTCGGCCAGCCATTTCGGCCCGGGGATGTACCTCGAGGGCGGACAATCAAGGTTCAGAATGGCGATCAAACCTTGCCAGGGCAGGTCGATGTCAAGGCACGTAATGCCGATGGGTCGGTCCGGCACGCAATCGTCTCCCTCGACGTGCCATGCTCAATCGACCGTGATGATGCACTAACCATTGCGGTTGGCCGTGAAGAAAGTGGCACGTCGGGCGCCGAGATCGCGGATGTATTGAATACGGACTTCGATAGCCGAATTGCGATTGATGCGGCAGGGCATGCTTGGCAAGCCAGTGCACGCGATCTGCTTCGACAAATCCAGTCCGACGGGGGCTGCGCAGCAACCAAACTCTATTGTCGTCGTTGGTTAAAAGGGCGTCTGGCCAACGAATGGGTGGTGGGCGCGCCGCTTGCGGATAAACAGGGCCAGCCTCATCCCCGTCTAATGGCGTTTTTTGCCGTGCGGGCTTATGGGAAGGGTGCAGCGATCGGCCCGGTACGGGTCGATGTAACGGTGGAGAATGATTGGTCCTATGATGTGGCGCCTGCAAACGAGTCGTACGAAGCCACATTGTCGGTTCCAGGGCAAAAGCCGATACAGCTGTCGAAGATGACCCACTACGCCCATGCGCGCTGGCACCAGGTGTTGTGGTGGCAGCGTGAGGACGGGCCGGCATGGTTCGCGGCTCTGAACGGAAAGTATTTACAGGCCACCCCAGCAGTACCCAACTATCAATCGATCGATCTGTCGCCGTCGTTGCTGGCGCATGTGCGCCAGAGCTGTGCGCCGATGGATCATTGCGATGTCATGGGGCATATGGAATCGACGGGCGCACAACCCCAGATCGGTCCACTACCGCAATGGAGCAGTGCCTACGCAGTTAACACGCGCGATTATCGTGTGTACCGCTGGATGCTGGCGAACAGCGACGCTTTGGGAGCGTACGGCATCCATTACCGGGAAAAAGCGACCGGCGAGCCGTTATCGCTGGATCGACATCCGTGTGCAACGCTGCTCGGGCCGGCCGAACAATCGAAATGCCATGTGCCGCCCCACGGCGATGATCGTTTGCCGGATTGTGCGGGCGATTGCCATTCACCGATTCGAGCCGAGTCGGCTCACCACGGCGCCCCAGCCTATATGGCGTATTTGGTGACGGGCGATTGGTTTTATGCCCAGGAGCTGTCTGCATGGGCGAACTGGGTCGTCTTTTCGCAAAATCCCGGATATCGAGATTATCGGGCAGGGCTGATACACGATAAACAGCTTCGCGGACAGGCCTGGGCTCTTCGGACTCTTGGCTATGCCGCTTATGCGTTGCCCGATGATGCGCCTATAAAGTCTTATTTTATATCAGCCGTTGAAAACAATATCCGCTGGTATAATTCTCGATATACGGATAATTCTGATGCCAATCCGCTGGGGTTCGTGAAAAATGGCTACGCCTTGGCGTACCCATTTGGCGATGCCGACAAAACGGGGATTGCGCCGTGGCAAATGTCGTTTTTCACTTGGGCGACTGGTAACCTTGCCGATCTCGGATTCGATGGCGCCGATCGTATGCGCAATTATTTCTCGCGTTTTCAAATCGGCGCCTTGACCAGTTCTGATTTTTGTTCGGTTATGGCGAGCGCTTACAAGCTTCGAGTGCGCGATAGCCAGAAATCGAGCTTCTACACGGATTTCGGCACCGTTTACGATAAATCCTTTTCCGATTTGGCCGATGTCGGCTGCGAGCCCAAAGCCTTGAGCAGAGCGTTGAAAAATAAAAAAGGGTACGACGGTTTCTCTTATCCCCCAGGGACTATGGTGGGCTATCCGAAGTCCGATACGGGCTTCGTTGCAAACTATCAAATCGGCATGGCGGCAGCCGCAAATTCGGATCTGTCGGGCGCCAGCAAAGCATGGGACTGGTTCATGGACCGCCCGGTACGGCCTGATTACACGCAATCACCACAGTTTGCGGTCACACCATCCGAGTAGTGATCCGCCATGTCCCCAGGCTGTGGCGTATGGCTCGCATCGTGATCCGCGAAAAGCGTGATCGCTAGTGGGGCGTATACGGTTTTTTAAGGCGGCGAAACCTGATGTAAAGACGCAGAACCGGAAATCTCTGCGTCTTTCATTGTTTTTCTCAACCGCACAACAGTATACGGCGCTGCTGATTACGATCCCGTCGATGATGATTCTGAGCCGGCTGCTGACCCCGGCCCAGATTGGCGTGTATTCGGTCGCGATCGCGTTCGTCAATCTCGTGCATATGCTGCGTGACCTCGGTACCAGTGAGTATTTGGTCCAGTCCGCTTCACTGGAAGACGATATCGCGCGTTCGGCATTCACCGTAACGCTGATCATGGCTTGGGCGTTGGCGGTGGTGCTGTTCGTCGCTAGTCCGTGGGTTGCCCTGTTCTTCGATGAAAAGGGCCTGGGTGCCGTACTGCGTATTCTTTGTCTGACCTATTTGCTCCTACCGATTGGTTCGACGGTCAACGCGATGTTGATTCGCGAGATGGAGTTCGGCCTTCGATATAAGATTAATACCGCCCAGGTCCTTGTGCAGAATCTGGTAACGATCAGTCTGGCCTGGTTCGGATGGGGGTATTTCAGCCCAGCCTGGGGCGCCGTAGCAGGAATGCTAGCCACGATCAGCGGCTGCTTCTACTGGGCCGGCCATTATCGTATTCGGGGATTGAGCTTGGCTCACTGGCGGCCGATCACCAAGTTTGGCCTCAACCAGACCGCCGGTTCGGTCATGCAGCGTCTCGGCGAGAGCGCCCCGGATTTCGTAATCGGGCGGGTGCTGGGTTTTGCCCAGGTCGGCTTGTACAGCCGTGGCTTTGGGCTAGTACGGATGTTTCGAGACAACATCAGTGGTGCGGTCGGTTCGGTCACCTTCTCGGCGTTTTCGCATCGGCATCGAAACGGGGGCGGTGCGAACGAGCTCTATCTACGGTCGATTACGTTCATCACCGGGTTGGGTTGGCCATTTCTAGGATTTGCCTCTTTTATGGCATTTCCGATCATTCGGATCTTTTTTGGTGATCAGTGGGACGAGGCCGTGCCGATTCTCAGGCTGTTGGCGATTCAAGGCATGTTGTCGCTGATTGTGATCCATTTTCAAGAGCTGCTGACCGGTACCGGGCGCGTCGGCCTGGCCACTGCTTTGACGGGCGCCTGGCAGGGCACGCTAGTTGCGGCACTGCTTCTGGCCGCGCCCTTCGGTTTGGTCGCTGTAGCATCCTCGTTAATTCCAGCGACCGTTATAACGGTTATCATCGTGATGGTCTGCCTCGCGTATACGGTGCAGATTCAACTCAGTAGTTTCATGAGCGCGTTGTGGCCGAGTACGGTTTTATCGTTTTGTGCCTTGGTGCCAGTCGCAATATCGCGCTATGTGTATCCGCCTGGTGTCGATGCGCTGTGGGGGCCCCTCATCACGGCGGGGCTGGGATTGATCGCCGGGTCAGTGGTTGGTGGTTGGTTATCGTCCCACCCGCTATGGCACGAGATTAAAGGTTTTCTTATCAAGCGGCTGACCGGCTGCTCTGCAACGCCGAACGAATCTTGAATGCAAAATCGCAATAGAACAGCAAATGGCGGCCTCGCCCTACGAGCATTGGTTGGGCTCGGGTTGGTGATGGTCGTGATCGTGATATTCAGCCAAGCGCGGTATGGCTACGAATTCTTTTATTCGGACGCGCCTCGCCATGCCTTGAATGGCGCGTTCATTCTCGATCTGGTGAAGGCTTTCCCGATCCATCAGCCGGTCCAGTGGGCATACAACTATTACGCCCAATATCCGGCTTTGACGATCTTGTTCTACCCGCCGCTGTATCCGGCGGTTCTGGCGGTCGCCTATGCGTTATTCGGCATCTCGCAGGCAAGTGCCGTAATCGTCAACGCGTTGTTCTATCTTGCCTTGGTCGTAGGCGTCTATCGGCTGGCCAGCCGGTATGTCGCACAGCTTCCAGCGCTTGCAACGGCCGTTGTGGTCGGTGCGGCTCCGGAGATGGCGTTCTGGGGACGCCAGATCATGACCGATGTGCCGGCAACCACTTTGTTGGTGTGGGCCGCAGAACTGTTTCTGGCCTATCAAGCCACGCACCGGCAACGTGATTTATATCTCGGGGCTGCGCTCGCGGTGGCCGCGGTTTGGATCAAGATTACAGTCTGTTTCCTACTGCCGGTGATGGCGATCGGGGTGGTGCTGCTCGACGGCCGCCAAGCATGGCGGCTGCGACGCAACTGGATCGTATTCTTCGGCGTCTGCATCCTCATGATGCCGCTGATCTGGCTGACGCTGCACTTCGGCCAGACCAACGTGCAATCGGTATCCGGCGTTCCCGATGGCGCGGCCTCGCGCACATCAATATCGAACTGGCTGTGGTATGCGCGCCGTTTGCCCGAACAGCTGGGCTGGCCCGCCACTATTACGATTATCATTGGCCTGGGTGCCGGCTTAGTGCGGCTGGCCCGGCGCAGACAACTGCCGTGGCAATGGGGCTTCCTGATTGCCTGGGTTGGCATCGGTTATCTATTTTTTTCGGCCATCGATCTCAAGGATCCTCGGTTTACGCTCCCGATTCTGCCGCCTTTGGCACTGATCGGCGTCTGGGGCGTCTGCCATGTGTTTGGACGTCGGCAGTCCTGGGAATACGCGGTGCTCGCGGCGCTCGCTCTGGCGACACTTGTGATGACGCTGGTTTATCGCCCGCCGCTTTATGTGTCCGGCTATGCTCAGATTGTCAAGGAGGTCAGCCGCCGGGCGCCGGAGCAGTCGAATGTCGTATTTTCCGGTTATCGCGATGGCGCCTTCGTTTTCGCGATGCGGGCCATTGGTGATCGACCGGATGTCGACACCATCAGAGCTGACAAACTCCTGCTGAGTATCGCGATTCGACGCTCGACGGGGGTCGAAGGCAAGCATTTGACGCGTTCCGAGATTGCCAAGCAGCTCACCCGACAGAAGGCGGCATACGTGGTGGCCCAGGATGATTTTTGGACCGATCTAGTCGAAATGCGCCGCCTGCAAGACGTGCTGCATTCCGATCAGTTCACCCCCGTGAAGCACTATCGTATGCAAACCAATTTCAACGCGCATGATCAGGCCATTACGGTCTATCGCAATAACGCCAAGTTGCCGGCTGAACGGCCGGCTCGTTCGATCGACCTGCCGGCGATTAATCACACGGTAAGCGAAAGTTCCGAATAATTATTAGTTCGATGGCCAGATATAAGAATAGATTGCGCCTACGCTAGCGCGCACTCGAAAGGTTTCATGGCAGCCCGCGTGATAGGCGGCTATCTTTGGCACGAGCTGTTTGAGGCCGCAACTCGAACAGCCGGCGATGGGCAAAAACTCACAATTCTCGCCTGGCACACCAGTACAATAGACTGCTGGGATATATTCAGCGACGGAGTAACGGAATGACCGAGGGCAATTTGCCGACGCCGGATGACGCGTCTGGCAAACGTCGACGAAGATTGCTGGCCCGCAAGCGTCTTTATCAGCGTTTCTGGGGTGGCCGAACGGCGAACGAGACTCCTGTAGTGGTTTTCCTGACGGGAAATCCGGACATCGGCCGCGGCTATATCGTGGATGCGTTCGAGCGAAATTTTGAAACCGATGTTTATCGTAGCGATGACGCGCGTGCCTTTTCCAATGGCGAGCTGAAGTCCGAGGAAGCACTGCGCCGACTGATCGGACGCTCGAGAGCGCCGGCCATGGTTTTCGTGGCCAGCCACGACGCCCAGGCCGTCGGCGGTCTGGTAGAGCATTTTTCGCCGGCGCGAGCCCTGTGGTTCTTCCAGGACTATCGGCGGTTTATCGAGCGCGCCAAACAAAGCGGTGATCTGCCGGCTGCGCGCGAATATCTTCACGAACTCTCTCAGGCGGATGCTGAATACGCCGGTGGGCGTCTCGCGATCCCGGACGATGTAGCGGCCTTGCTGTCCCAGCAGTCGTTGACCGAGGACACCGTCTGGGGATTGGTCTGGTATACCTTGCATGCGCGGTTTCGAAGTCAGAAACTCGACCGTAGCCATCAGGTGCATCTGGTATCCGAAGATGATCTGCTTGCCGCTCCCCAGGCCGTGATGAACTGCCTGTTCGAAATGGTAGGCATCGCCACGATGGGCCACCAGCTCAAGCGACGTGTCAAAACACCACGCCGTAGTCGGCAAGCACTCGAGCTGCCCGGCGCGCTGCAGCAGGCCTGCGATGAACTTCTGGATTGGCTTAAAACCCATAGTGTGGATGCCTCCGAACACTCGTGATCCTGTTCTGGTTCCAGCTATCGGTTCTTTCCGTATTGGCCGTGCTGATCGGCCTCGCTGCATGGCATTGGCCGTATCCATCGCCGGTTATCAGGCGCTGGCTGCCCGGGCGGCTGCGATGGCCGGAGGCACAGATTCGCGGCTGGCTTGCCAAGGGGCATTTCCATCCCGGCTACCTGGCTTTTTTCTATCGCGATCCTGAGCGCAGCACGGCCGAGCCCGGCCAGACGCTTATCGCGCCGGCCGATGGACTGATCACCAGCACAGATTGCCGGGGTGGGATTCGTTACATCGTGATCGCGCTGTCGTTCTGGGACATGCATGTGCAGCGCAGCCCCGTCGACGGGCGGGTGCTCAGCGTAGAACCACTGGGCGATACGCATACCGACGGTGAAGGGCGAGAATTCGCTTTTCTTCGCGAAAAATTCTGCCCGGTACAGACCCGTATCGCGATCGACTCGCGTGTGGGGCCGATTGCGGTCCGGCTGATTACCAGTGTTGCAGCACGTCGTCTTGAAGCCTGGGTCGAAGCTGAGCAAACACTCGTTCGCGGCCAGCGCATCGGGCGTATTCTGTTAGGCAGCACCGTGGTGCTGGAGGTACCGGAAGCCATGCGCTGTCGTGTGGCGCCCGGTGATCGGGTACTCGCCGGCGAAACTGGAATCGTAGAACCGCTGCCGGGTGCTGTCTGATGCCGGCCTGGGTCTACGATCAAGGGCATATCGGTTGGGTGCTGTTCAGTGCACTGGTTTATACCGGGGTGTTGTTTTTGGTCGCCGATTATCTATGGCGGCGTGTGACGATGTCGTCGCGCCGGCTGGCGATCGCTGTGGGGCTGGTATGGCTGGTCGGCATCTTTGTGATGCTTGCCTGGCCATAAATGGCCTGGCGGCATATGGAATCGGAATCAAAAAGGTAGGGAAAGTTATACATGACGGTTTTTCTGACCGGCGGGGCCGGCTTCATTGGTTCGCACACGGCTTTGGTGTTACTCGAGGCCGGCCACGATGTCGTGGTCTATGACAATCTGAGCAATGCCTCCCGCGAATCGCTGAATCGGGTCGAGCAATTGACCGGGCAACGGATCGAATTCATCGCAGGCGATATCCGGGACGGTCAGCACCTCGATCGCGTATTCGCCGAGCGCGATATCGACGCGGTCGTGCATTTCGCCGGTTTGAAGGCGGTCGGCGAGAGCACCGAGCAGCCGCTGGCCTACTACGACAACAATGTGGCTGGCACGTTGTCGCTCTGCAACGCCATGGACCGGGCTGATATTCGAACGCTGGTCTTCAGTTCTTCGGCGACGGTGTATGCCGAATCGCGCGAGATGCCGCTGTCCGAGCAGGCCCCGACGGGCCGGCCGACCAACCCCTACGGCAGTTCGAAATTGATGATCGAATGGTTGCTGGCGGATTTGCAGCAGGCCGATCCGCGCTGGTCGATCGCACTGCTGCGTTATTTTAACCCGGTTGGGGCCCACGAGAGCGGGCGCATCGGCGAAGATCCGCAGGGGCGGCCGAACAATCTGCTGCCGTTCATTAGCCAGGTCGCGGTGGGGCGTCTGCCCGAACTGGCGGTCTATGGCAGCGACTATCCGACCCGCGACGGCACCGGCATACGCGACTATATCCACGTTATGGATCTGGCGGCCGGGCACCTTGCTGCACTCAAGGCGATCGAGGGCACGAACGGCTTGCATACCTGGAATCTCGGCACCGGCCAGGGTTATTCCGTGCTGGAGATGATTCAGGCATTTGAACAGGCGGCCGATCGAGATATTGCCTATCGCCTCGTCGAGCGTCGCCCGGGCGACGTGGCCGAATGCTGGGCGGACGCCAGCCGGGCCGCCCGCGATCTGGGTTGGCGCGCCGAGCGCGGCCTTGAAGAGATTATGCGCGATGCCTGGCGGTGGCAGTCGCAGAACCCGAACGGGTTCCGCGGCTAATATCGGTCAGTGGTATGTGTCGGCGTTAGATGACGCCGGCACGCCGGATTTCAAACGGCCGCCAGCCGAGCCGGCGGGCAGTACCTATGCCCTGACGCGTCTGATGTAGGTGGCTCAGGCGCTTTGCGAGTCGCTCAAACTGGGACGGGCCGCCATTTCGTCGCGGGTCGCCTGTTCCTGATAACCCGATTCGGTGTTGACGGCCATATGATCGCCGCCGAGGTCGAGCAGGCGTTGCCCCAACAGCAGGCCCATTTCGATCGAGTGGTCGGCATTGTTGTAGCGAAACGTGCCGCCGCGCCCAGCAATTTCGAGTCCTTCGAATGCGTCGAGATAGCCACGAATCGCTGCGATCTTGTCGGCATATTCCAGGTCGTATATTGGATAGGCGTTCGGGGCTCGGACCACGGTCCAGTCGATCACATCGTCGGCGTGGACGAACCCGAGCTGGTCGGCGAGATCGGCAATACAGCGCTGGGCGATTTCGTCGTCACTCGACTGCCATAGCGCATCGTCGCGAAAACAAAAGCATTCCAGAACCAGCGATGTCCGGCCGGTGTCCGGCACCATGTCCGGGCTCCAGTTTTTCGGCTCGTGGATGCGCCCGAACACGATGTCGCGATTCTGGACATACAGCCAGGTATCCGGCGAGACCTGCTCGCGGTCGACAATTAGATTCACGGTGATCAGGTCGCGAAACGTCAGCCCGTTGGCGGCTTTGCGCACAACCGGGTCGCAGGCCGGTGTGATCATCTGGGTCAGCAACCCAAGTGGGATCGTGGATACCACATCGGTGGCTGCGAGCGACTGTGCCCCCTCGCTATCGCGATAGTGTACGCGATAGTCGTGCGAACCTTGATAGTCGATGCCGGTAACCGATGCGTTCAACAGCACGGTATTGCCGAAGTCTTGGACATCTTCGGCCAGACGCTCGGCGATGCGCATATACCCGTAGCGCGGGTACATGAATTGCTCGATCAGGCTGGTATTGTCAGTCGAGCCGCGTTGGACGGCCTCGCGCGCTAACCGCCGGATCGATAGGCCCTTGCTGCGTTGACTGACCCAATCGGCGGATAATTCGCGACAGGAGCGGCCCCAAACTTTTTCCGTGTACTGGCGAAAGAACATATCGAAAAGCTTGCCGCCGAACTGAGCGGTGAATGCATCTTCGATATGCCGGATCGGCTTGCGGAGCAGGCTATACTCGATCGAGGCCTTGGCATAGCTGAGACCGGCGACCGCCAGGGTCGTGGTAGCGGTTTTGTCGATTACGTCGAGCGGGCGAATCGGGTAATCGTAGAAAGTTCCCTGATAGAACACCCGGCTGATGCGATCGACATCGACCAGCTCGCCGGCCATCAGGCGCTTGAACCAATTGTTCAGATCCGGATTCTTGGAAAACCACCGGTGTCCGCCCAGATCAAACCGATAACCCTTGTAATTCACGGTTCGGCACAGGCCGCCGACATAACTGTTGCGCTCGACCACGGTGACCCGAGCGCCCAGGCGGCTCAGTTCGTGGGCACAGGCCAGACCAGCCGGGCCGGCGCCGAGAACGACGATATGGCGTTGCGACTGTGAATCGTCGCTCATAAGACTCACCGAAATAGAAGAAAAACGAGGAGTCGGACCAGCACAGCCAGATCGATGAAAAGAGTTCGCTCTGGCCAGCCCCCCTCGGCTGAATGGCAGGCTACGGGAGCATGCTCATGTGGTCAAAGGGCCGAAAATCTCGGCCGCCGCGCCACGCCCGATGTGCTCCAGCAGCTTATCGTCGCGCACGGCCCGAGTGACATGCTGCCAGCCGACCCAGGGGTGCATCAGCGGGGCATCGGAACCAAATACGATGCGCTCGGGTATGTGTGCGACTGCATAGCGCAGATATTCGGTATGCCAGGCCCCCGAAGTATCCAAATAGACGTGGTCGTGCCGGGCTGCTACGGCGATCGCGTCGCGCAAATGGTGTTCCGCACAAGGGAAGCAGCCGAGATGGGCAATGATCACTGGCCCCCGGGTATGCGCGATCAGGTGTTTTTCGATCCAGGCCGGGCCACAGAAATCGCCGCCGTGAACCAGCAGCGGCAGACGGCGTTCATCGATCGCAGCGAGTGTGTCGCGATTCGGCACGCCGTCCATATGTGGCAACAACTTGACCCCATCGAAGCCATCCAACTCTGCCGGGTCAGCCAGATCCGGAGGGCGACGGCTCAAGCGGCGCCGGATCTTGCGCCGGGCCAGCCAGGGCGCGGGCTCGGTGAGTGGAATAGCGCGGCTGGATAGCCGCGCAAAGGCCAACAGGGTGCGATCGCTTTGTGCAGCGGTTGCGGCCAGCGCCTGATTGGCTTGACGATAACCGTCGGCTCGCAGCGGCGCGAAGATACAGGCCCGCTCGATGCCGCTGGCCGCCATCAACGACTGGTATTCGGCGACCGTCAGTTCCGGATAGAAAATCTCGCCGGTATCGCTGGCACCGATATGCACATGACAGTCGGTCAAAGCGAATTCGGGCGCCGGGTGCGTTTGGAAAATCCGTTCAGGCATGCTGCGGTCTACGTTCGATCCAGGGCGCGAACAGACGCTCGGCGTTGAGCCGGCCGATGGCTTCGAGTTGGCGATCGTCGCGAACTGCGGTGGCCAGCTGTAGCCAGGCGACCCGGGGGTGGGCGAGCGGCGCATCGGAGCCGAACAACAGTTTATGTGGCACCCGTTGGGCAGCGAATCTCAAGAATTCCGATACCCAGACGCCCGACGTATCGAGGTGGATTTGGGGCTCGCGGGCGGCAAGATCGACCGCCTCGGCCAATAGGTCGGCTTCGGTCGGATAGGCGCCCAGATGCGCGAGTATGACCGGGGTGCATAGACGTGGCAGCAGCCGGCGGGCGATCCAGCTCGGCGGGCTATGCTGGCCGGCATGTACGAGCACCGGCAACCCGCGTTGGTTGATGGCCTCGAATATCGCTGCTTCGGGCAAGCCGCTCAGATGCGGAATCAGCTTGATTCCGGCGAAACCATCGAGATCGATGGCAGGTCCAGGCTCGCGAAGCAGGCGGGCGCGTACGGCCCGGCGAGCCTGCCAGAACTGGCGGATCGGCCGCGGCCCGCCGGGACCACCGAGACGGGCGAATGGCAGCACGCAGGCGCTTTGGCGCATCGCCCAGTCGCGCAGCGCGATATTGGCCCGGTCATAGTTGGCCATCAACGGTGGAAAGGCACATACCCGGTGTACCCCGGCGTCGTCCATCAGACCAAGGTATTCATCGGCCGTAAGCCGGCCATAGCCGATGCCGTCGGTATCGGTGACCCCGAGGTTGGCATGTACGTCGAACAACGGAATGGCCGGTGCCTGCTGGGGGGCGGCACGAAATAGCGGCGGCAGGCTCGGGCTAGACGAAATCATTGACCCACACCCGATTGGGCTCGTACCCGAGCTCGATGAGATACTCCGGCATCTCCGGAATCGACTCCAGCATGGCCTGCATGCGCTCGGTATGTTCGGGGTCGAGCCAGGGCGATGAGCGGCCTCTCTCAACCGCGCGCAGGCCGCCCAGCGCGCCTTCGGTCATGGAGTCGCGGCTGCGGCCGGTTGCCCGCACCCGGTCGTCGTAGCGCGAGAATTCGTGCTTATCCTGCCAGCCAATGGCTTCGGCGAGGGCAGCCTGAACACGGTCCGGATCGGTCACCAGATCTTCGTAGCGGATGAACGTTACATCCGGGCCCGTGTCGAGCGCGCGCACGTGTTCGTAGATGGTCTGCCAGCGCTCGAAATCCACATAGTAGCCCTGGCTGCTCGGATAAGCCTGGTGTGCAGAGGTCAGTATCGCCCGCGGATCCCGCAGCATCACGACGAAATGCACTTGACCGGTACGTTCGCGGTAGTGAGCGCGCAGCGCGTCGATAGCGGTGATATCGCGCGGATATTTGCTGACCATATAGTGATGGTTGCGAACGGCATAGCGGGCAGCCCAGAGACCTTCGAGCTCGCCGTCGAAGGTACGTACATCTGCCACGCAGGCTTCGATCATCAGCTGTAGCAGC
This sequence comes from Salinisphaera sp. SPP-AMP-43, assembly GCF_049568105.1. Lineage (GTDB taxonomy): Bacteria > Pseudomonadota > Gammaproteobacteria > Nevskiales > Salinisphaeraceae > Salinisphaera. The sequence continues at coordinate 1,372,711 of NZ_CP145335.1, forward strand.
GTCGAACCGGTACGCGGGAAGCCGCAGATCACGACGTGGGTATCGAGCGGCGTCAGGCCCGGGGCGCCGGTATCCACGGCCCGCCGTAGCAGACGTCGTGAGCTGCGTGTTGCGGTTTCGAGCACGGGCAGGCGCTGGGGCGATGCCGCGCTCGCGCGGCTGGCCTGGCTGGCCACTCCGGCGTAGACGGCTCGATAGCGCTCGACTTCGTTTTTCCAGCTGCGGCTGTCATCGGCCTGGCTGATGCCTGCCCAGGGATGTGTCAGAAAATCAGACAGCGCCGAGGCAAACGACTCGGCGTCGGGCGTGACATAGGCAACATCTTCGGCATCAGGGCCAAGCAACTCCTTGAGTGCCGGCAGATCCGAAGCCAACAACGGGATGCCGGCAGCGCGAGCCTCCAATGGCTTAAGCGGCGTGGTATCGGTCGTGACCGGGCTTGGCCGGCGCGGGATGACAAACAGATCCAAGTTCGCATAGAACTCGGGCATCTCGCTATAGGGTACGAAGCCGGGCAGCTCGATCGTCTCGCGCAGGCCACGCTCGGCGACTCGCGTGGCGATCCGCTCGTAGTCGGCGCCGTCGCCGGCCAGCACGACCTTCAGCCGGTCGCGTAGATCCTCGGGCAGGGCCGCTACTGCATCGACTAGAAGATCCAGACCTTCCATTTCGGCGAAGGTGCAGGCATAGCCGATACGTCGGACCGGGCGCAGCGCGCTGTCATCCCGCGGCGATGAAGCGATAGCAAATCGATCGCCATCGAAGCTGTTGCGCACGACATGGACCTGCGCAGCGGCTGCGCCATTGGCGACGATCCGTCGGGCCAAGCCATCCGAGATCGTGACCACGGCATCGGCGGCTTGGCATAGACGGGCCTCGTGGCGATTGAACAGTCGACCGCGCAGGCGAGCATAAGGATCGCGCCGGCCTAGGTCGTAATCGCCGTTGAAACAGCGCAGCTCATAAACACAGGGCAGGCCGAAATCGCGTGCCACTTCCAGTGCGACCGCGCCGACGTAATGCGGGTGGTGCGCATGGATGACATCCGGAGCCAGCCGCCGGACGATGCTGGTCAGTTCGTCCCGGAATTCGCGCCGCGTGGCCGGGGCGAGCCGCAGCCCCGGGCGTTCCAGGCGGCGCAGCGAGGCGCCAATGCCCGAAGTCTCACCGTAGCGTCGGGCCTCGATCTGGGCGTCTTGGTGCCAGGCCGAGGTATCGAAGTCTGGGTCCTGTGCCCCGGTCAAAGGCACGAACGGCGATACCGCGACCGCAACCTCGAGCCCCAGATGGCGCTGCTGGGCGGTGATCAGCCCGCTGCTGCGCACGGTATAGCCATCGATATACGGCCAGCCGTAGTTCACGACATGCAGCACGCGCTGCACCGGCAAAGAGTTGGCGGGCGGCCGTTCGGACATAAAGCGGGCTGATTGGCGGCGCACCGTATCGGCGATACCGGTCGCGCCTGAATGAACGATAAGCCCTGCAGAATATGGCACGAAGCCGTGGCTTGACCATGATTGGCTGCGCGATGGGCCGAGCCGTTGTCGCGGCTGGCGGTGATCTCACGCCACAGGCCAGGCATGAATGATCGCGGCCTTGACCCCGAGCCGACGCGCCACGACGACATGTAGGCCGATGTTGGCCAATGCCGTGCTGGTCGTCGTAGCGATCGCAGCGCCGATCAAACCGAAGCGCGGGATCAGCAGCGCGTTGAGTCCGATATTTAGGGCCACCGAGGCCCCTTGGATGCGGACTGCGCTCCAATGCTGACCGGTCATGTTGGCCAGGTAACCAACCGAGCCGGCGCCGACATTGATCAACCCGCCGATGATTAGAATCAACATCGGAGCGTAGGCAGCCTGGAATCCAGGGCCAAACCAGCCTAAAAGCCAGGGGCCGGCCAGCGCTAGGCCGAGCGCGATCGCAAGCGCTGGCCAGAACATGCCGTGCGCCAGTCGTCGCGCCAGCCGCTGCATGGCCTGGATATCGCCTTGCCGGTGTAGATCGGCATAGGCTGAGGCCGCGAGCATGTTGATGCCGAGCAGCGATAACGTGACCAGGGTGGCCATACGCGAGGCAACGGCATAGCGCCCGACCTCGGCCGGCGGCAGCAGCCCGCCGACCATCAGCAGATCGGTCTGGCGCATGAGGACGTCGATGGCCGCGACCAACGCGAACGGGATCGAGGCGCCAAGCCAGTACCGGGTTTCGAAGTGCGGCGTCACAGCGCGCAAAATGTTGGGAGCGACGTGTTTCAGGCGCAGCAGCTGCAACAGCGCCACGCCGCCCGCGGTAGCGGTAAACAGGATCAGCGCGGCGTTCGCACTGGCGGTGATACCCGAGGCCAAAGCGATGGCGATACCGAGCAACAGACCGAGCGGGCGCCCGATATCGAACAGCCCCTTGACGAGGATTACCCGGCCGAACGCTCGCCCGACGCCGATGCTCAGGGTGCTGGCGACCCAAAACGGCAGGGCCAGCAGACCCAGCGCAAGCGCTCCCCGGTAGACCGACGGATCGGGCAGGACGCGATCTGCGAGGCAGCCGAGCCCTAGCAGCAACAGCGAAGCCGAAAGCGCGATTTGATAAGCCCGGCGCAGTAAACCGGCTGCCAACGCCGGCTCGGTATCGATGCGCGCAGCCGAAGCATCGCGCAGCACCAGTACCGACAGTCCAAGCTGGGCGGGTATCGCAAGCAGCAGTACTAGAGCGCTCACGAATGAAAAGACACCGAACTCGTCGGCCCCGAGCCAGCGGGCCAGCGCGATCTGGCTGAGATAACCCAGGCCCATGCCGATGACTTCCAGGCCGGCCGTAGCACTGGCAGCACGATAGATACGGCGGATATCGGGCATAGATTACATAGCTAGGGCTGGATAAGGCGCTTGTTCAGATGAGCGAACGCGATATCGATCGACCAAGCGCAGGCCAAGGGCAACCATAGTGGGCCCATCAGTTCACGCTGGGGGCGCGGCAGCCGCGGTACACCGCTGCGGCGCGGGATGCGAACCGGCCGTGCCCGTTGTCGACGATGTTCGATCGCCCCAGTGTAACGGCCATGGCCCGACCGGCTGCGGCGCGTGTTGCACACAGCGCCTGCAGTCCGTACAAGACCACGATCATGAGCATGTCTTTCGTTCCAGAATCGTCTGCGGCCCGGCGCGATGCGGCGCTCCCGCGCGCCGGGTCGGTACCCGGTCCGCGACCGCGTGTGTTGCATGTCGTCGAGACCTGGGCGCCGGTCTCCAGCGGCTATACCCGCCGCGGCTGGCAGATCGTCGCGGCCCAGGCTGCAACCGGGGTCTGTGAGCCCTATGTGCTGGTCAGTTCGCGACAGATGACATACGGCCATCAAACGGCTGAAATGCCCGCGGGCGCGGCTGTCGATAGCGCGCGGGTGGTAGCGCCGTCGCGCTTCGAGCGCGGTGTGCGACGTCTGCGGCCCTATCAGATCTCGGCCGGGGTGCTGGCCGATGCCATCGTGGCTACCTGCCACGAGTGGCAGATCGATATCATCCATTGCCATTGGTCCTCGGCCATTGGCGCGGCTGCGCGTCGGGCTGCCGAGCGTACCGGCTGCGCGCTGGTCGGCGAAGTACGCTTCGATCTGGCCGGCGCAATGATGAGCGAGACCATCCGGCGTCCCGTTCCGGGTCTGGAAACCCTGCTGCGTACGCGTTTTGATCGCTACCTGCTCGGTGCCGATGCGATCGTGGCGGCCAGCCATTCTTTGGCCCGGCTCATAAGCTGCAGCCAACCTCTGCGCAAGGCCCCGGTCGAGGTTATGCCTAACGCCGTAGATACCGAACGCTTCCAGCCGGATCCGCAGGCCGCGGCCGGCCTGCGCGCCTCGCTGGGCCTGGAAGCGGCATTCGTGGTCGGTTCGACCACCAATATGCTGCGTTACGAAGGACTGGATGTGCTGCTCGAGGCTATAGCACGCCTGTCCCCGCGCCTGCCTGGACTGTGTGTCGTGCTCGTCGGTGGTGGCACCCAGTATGAAGCGCTGGCTCGACAGGCCGAGGCGCGTGGCTTGCCGGTTCGTTTTGTCGGCCGGGTGGCTGCCGAGGCCGTACCGGCCTATCTGAATTTATTTGATCTGTTCGTGGTCCCGCGCCGCGAGGCCGCGGTGACCCGTCATGCCAGCCCGATCAAGCTGGTAGAGGCTATGGCTTGTGGCGTGCCCGCGGTCGGCAGCGCACTGGGCGATATTCCGGATATTCTGGCCGGAGGCGGCGGTCGGTCGATCCCGCCGGATGATCCGGTGGCACTGGCCCAGGCCATCTGCGATTTCGCCAGAGATGACACACAGCGCGCCAAGGCCGCGCGCCGGGCCCGCGAGTGGGCACTGGCCCAGCCGGACTGGCTGGCCCTGGCTGAACGCTATGGCGCACTCTATGAACAAGTACAGGTTGAACGAGGTGGCCGATGACGAGACAGACACCGCACTGGTCGATCGTCGTGCCGACCTATGGCCGTGGCGCAGCATTGCCTGGGCTGCTCGATGCGTTATGCGTCATGCAGGCGCCGACGGGTGGCTTCGAAGTCGTCCTGGTCGACGACGGCGGGCCGGAGCCCTTGGATACGATCGTCGAGCCGTTCATGGGCCGGCTCGACCTGAAGCTTTATCGCAAGACCAATGGTGGCCCCGCCAGCGCGCGCAATTTCGGTGTCGCACAGGCCCGCGGCGAATGGATTGCCCTGACCGATGACGATTGTCGCCCGCATGCCGAATGGCTGGTGCAGCTGGCCGCGGCGGCGGCCGTCGATCCCCAGGCCATGATCGGCGGACAAACTGACAATGGATTGAGCGACAACCTGTTTTCCGAGTCCAGCCAGCTGCTGGTGGATTATCTCTATGCCCGCGGCCAGGGCGTTGCCGGCCGGCTCGATTTCATCACCAGCAACAATATGGCGCTGTCGCGAGCCGGATTTCTGGCTATCGGTGGTTTCGACGAGCACTTTCCACTGGCAGCGGGTGAGGATCGTGACTTCTGCGATCGCTGGCGAGACGCCGACGGCGCGATCGTTTTCGAGCCGGCCGCGCGCATCGATCATTTCCATACACTCGATGCACGCGGCTTCTGGCGACAGCACCGCAACTATGGGCGCGGCGCTGTCCGAGTGCACGATCAGCGCACTGCAGCTAGCACGGCGGGGTCACGATTCGAGCGGCTATCGTTCTATGCTGGGCTGGTGGCGTATCCCGTCACGGCCGGCGAACGCCAGCCCTGGCGTAAATCAGCTCTGCTGGCAGTTTCCCAGGCCGCGACCACAGCCGGTTACCTGGGCGAACTGGTTGCCCGCAAGCGCCGCGGCTGATCAGTCGCGGCGCAGCCGCTGTTCGAGCCAGGCATACACAAACGTCGCGCCGCTATAGAGATAGTAGAGCTGATGAAATGCCACTGCGCGCACAGCAAACCATGGCCCGCGCTTGGCGCGAAAGAAACTGAACAATCGCCGATTGGCCCCGGCGACGAGGGCGACCGCGGCCAGCGCCAGTGGCCAGCCGGCCCATGGCGTAGCCGCCCCCAGTAGCGCGATGACGGCCAGGCCAGCGATCACTGCACGCCGGCGTTCGCCGCGATCGACATTGAGCGTGGCCTCGGTATCTGGGTGCGACAGCATCAGACGGGACCAGGGCAGGGCGCGGTGCAGGATCTCGACCCGCAGTAGATTGAACAGCGTCCAACGTTTGCGGTGTTCGCCCTGTAGGCTCGGATCCAGCTGGATCCGGTAGCCGGCTGCATTGAGTCGATAGCCGAAATCGACATCCTCCATGCCGACATCGCGATATCCCTCGGCGTCGAAGCCGCCGACCGCATCGAAGGCCTCGCGGCGCACGGCCCCGCAACCGGTCCAGAAGGTGGTGGCTGGGCCGGCCGCGCGCTGATGCGTGTCGTGGTGGATCAGGTTCTTGTACTGAGACAAGAAATTCTCTGCCATTGGTCGGTCGCCATAGGCGCCGAAAAGCGCATCGATACGCTCGTCCTCGAAAGACTGGCTCAGTAGGCGGGCAGCGTCGTGATGTACCACTACATCGGCATCGACGAACCACAGTAGCGGAGCATGACTGGCTGCCACCCCGCGATTGCGTGCGCCACCGGGGCCTGCACGATGTTCGAGCCGGATGACGTGGTCGGCGCCGCCGGCTTCGGCGCGCTGCGCGGTATCGTCGCTCGAGGCATCATCGACCACTACGATTTCGGCGATCTCGCCTCGCTCGCGCATAGCCGCCAGTGGTTCGAGGCAGGCCAAAATATCGGCCATGCCTTGTCGGACGGCCACGATGGTGCTGATCGGCGGCGCTGACATGGGGTTAACTCCCGGTCGTATCGAGGCGGCGATAAAGCCTGAACGGCCCACTGCGATACACCAACCGCAGGCGCTCGGGGTGGCGGGCCACCAAGGCCGCGACCTGCGTATGGTCGGCCAGCCCGGCGTCCAGCAAATAGCTCGCCTGGGTTCGGTCCATGAGATCGAACATCTGCGGGTCCGGCGGCATCGGGTTCATGGCGTCTCGGTATGTCACCGCCGAGCGCTGCGTAAACAGCGCCAGCACCCGGGGGCGACTGAAGACGAATACGGCGTCGCGATCGGTATGGCGGCGGATATAGTCGTACAGTGCCTCGGCCGGCTGGCTGTTGGCCGCGCGCAGATCCTGGCCTAGATCGGTATGGGCATAGCGGATATAGCGGCCGGTATAGGTGCCTGCGCAGATCACGAGCAGTATGCCCAGCACTGCCGTGAACAGGCCAGGGCGACGGGCGAGTGCGTGTATGCCGACGACGACATAGAAAAACAACAGTGGGATCACCGGCATCAGGTAGCGGGCATTGGTCGCCATCCAGGGCAGTAAGCCGAGCAGATAGATCACGCAAAAGAGGTCGCGCACGGTCAGTCGGCGCCGAACGCAGGCGATATAGCCGACCAGGCCGAGTAGCAGCACCGCGAGCGTGATCGCGAGACTGAAGTTGGTCAGCCGGGCCGGTGCGCCCCAGGGCAGCTCAAGGATGAGATAGCGGCTGCTGTACTCGATGTAGGCCACGATATTATTGAAGATCGTGGCCGGCAGCTGCGTAGCGTGCGTGAGCAGATCGGTGGTCAGCAGGTGTCCGTACCCTTGATGGCTACCGCTGTCGATGGCGATGCTGTCGCGCGCGATGGCGGCCGTTGCGATCGCATAAACCGCCATGCCGGAAACAAGAACCTGGAGACCTGCCGGCGTGGGGCGCTGATAACGCAGCAGCTCGAACAGCACAATCGAGACGAACAGCAGCAGCCCGAAAACGCGCGTAATGGCACAAAAACCGATCAGCCCGCCGGCCAAAATAGCTAAAACCAAGGTCGGGGCCTGGGCCGCATAGCGCCGGTAGACGGCTTCAGTAGCCCACAGTGCGGCATACACGGTCAGCAGGAAAAAACCGTCTGAATACAGACTGCAGGCATAGCCCGACAACAATGGATTGGCGCCGATCAGCGGCATCAGGCCCAGCCAGGCCCAGTTGCCGAGGTGCATCGCGCCCAGGTCGCGGCGGACCAGACCGGCGAAAGCGCCGATCGCCAGCACGAACAGCAGCGTGGCATAGATCTTCAGAGCGCCGATATGCAGCCCGGTCAATGCATAGACCGGTACCAGAACCAGCGGGAAACCAGGCGGATAAGCCTGCGGCGCCAGATAGGCATTCGGATTCTGTATATAGCCGGTCGCGTTATAGGCCGCGCCTTCGACCAAATTGCGCGCATGCATCAGGTACATCGCACTGTCGCCGCTCCAGCTCAGCCAGGGGTCGCCAGTCGCAATCAGCAAGACTGCCAGGGCGATGAGCAGGCCCCCGGCGATCAGCGCATAAAACCGGCCTGGACGGCCATTCATTGGGGTACGGGCATCGGCTGTGGGCGGCATCGCGGCCCTGGTCTGGCTCGAAGTGGCTGGCTGCGCAGAGTGACACAGCCAATACAGCCTCGCGACAAACCGGCCTCAGTCCGGCTAGGCTGGCCGGCTGTTGCATGCTTAGCCATTGTCTTATGCAGATTCGTTCCTCGACTCGGTCGCGTCCTGTGGTGCTGGTCACCGGCGGCGCCGGCTTCATCGGTGCCCATATCTGCGAGTGCCTGCTTGTCCGCGATTGCGATGTAATCTGCGCGGACAATTTCTATACCGGCAATATCGACAATATCGCGCACCTGCTCGGCAATCCGCGTTTCGAGGTCGCCCGTCACGACGTCAATTTCCCGCTGTATGTTGAAGTCGACGCGATCTTCAACCTGGCCTGTCCGGCTTCGCCCGTGCACTACCAGCGGGATCCGGTGCAGACCACCAAGACCAGTGTGCAGGGCGCGATCCACATGCTCGGCCTGGCCAAGCGCACCGGCGCGCCGATTCTCCAGGCCTCGACCAGCGAAGTGTATGGCGACCCGACCGTGCACCCGCAAACCGAAGATTACGGCGGCAACGTTGATGTTACCGGCTTTCGGGCCTGCTACGACGAAGGCAAGCGCTGTGCCGAGACCCTGTTTTTCGACTACCACCGTCAGCACGGCATCGAGATCAAGGTCGCGCGGATCTTCAATACCTATGGGCCGCGCATGCATCCGGGCGATGGCCGGGTGGTATCGAACTTCATCATGCAGGCGCTGCAAAACCAACCGATCACCCTGTATGGTAATGGCGATCAGAGCCGTTCGTTCTGCTATGTCGACGATATGGTCGAGGGGCTGCTGGCGCTGATGGAGACCCCGGCTGCGGTGACCGGGCCGATTAATATCGGCAATCCCGTGGAATGCACGATCCGCGATCTGGCCCAGCGAATCATCGCGCTGACCGGTTCGGCTTCGAGCATCGAATATCGGCCGTTGCCGGCCCAGGATCCGGTGCGGCGCTGCCCGGATATCGGGCGCGCGGAGCGCGAACTCGGCTGGGCGCCGCGCACCGATCTGGACGACGGGTTGGTGCGTACGATCGCCTATTTCCGCGATCAACTCGCAACCGCCGCTACGATGCGCTCGGTCTAGCAAAGAGAGGGGAATGGTGGGCGGTACTAGATTCGAACTAGTGACCCCTGCCGTGTGAAGGCAGTGCTCTACCACTGAGCTAACCGCCCCGAGCAGCGCAAATTCTATCCCCGAGATCGGGCGCGGTCAACGGATATCGCGTTTGTTCAGCCGGGGCGATGCTAGACTCCGCGTCGATCAACAGAATCGGCACGCGGGGTGGCCCAATGCAGCTCATCGATCTCCAGGCGCAGTATCAGCTTATTCAATCCGAGGTAGAGGCCGGTATCCATGCGGTGCTCGAGCACGGGCGCTATGTTAATGGCCCGGAAATCGAGACCCTAGAAGCACGTCTGGCAGCTTATGCCGGCGTCGATCATTGCGTCGCGCTGGCCAGCGGCACCGATGCGCTGTTGGTGGCGATGATGGCGCTAGATATCGGCCTGGGCGACGAGGTGATCACCACGCCGTTTACCTTTATCGCCACCGGCGAAATGATCGGCTTGTTGGGGGCGACTCCGGTATTCGTGGATATCGATCCGGCGACCTACAACATCGATGCCGCGCAGATCGAGGCCGCCATTACCGAGCGGACCCAGGCGATCCTGCCGGTCAGCCTGTTTGGTCAGATGGCGGACATGCATGCGATCAACGCAATCGGCGAACGCCATGGGATTCCCGTGATCGAAGACGCCGCCCAGAGTTTCGGGGCGACTTTCGATGGCCAGCGTTCCTGCGGTGCTTCGCGTCTAGCGGCGACTTCGTTCTTTCCGGCCAAACCGCTCGGTTGCTACGGCGACGGCGGGGCGGCCTTTACCACCGACGCCGCGCTGGCCGAAAAAATGCGCCAGCTGCGCAACCATGGTCAGACCGCGCCGTACTACCACCCGATGCTGGGGATCAACGGCCGGCTCGATACCATCCAGGCGGCCATCCTGTTGGCCAAGCTCGATGTGTTCGACGACGAAGTCGCCCGTCGGGCCCGGGTGGCCGCGCGCTACGATGAGGCGCTATCGGATCATGTGACTACGCCGACGCTCGATGCGCGCGCGACCAGCGTCTATGCTCAGTACACGATCCAGGTTGATGACCGTGAGGCGGTACGCGGGCGGCTGAATGAGGCCGGCATTCCCAGTGCAGTCTATTATCCGGTGCCACTGAACCGTCAGCCGCCCCTTTACTCGGATGCTACGCTTATTAACTCGGATGCAGCAGCTGAGCGTGTGCTCAGTATTCCGATGCATCCTTACCTTGATAACGCCGATCAAGATCGCGTTATCGCGGCTTTAAAAACGGCTGTCGAAAAAAAAATGCCTTAGGGTATTGGCAAAGGCGGGAAGCATGCCTATAATGCGCCGCTCACAAGATGATTACGGGGCCATAGCTCAGCTGGGAGAGCGCAACACTGGCAGTGTTGAGGTCGGCGGTTCGAGCCCGCCTGGCTCCACCAAAGTAGTCCCCATCGTCTAGAGGCCTAGGACACTGCCCTTTCACGGCAGCGACAGGGGTTCGAATCCCCTTGGGGACGCCATCAAGGGCCGCAAGCCATCAGGTTTGCGGCCTTTTTTTATGGATCGTATCTGCGTTCGCGTCGTGACGATCAACAACGCATAATCGCGAACCATCGGTTTAGCCATCCAGCGAACAGGGGCATTCATGCGCATCACTATTTTCGGCACCGGGTACGTGGGGCTGGTTACCGGCGCCTGTCTGGCGCACAGCGGGAACCACGTCGTTTGTGTGGATATCGACGCTGACAAGATCGAGCGTTTGAACCGCGGCGAGATTCCGATCTACGAGCCGGGCCTGGAAACACTGGTGCACGACAACGTCGCAGCCGGCCGGCTGCGTTTTACCACCGACGCGGTCGAAGCCATCGAGCACGGCATGCTCCAGTTCATTGCTGTCGGTACGCCGCCGGATGAAGATGGCAGCGCTGACCTGAAGTATGTGCTCAAGGTCGCCCAGACCATCGGCGAGCACATGAACGACTATCGGCTGGTGATCACCAAGTCGACGGTACCGGTGGGCACCTCCGACAAGGTGCGCGAACAGGTTGGCCAGTCGATCAGCGAGCGCGGAGTCTCGGTCGAGTTCGATGTGGCCTCCAATCCCGAGTTCTTGAAAGAGGGCGCGGCGATCGACGATTTCATGAAGCCCGACCGGGTGGTCGTGGGCGTCGACAACGAACGCGCCGCCGATCATCTGCGTGCGCTGTATGCGCCGTTCAATCGTCAGCATGATCGCACCATGGTCATGGACATCCGTTCGGCCGAGCTGACCAAGTACGCGGCCAACATCATGCTGGCGACCAAGATCAGCCTGATGAACGAGCTGTCGCAGGTGGCCGATCGGCTGGATGCCGATATCGAGCAGGTGCGTAAGGCGATCGGCGCCGATCACCGCATCGGTTATCACTTCATCTACCCGGGCTGCGGCTTCGGTGGTTCCTGTTTTCCGAAAGACGTGCGCGCGCTGGCCCATACCGCGGCCAAGATCGGTTACGACACCGAGATCATCAATGCCGTCGAGCGGGTCAACAATCGCCAGAAAAGCGTGTTGTTCGACAAGCTTTCGACGCACTTCGACGGCGATCTGGCCGGCAAGACGGTCGCGCTCTGGGGCTTGGCTTTCAAACCGAACACCGACGACATGCGTGAAGCGCCGGCCTGCACGCTCATGGAATCGCTATGGCAGGCGGGCGCGACAGTGCGCGCCTTCGATCCCGAAGCCATGGCCGAGACTCGGCGTATCTACGGCGAGCGCGACGATCTGGTGCTCTGCGAGGATGGTGAGACGGCTGCCGACGGGGCGGATGCCCTGGTGCTGGTCACCGAGTGGCATATCTTCCGCTCCCCGGATTTCAACGAGTTGTCGCGCCGCATGAAACAGGCCGTGCTGGTCGACGGGCGCAATATCTACAAGCCGTCGTATGTCGCCGGTGCCGGCTTTGCCTATTACGGTATCGGTCGCTCGGCTGCTGCTGGCGCCCGGCGCACAGTCGGCTAAAATACAGCGCATTCCGAACCGAGATTGGCGTTGGGAGTCAACGAATGCCGATTTATGAATATGTATGCACGCACTGCGGCGAGCCGCTGGAAAAACTACAGAAGCTGTCCGATGCGCCGCTGACGGATTGCCCGGCCTGTGGCCAGGCCAGCCTCAAGCGCAAGATGTCGGCGGCCGGGTTCCGTCTGTCCGGCGGCGGCTGGTACGAGACCGACTTCAAATCCGACAATCGCCGCAATCTGAGCAGCGATAGCCAGACCAGCTCCGAGGGCAATGGCTCGAAGAGCGCATCGGGTGAGTCGGGCGCGTCATCAGGTGCCTCCGGCGGCGAGTCGAAGAAGTCCGATAGCGCCTCCGGTAAGTCCGGCAGTGAATCGAAAAGCAGCTCGACCTCTTCGAGCGCGAGCGGCAGCTAAGCCCATCGCACGCCGATGTGGCCGTTGACGGTCACATCTTTCGTAGCCGCCCCACGCCCGTGGGGCGGCCGTTTGAGCCCTCCCCATTCGCCCCGAGCGAACGATCGTATGACGCCGGGCTACCGGCAGGCCCTGCGGTCTTGGTAGACTCGCGCTCTTTTGCGAGGCTTTGAGGCGCGCGCCATGATGCGATCCCACTACAGCGGCGAAGTGACTGCCGCCGCGATTGACAGCGAAATCACCGTCTGCGGCTGGGTGCACCGGCGCCGCGATCACGGCGGGGTGATCTTCGTGGATCTGCGTGATCGCAGCGGTCTGATCCAGGTCGTATTCGATCCGGACGAGGCCGAGACCTTTGCCGCGGCCGAGCGCCTGCGCAGCGAATACGTGATTAAGGCTACCGGCCGGGTACGGGCCCGGCCCGAGGGTACGGTCAACCGCAATCTGGCCTCCGGCGAGGTCGAGGTCTATACCACCTCGCTGGAAGTGCTCAACGCCTCGGAAACGCCGCCGCTGCAGCTCGACGAAACCGAAACGGTGGGTGATGCCGCACGGCTGCGCTATCGCTATGTCGAGTTGCGCAAGCCGCGCATGCAGCGGCATATGCAGCTGCGTGCCCAGGTCACCCGGACCGTCCGCCGTACGCTGGACGATCTCGGTTTCCTGGATATCGAGACCCCGATCCTCACCCGGGCCACCCCGGAAGGCGCGCGCGACTATCTGGTGCCGAGCCGTACCCAACCCGGGCATTTCTTCGCGCTGCCGCAATCACCTCAGCTGTTCAAGCAGCTGCTGATGGTCTCGGGCATGGATCGCTATTATCAGATCGCGCGCTGCTTCCGCGACGAAGATCTCAGAGCCGATCGCCAGCCCGAGTTCACCCAGATCGATATCGAGGCCTCGTTCGTCGACGCCGATGACATCATGGCCCTCAACGAACAGATGATCCGTTCGTTGTTCAAGGACGTGCTCGACGTCGACCTGCCGGATACATTCCCGCGCATGCCCTATGCCGAGGCCATGCGGCGGTTCGGATCGGACAAACCCGACCTGCGGATCGACCTGGAACTGGTCGATATCGCCGATCTGGTGGCCGACGCCGAATTCAAGGTGTTTTCCGGCCCAGCCAACAGCGATACCGGCCGGGTGGCCGTACTGCGCGTGCCGGGCGGCGCCAGCCTGACCCGCAAGCAGATCGACGACTACACCGATTTCGTGGGCCGCTACGGCGCCAAGGGGTTGGCCTACGTCAAGATCAGCGATGTCGCCAAGGGCCGCGAAGGCATGGCTTCGCCGATCCTCAAATTCCTTTCGGACGACGCGATCGACGGGATCGTGGCGCGCACCGGCGCGGCCGACGGCGATCTGCTGTTCTTCGGCGCCGATTCGACCACCGTAGTCAACGACGCGCTGGGTGCGCTGCGGGTCCGGCTCGGCCACGACCTGGGCCGGGTGTCCGGCGACTGGGCGCCGCTGTGGATCGTCGACTGGCCGATGTTCGAATACGACGAGGCCACCAAGCGTTGGTATGCCGCCCATCATCCGTTTACGGCGCCCGCGCTGGATGATCCGGATGCGCTGCGGGCGGCTCCGCATGAAGCCAAGGCCCAGGCTTATGATATGGTCTTGAACGGCTCCGAGGTCGGTGGCGGTTCGGTGCGTATTCATTCGCCGGAAATGCAGCAGGCGGCTTTCGATGTGCTTGGAATCAGCCGTGAAGAGGCCGAAGAAAAGTTCGGCTTCTTGCTGGAAGCGCTCAAGTTCGGAGCGCCGCCGCATGCCGGTATCGCCTTCGGTCTGGATCGTCTGGTGATGTTGATGGCCGGTGCGGATTCGATCCGCGAAGTCATTGCTTTCCCCAAGACCCAGACCGCGACCGACCTGCTCACCGGTGCGCCGAGCACGGCCGATGCCGGTCAGTTGCGGGAACTCGGTATTCGGCTGCGCAACCGTGATGCCTCGACTGCGACCAGCGCGGCTGGCGCAGGCAGCACAAATGACGGCGCCTGAAGAACAGCGCGCCGCTCAGCTAGACTGGCACGGTTGCAAACAGCTTTCGAGCCGGTTGCGCGCTCGCGTACGTCTCGCGTTCGTGTGATCTCTTTCGTTTTCGCTTAAGCGGAGTTTCAACATGTTTCATGATGACCAGCGCATCGCAGAATTCGATCCAGAACTGGCCGCCGCCATCGCCGACGAAGATCAGCGCCAGGAAGATCATATCGAGCTGATCGCCTCGGAGAACTACACCAGCCCCCGGGTCATGGAGGCCCAGGGCTCGCAGCTGACCAATAAATATGCGGAAGGCTATCCGGGCAAGCGCTTCTACGGCGGCTGTGAATATGTCGATGTGGCCGAGCAGTTGGCCATCGACCGTGCCTGCCAGCTGTTCAACTGCGATTTCGCCAATGTCCAGCCGCATTCCGGCGCCCAGGCCAATGCGGCCGTGTTTCTGGCCCTGGTACAGCCCGGCGACACGGTACTGGGCATGAGCCTGGATGCCGGTGGCCATCTGACCCACGGCGCGGCGCCCAACTTTTCGGGCAAGAACTACCATGCCGTGCAGTACGGTCTGGACGAGGATACCGGCAAGCTCGACTACGACGAGATCGAACGCCTGGCCCGGGAACACCAGCCGAAGATGATCATCGGCGGCTTTTCGGCTTATTCGCGCCAGATCGACTGGGCGCGGATGCGCGAAATCGCTGACTCGGTCAACGCCTGGCTGCTGGTGGATATGGCGCATGTGGCCGGCTTGGTCGCGACCGGCGTCTATCCGAGTCCGCTGCCGCATGCCCATGTGGTGACCACCACCACCCACAAGACCCTGCGTGGCCCCCGGGGCGGTCTGATCCTGTCGGCAGCGGGCGATGCCAAGCTCTACAAGAAGCTCAATTCGGCGGTTTTCCCCGGTACCCAGGGTGGCCCGCTGATGCATGTGATCGCGGCCAAGGCGGTGGCGTTCAAGGAAGCACTCGATGTCGACTTCCAGAGCTATACCCAGCGCGTAGTCGATAACGCCAAGGCGATGGCGGACGTATTTGTCGCGCGCGGCTATGACGTGGTCTCGGGCGGCACCGACAACCATTTGATGCTGGTCAGTCTGGTCAAGCGCGATATCACCGGCAAGGATGCCGAAGCGCTGCTCGGCCAGGCCCACATCACGGCCAACAAGAACGCCGTGCCGGGCGACCCGCGTTCGCCGTTCGTGACCTCCGGGCTGCGTATCGGGACCCCGGCGGCGACCACCCGTGGCTTTGGCGTCGACGACATGAAGCAGGTCGCGACTTGGATCTGCGACGTGCTGGATGCGCTGGCCGAGAACGGCGATGTCGACGGCGAGGTCGCCCGGGTGCGCTCGGCGGTCGCCGAGCTGTGCTCGCGCTATCCGGTGTATCGTACGGCAGCGCTTGGCGCGGCCTGATCGGCGCAGCTGCTAGGCGAGGGCTCGAAGGTGCGGTGTCCGTTCTGCGATGAGCGTGCCACCCGGGTCGTGGATTCCCGGCTGGCCGCGGAGGGCAGCCAGGTTCGGCGGCGTCGTGAATGCCCGAACTGTCAGGCTCGGTTCACGACCTTCGAGACCGCCGAACTGTTGTTGCCGCGGATCGTCAAAAACGACGGTACTCCGGAGCCGTTCGACGCCGATAAGCTGCGGCGCGGGATCACGCGGGCGCTGTACAAGCGCCCGGTGGGCCCGGATGCTGTAGATACCGCGATCAGCCATATCCAGCAGCGTCTACGTAGCGATCCCGAACGAGACGTGCCTTCGCGACGGCTGGGCGAATGGGTGATGGACGAGCTGCGCGAGCTCGACCAGGTTGCCTATGTCCGCTTCGCTTCCGTGTATCGCCGGTTCGAGGACGTTCAGGCGTTTCGTGAAGAAATCGAGCGTCTAGAATCGACTCCGGGGCGCGACAGTGGACAGCTATCTTTGATCGATATCGGGAAGTCCAAAGAGTGAGTGCTATCGAACCGCGCCGCGCGATTCACAACTTTTTCATGCAGCGGGCGCTCGAACTGGCCCGCTGTGGCTGGTATTCGACCCGTCCGAACCCACGTGTTGGCTGTGTCATTACGCATTACAACGTGGTGCGCGGCGAAGGCTGGCACGAGCGCGCCGGAGAAGGGCATGCCGAAGTACGGGCGCTCGAGGACGCGCGCGCTCGGGGTAACGACCCTAAGGGCGCGACCGTCTACGTCACGCTGGAACCCTGCAGCCATAGCGGGCGTACCGCGCCCTGTACCCAGGCCTTGATCGAGGCCGGCGTGGCCCGGGTCGTGATCGGCGCCCAGGATCCGAATCCCGAGGTCGACGGCCGGGGCATCGCCGCGCTGCGCGAGGCCGGAATCGACGTCGTCACCGGTGTCATGGCCGATCGCTGTGCCGCGCTCAATGCCGGTTTCAATCAACGCATGACGAGCGGCCGACCGCGGGTGCGGGTCAAGCTCGCCATGAGCCTGGACGGGCGTACCGCGGCCGCGGACGGCAGCAGCCAGTGGATCACCGGCGAGGCCGCTCGCCACGACGTGCATCGCCTGCGGGCCGAATCCGGGGCGGTGATGATCGGCCGTGGAACCATGGCCGCCGACGACCCGTCGTTGAATGTTCGCCTGGAGGGGCCGTGGGCCCAGCCGCTACGGGTCGTGCTCGACAGCGACTTGGCCACGCCGGCCGAGGCACGCATGTTGGCGTTGGACGGTACGACGCTGATCGCGACCGCGAGCGACAATACCGAACGCCGGCGCGAGCTCGAACAGGCCGGCGCCGAGGTGGTCCCGATCGAGCGCGATGAGGACGGGCTCAATCTGGCGCGAGTACTGGCGATGCTGGGTGAGCGCGAGATCAACGACCTGCTAGTCGAAGCCGGCCCGACCCTGGCCGGGGCCCTGACTCGCGCTGGGCTGGTCGACGAATTCGTAATCTATGTGGCACCGCTGCTGATTGGCGATGGCGGCCGTGCCTTAATGGCGCTGGCTGGCGCGTTCGGACTGGACGATGCCAAGGCGCTGGTGTTCGATAATGTCGAGCCGATCGGTGCCGACCTGCGTATTACCGCGCGATTGGCCCACCCACACTCGGAGTGACCGATCGATTGTTTGAGGATGGCAGGGGTCGGCCGGGTGGCGATTCGCCGACCGGTTTCAGCGTGTGTTGGCCCGTTTGCCCGACAGGGCGGTCATGGTCTCGCACCCATAGGCTTTCACGCTGTATGAGGGGGGCGCCGAAAGGCTATCCCGACGTGTCATATCAATGTTTTGTTTGCCCGGCACCCAACCGGTCGCGACGACTTGTAAAAGAGAGAATCCAGAATGTTCACGGGCATTGTTAAAGGGCTCGGCGAGATCGTCGAGCAACAGTCGGCGGGTGGCGATACCCGTCTGACTATCGATATCGGCGACACCGATCTCGGCCCGATCGCGATCGGAGACAGCATCGCCGTATCCGGCGTCTGCCTTACGGCAACCGAAATCGAAGGGCGTCGTTTTGCGGCGGATGTGTCTAAGGAGACGCTGGCGCTGACCACTCTCGGTGATCAGAAAATCGGCTCCAAAATCAATCTGGAAGCACCGCTACGCGCCGGCGAGCCGCTCGGTGGGCATATGGTCGCCGGGCATGTCGACGGTCTGGGGGTGCTCGAGGAAATGGTCGCGGATGCCCGTTCCTGGCGACTGGTCTTTTCGGTACCGAAAAAGCTGGCCCATTATGTCGCGCCGAAGGGGTCGGTCGCGGTCGATGGCATCAGCCTGACGGTCAACGAAGTCAGCGGCCGGCGGTTCGGCGTGAACATCATCCCGCATACGATGAGCCATACCACGCTGGGCGCGCGGCGCATCGGTGACCGCGTCAACATCGAAATCGATGTGATCGCTCGCTACCTGGCTCGCATCAGCGGCCACGAATAATCCAATTCGAGCGCACGATGGCCCCTCGCTCGTGCCATAATGCGCGGCGGCCAACCGGGAGTATCGATCATGCAGACCATCCAAGGTGAATTCGAAGGCAACGATCTCAGAATCGCGATCGTGGCCACGCGTTGGAACAGCGATATTGTCGACCGGCTGGTCGATGGTGCGATCGATGTGCTCACCGACTGTGGCGTCGATGACGACGACCTTACGGTGGTCAAGGTGCCCGGTGCCTTCGAGCTGCCGCTGGCAATTGATCGGCTGGCGGAATCGGGCGATTACGACGGTATCGTCGCGCTCGGCGCGGTGATCCGTGGCGATACGCCGCATTTCGACTATGTGGCCGGCGAATGCGCTAAAGGCCTGTCGGCGACGGCCCTGGAGTACAGTCTACCGGTCGGCTTTGGCGTGATTACCGCCGATACCGCGGCCCAGGCCGATGCCCGTGCACAACCCGATGAAGACAACAACAAGGGCGCGGAAGCGGCCAGTGCCGTCGTTGAGATGATCAACGTCCTTCGCCAGATCGATAACGCAGACGAGTAACTCCGCCCATGGCGATCCGCGATCAGTCGCTCGGCGATGCCGCCGACAACGCAGACAATGCAGATAACGACGATGATCAGCTGCCCGAGCTGCCGCCAAAGATGCCGGGTGGCGCGCGTATCCGGGCACGCATGGCTGCGGTCCAGGCGATCTATCAGTGGCGGATGTCGGGCACCGACATCGGTGCGCTGCTGAGCCAGTTTCGCCAGGCCGGGCGACTGTCGAACCTCGACCGCGATTATTTCGAGATGTTGCTGCGCGGTGTGGTCTACGACGTCAGTGGTCTGGAACAAGCCTTCGATACGCATCTAAGCCGGCCTGCGGTCCAGCTCGATCCCGTCGAATACGCGATTCTGCTGCTGGCAACCTACGAACTGCGTGAATGCATGGAAATTCCGTTCGCCGCGGTGATCAACGAAGCGACCAATTTGGCCAAGATCTTTGGCGCCACCGATGGGCATCGTTTCGTCAACGGCGTGCTCGATGCCACCGCCAAGGATCTACGGCCGACCGAAACGTCGCGTTCACGCCGCGGCTAGTCACCGTGCCGTGGGCGCCTGGGTTGTACTTGGCTTGAACACGGCAACCCGATCACCACGGGCGCCGTGTTGGATCGGCGTCATACCGAGCAGCTCGCGCATGAACGGTACGCGGATCGCGCCCGATGCGTGAATTCGAACTCGTCACGACCCTCGGCCAGCGCCTGGCGGCTCGGCGGCCGGATACCCGATTGGGCATCGGCGACGACGGCGCGCTTGTCGCGCCCAGACCCGGCTGGGAATTGGCGATCACGACCGACACCCTGATCGCTGGACGACATTTTCCCGACGACACCCCTGCGGTCGATATCGGTTATAAAACCATCGCCGTGAATTTGAGCGATCTAGCCGCCATGGGCGCCGAGCCGGCCTGGCTGACGTTATCGCTTTCGGCCCCGAAATTGGATGCATCGTGGTGCGACGCGCTCATCGATGGGGCTCAGGCTGCGATCGGGGGGCAGGCGATCGATATCATTGGCGGCGATACCACTGGCAGTGATCAGCTGATGCTTTCGGTGACCGCGATCGGGCAGGCGCCGGCCGGGCAGGCGCTGCGCCGCAGCGCGGCATGCCCCGGCGATTTGATCGCGGTCACCGGTAGCCTAGGCGATGCCGCGGCTGGACTGGCGTTCTGGCCACAACGCGCCACCGCAGCGCGGGCAACGCAGTATCTGATCGATCGATTGCGCCGGCCAACGGTGCGCCAGGGCGCTGCGCTACGCGGCCACGTACATGCCGCGATCGACTTGTCCGATGGTTTGCTGGCCGATATCGAGCATATTTGTCAGGCCAGCGGCGTCGGTGCGACCCTCGAACTCGATCGCCTGCCGTGTTCGGAGGCACTGGCCGAGCATGTGCCGCCGCAGTCTCGTGCACGCCGTCGCTTGCAGGCGACCGGCGGCGACGATTACGAACTCTGTGTCACCCTAAATCGTCGCTCGCTAGCGGCCGCCGAGGCTGCATTGGAATGCCCGCTGACCGTGATCGGCCGGATCGATGCAGCACCGGGTCGGCGTCTGCTCGATGCCGCCGGCCAGCCGATTGCCTTCGCCGACCTCGATGCCCCCGCGGGCTGGGATCACTTCGCTGGCGATTGACTGGCGCTCGGATTATTCGCGTGCACCGTTAGCGCGCAGAAGTCGCACGATTTTGGCGCGATTGGCCCGTTGGGCGACCGCCAGTGGGCTGGTCGCATGCACGCTCGCATTCGGATCGGCGCCACGGGCCAGCAGCTGTCGAACCGCCTCGGTATGGCCCTGGCGGATCGCTAGCAATAGCGCGGTGGCCTGTTGCCCGTTGCGCCGGGCTGGATCGGCGTTTTCATTCAGCAAATAGGCCAGTACATCGCTATGCCCGGCCCGGGCAGCAGCCATAAGCGGTGTATCTCCTCGTGTGTCGGCACGATCGATCGCGGCCCCGGCACGAACCAGGCTATGCGCGATCTCGGTGTTGTTGGTCGGCGAACGGGCTGCGTTGATCCATAGCGGGGTCTGGCCGCTCTCGTTCGGCTGATCGATGGTAGCGTGGCCGGCGATCAAGGCGCGGACCACGGCAGGATGCCCCTTGGCTGCGGCGCGATACAGCGGCGTACGACGGCGGGTATCCGCGGCATTGATATCCGCCCCCCGGGCCAGAAGCTGCTTGACCATGGCCAACTGTCCGCGTTCCGCGGCTAGAGCCAGGGGAGTCGCGCCGGACTCGGTACGGGCATCGATAGGCGTATCGGTTTGCTCAACACTGGCGTCCAGGGCAGCCATGTCGCCACGCGCCGCGGCATAATGAACACACGACCAGCCGTCGTGCTTATGCCGCAAACGGTCGTGCACCGATTGCACCACGCAGACCGCATCCATGCCCGGCTGCAGCGACAGCACAACCAACCCGAGCAGCAGTACCCCCACCAGCGGCCAGACGATCCATCTCATCGGCCAGTGCTCGCGCGGGGGCGGGCGCAAGGCTCGACCGACGCGGTAGACTGTGCGCCGATCCGTCCGCAATAGCCTGTGTCATGCTGCATCTCTACAACAGCCTCAGCCGTCAGCGCGAAGCGTTGCACACCCTCGAACCCGGCCAGGTCCGGCTGTATGTCTGCGGGATCACGGTCTACGATTATTGCCATCTGGGACATGCACGCTTTTTGGTCGTCTTCGATATGTTCGTGCGCTATCTGCGCGCGACGGGCTGGCAGGTACGCTACGTCCGCAATATTACCGATATCGACGACAAGATCATCAAGCGCGCAGCCGAAATCGGCCAGACCCCGGCCGCGATCGCCGAGCGGTTTGCCGAGGCCATGGCCGAGGACGAAGCCGCACTCGGCCTGATCGCGCCGGACGTCGAGCCGCGTGCGACCGGTCATGTCGGGGAAATCATCGCCATGATCGAGCGCCTGATCGAGCGGGGAGCGGCCTATGTCGGCGACAACGGCGATGTGTACTACGACGTGTCGACCTTCGATCGCTACGGGGCGCTATCTGGACGTCGTCCGGCCGAGTTGCGCTCCGGCGCTCGGATTGCGGTCAACGAAGCCAAGGACGATCCGCTCGATTTCGTGCTCTGGAAGGCCGCCAAGCCGGAAGAGCCGAGCTGGGATTCGCCTTGGGGCCTGGGACGTCCCGGCTGGCATATCGAGTGCTCGGCGATGTCGACCCACTGCCTGGGCAATTCCTTTGATATCCACGGCGGCGGCCTCGATCTGCAGTTTCCGCACCACGAAAACGAAATCGCCCAGAGTGAGGCCGCGACCGGCCAGCGCTATGCCGGGCTATGGATGCACAATGGCTTCGTGACCGTCGACGACGAAAAGATGTCGAAGTCGCTCGGCAATTTCCTGACCCTGCGCGAGGTGCTCAAGCAATACGATGCCGAGTCGGTTCGCTATTTCGTGCTGTCCACGCACTATCGCAGTCCGCTGGCCTATAATGCCCAGGCCATGGATAGTGCATCGGCTGCGCTGGCCCGGCTGTACACGACGCTGCGTGATGCGCCGGACGCGGCCGACAACGGTATCGAGATCGATCCTCAGGCCAACGCCGAATTCCGGTCGCGCTTTCACGAAGCAATGGAAGACGACCTGAATACCCCGGCCGCGATCGCGGTGCTGTTCGATATGGCGCGTCAAGCCAACCGCGCCGGCGACGAGGATCGTGCGCGCCAGGCTGCTCTGGCCTCCGGTCTGCGTGAGCTGGGGGCGACCATTGGCTTGCTTCAGCAAGACCCCGAGTTTTACCTGCAGTCTGGCGATGCCGAACAGGGCGGGCTCGCGGCCGAGGCCATCGAGACCATGATCGAGCAACGCCGGCAGGCTCGGGCCGATCGTGATTTCGCGACCGCCGATCGGATTCGCGACCAACTGACCGAGGCCGGTATTGCCTTGGAAGATTCGCCGGACGGCACCAAGTGGCGCCGCGGTGGTTGATACGAGCGCGGCTTGAAACTGTCCCGGGCCGGTCGCCGACAGGCACGTTCGTGTCCAGCGCTATGCCCGGCATAGCTTAGCCCGCCGGTGATCAAGACTCGACTCGGCGGTGAGTCTGTCTTCGAAAACGCCGGCCATCCGGGATCGGTCGCGTCGCCTGCCTTGGCTATCAACGCCCGGTGGAAGAGCGCGCTAGACGCCCGACCGGAGGCGAACGGGTCATTATCCGGCCGCTGGCGGCTTACGACTGTTGGATCAGATAAGGCCAGGGCAAGCGAGAGCGGCCACTGTGGCGCGACGGCCGTTCGCTGATACTGGTAAGACAGATCGCGCCGCTGCGGCCTGCGATTTGAGCCCGGCAGTGACGAGGGCGACGGCGCGTTCTAGCCAAGCGCAGACGCGTACCCAACCGATCTGGGCTGCGATCGGTTGTACCGGCCGCAGAACGTGGTCTAGCTCGAAGCGTCGGCGCGCTTGGCTTCGCGCATTTCAGCGGCGCGCAATGTATTGCTGATCAGCATGGCCACCGTCATCGGGCCGACTCCACCGGGTACCGGGGTGATCCAGGCCGCGCGTTCGGCGGCCTTGTCGAATTCTACATCGCCGACCAGCTTGCCGGAGTCGAGCCGGTTCATGCCAACGTCGATTACGGTCGCGCCTTCTCGAATCCATTCCCCTTTGACCAGTCCCGGTTTGCCGACGCCCACCACCAGAATCTCGGCCTGGCTGACTTCGTAGGCCAGATCACGAGTGAATCGATGACAGACCGTGGTGGTAGCGCCTTTGAGTAGAAATTCCAGCGCCATGGGCCGGCCTACGATATTCGATGCCCCGACCACGACCGCTTGGCGGCCGTGAAACGATTCATGCACCGATTCGAGCAGCCGCACGATGCCGAGCGGCGTACAGGCTCTTAACAGCGGCACCCGTTGCGCGAGACGGCCGACGTTATACGGGTGAAAACCATCGACGTCCTTGTCCGGTCGGATACGCTCGATCACCGCGCTGGCGTCGATATGGGCCGGCAAGGGCAGCTGAACCAAGATGCCGTCGATGGTGTCGTCGTCGTTGAACTCGTCGATCCGTGCCAGCAGCTCGGCCTGGCTGATATCGGCGTTCGGATACACCGCATGTGAAACCAGCCCGGCTTTTTCGCAGGCTTTGATCTTTTTGCCGACATAGACCTGAGAGGCCGGATCGTCACCGACCAGTATCACGGCCAGACCGGGCGCTCGTTGGCCAGCTTCCCGTCTTGCGGCCACCGTGCGCGCAACATCGGCGCGATATTCCGAAGCGATGCGTTTGCCATCGATCAATCGAGCCGACATAGAAGAGCGCTACAGACTTAAATGAGCGGCGGATTTTCGCATGCCCCGCACCCCCCGACAATTTATCGGCCGGCAGAAACGTCAATCGCGGTTCGAAGACGCCATATCCGGCGTTGCTGCCTCGGTGTTGCGGCCAGTCGCCGCTTTCGATGTCGAGCATACCGGGGTGCGACCGGCTGGCTCGCGGCCGTACCGTTTCGATAGCGACACGGCGTATAGAGCATGATTCATGTCTCGCGCTATGCCGTGCGCCCAGTATGCATGTACTCGGGCCGACACCGGCCCGAGACAACCCGTTTGTAAGCGCTGTGCGGTCCCAAACGGCGCAGGGCTGACCTGCGGCATGGGGTGTGTTTTGCCTTGAGTTTTCGCCCATGGCCGCAATCGGGGCAGCCAGGTCTAAGTCGAAAGTCGAATGCACCAGAACAGCGCACGAGCGAACTTCATGCGATCATACCCGCTGATTTAGGGGATTGGATGAGGTGCGTATCGCCCGGTTCGGCGGCGTCTGATTTGCTTGCACGACAACCCAGCCAGTTCGGCTGGCGTTACGCATAGCAGATATACGGCGTAGGCCGTTGCTGCGTATTTTGTCGGCGGCATGGCACTTTGAGACCAAGAAAGATAGAATCGGTACTCCCAGTCGGGGCATAGCGCAGCCTGGTAGCGCGTCTGCTTTGGGAGCAGAAGGTCGTAGGTTCAAATCCTGCTGCCCCGACCAATGATCGCTTTGGGCTTCCGGTTCGTGCTTTCGCGCAGAAGGCCGATGAAGAAATGGGCCGTGTTCCGGGCCCGGCCTGGCCGTCTCGAGGCTTCGCCGCAGCGACTTTCGATGTTCTGGCTTTCGTTACGGCCCAGCCATGCCGGAACAGCCTCCTCTCTGGATCGATTGGTAGCACGCAGGACCGCGATGCACTATTTTGTAGCGCGGCCGTACCTCGATTGCTGTTAGATACAATACATCGAGCGCTCGAGAGTCTGGCATGCATGTTGCTAACCGGCGTAAGCCATATCCGAGCGTTGCCTGGTCGGGCGATGCCGTTGTAACCGAGCAAGAGACGACTACTACGTGATGACGGATGGTTCCGAAAACCACAGCAAGAAGGCGCACCAGCAAGGGCAGACGCTGACGAAGTTCGAGATCGTCGGCATTATCGTGCTGTCTGGGCTGATTCATTTCGGAGTGTGGTGGATGTATCGGCACTCGCCGATCAACCAGCCGCAGCCGCTGCCGCAGAAGGCACCGCCGCCGGTTCAAGTGACGATGACGACACCGCCGGAGCCTCAGCAGAAGGTGCCGACGATCGACAAGCACGCGGTAATGCCGCCGAAGAAGAAGCAGCCCAAGCCGAAACCAAAGCCGAAGCCGAAGCCAAAGCCCAAACCGAAGCCTAAGCCGAAACCCAAGCCTAAGCCTGAGCCGAAGCCCGAGCCAACGCCGGAGCCGTCGCCCAAGCCTTCGAAGAAATCGAGTTCTTCGAATTCGAACAAGGTGACGCCAGCGGTATCCAGCCTTCGCGGGTTGGGCAATCCGCCGCCGCATTATCCGTCGCGATCCGTTCGTCGACATGAGGAAGGCGTGGTTCGGCTGAAGATTCTGGTCGAGCCGGACGGCACGGCCGGTAATGTGACGGTCGTCAAATCGAGTGGCTACAGTGAACTGGATCGAGCCGCGGTCGAGACCGTTAAGAAGTGGCGCTTCAAGCCGGCCAAGCGCGGCGACACGCCGATTCGGGGATACGCCCTGCAAAACATCACTTTCAACCTCCCCGACTAATCGGGCGATTGCGCAAGTTTTTAGGAGAGACGCACTATGCTGAGCAGCAACCTTACGCCATTCGTGGTACCCGCCGTCCTTTGGTCCTTGATTGGGCTGTCGGTCATTACCTGGGCGCTGCTGGTAATCAAACTTGTCCAGTTTGGACGGGCGCGGGCGTTGGACAAACGCTTTCTCAAAAATTTCTGGGCCGCCGATAGCCTTGAGCAGGGCGAATCGGTGACCGATAGCTCGGCCGGCCCGATGGCTGATATCGCCAAATCCGGATTCGCCGTGGTGACCGGTCGCGACATCGCACCGGGCAACAAGGATCTGGCGCATCAGATCGATCGCGGCGAACGTCTCGAGCGGGCCCTGCGCCAGCAGATCGAACGCGAGCGGCGCTCGCTGGAAGGCGGCTTGGCTGTGCTGGCGAGTTTCGGTAGTACCGCGCCGTTTATCGGTCTGTTCGGTACGGTCTGGGGCATCATGGGGGCGCTGGTCAGCATCGGTGACTCCGGGGCCACCGGCCTGGAAGCGGTTGCAGGCCCGGTCGGGCACGCCCTGATCGCCACCGGCATGGGCATCGCGGTCGCCGTGCCGGCGGTGCTGATTTACAACTTCCTGGTGCGTCGCATGAAGGCCGGCGTACATGTGATGAACGATTTCGCGACCGACTTCTATGCGCTGTGCCAGCAGAGCGCGTTTAAGGTCGATGGCGCACAACTTGCACATCCTTCTGACCTGGACGACAACGCAACCGTCGGCCACAAGACGCACGCTACCGCGTAAACGTCTGACCGCCGCGTTCTAAACCAACTTACGGAGTATCAACCATGGCAATGTCAGGTGGTGGTGGAGACGACGACGAAGTCTTGAGCGAAATGAACGTCACGCCGCTGGTCGACGTCATGCTCGTGTTGCTCGTGATGTTCATCGTCACGGCTTCGGCCGTGACCACGGCGGTGCATGTCAATCTGCCCAAGACCGACAGCGTGGCACCGCCGGATACCAAGAAGCCGATCGTGCTCAGCGTCGACAAAGACGGTAATTATTTCCTGGATAAGGATCAGGTGAATCTTGACGAGCTCAAGCAGCGTTTGACCAAGATTCATCAGGACAACCCGAAGAAGGCAGCCCAGCTACAAGCCGACAAGGGCGTGCCTTACGGCCGGGTCGGCAAGGCGATGGCGGCTTTGCAGTCTTCCGGTATTCAGAAGATTGCGGTGTTGTCGAATCCGTGACGACATGGGCGGCGGCTGCGCAGGCAGCCTAGCGCGCTCATGACGCCGCAGGCGTCGTGATAAGAAAAAGGGCGGGCCATAAGGCCCGCCCTTTTTCGTGTCAGACGGCTTTTCAGGATGTCATTGACCCAAAAGGGTATTGCGTCTTATCGCCCCCTTAGGTAAAAAGCGCAGGCGGCTGACGTGAACGGCCGATCGAAAGCGGGCGGCAAGGGAGAGATCAGCGCTCGTATTGTTCACGCCGGGTTCGCCTTGGGAAGAGGCGAACTTAAAAAGTTTGGGTGGTGGGAGCCACACGAACGCTAGGACCGGATCGACATCATGGGGAGCTCGTGTCTGGGCTGCTGTGACCGCAGCGCCAGGATGTTCGATCGGCGTCAAGATCTATTGGGGACATAACTGATGACTTATCCATCGACTTCCGACCGGAAGTTCGAGCCGCGTAGCGCGTATGTGCCGTTCGACTGGTCGCGTGCTTCGAAAGCCTCGATCTGCGCTTTCATGCTGGCCTTCGCGCCGCTGACCGGCGCCATCGCCCAGACCGGCAACAACGCCGACGACGACTATGTGGCCCCGGCGGCACCGGCGGCCGATGACAGCGAGAATCTGGGCCAGGCCGCGCCCACCGGCGCCGCACCCGCGGCCCCGGCGCCGGCAGCCGCTTCGGACGAAGCCCCGGCTGCGGCCGCTCCGGCAGCTGCCGCGGCTGCCCCGGCTGCTGCGACGGGCGGTTCGGCCCAGTCGACCCAGCTCCAGGACGTGACCGTGACCGGTACGGCGATTTCGCGTCCGGACGCGGCGACCGCACTGCCCGTGACCAATTACGACTCCGAGGAGTTGCGCGAACAGGGCATTACCTCGACGTCGCAGTTTCTGCAGCAGATGGTGGGTAACAACACCAGTGCTGGGCCCGGCCAGAGTACGGGCAGCGCTGTTACCGGTGGTTCCTCGTTCGCCAATCTGCGTGGTCTGGGTGCCAACAAGACGTTGATCCTGCTCAACGGCCGGCGTTTGACGGTCAACGCGCTGGACGGCGGCGCGGTCGATCTGAACACGATCCCGTTCGCGGCCATCGACCACGTCGAAGTGCTGCGCGACGGCGCTTCGGCCCTGTATGGCACCGACGCCATCGGTGGTGTGATCAACTTCATCACCAAGAAGAATCTGGACGGCGGCAACGTCGACCTGAACTACTCGATGCCCACGCGCGATGGTGGCGGCAACAGCCAGACCATGAGCGTGACCTTCGGCAAGGGCGATTTCGATAAAGACGGTTGGAACGTCATGGGTACGCTGAGCTATCAGCGTCAAGACGCCATCGACGCCAATACCCGCGACTTCGTGACGCCGCTCGATCCGCGAATCGATTTCACGTCCGCCAACACCTTCCCGGGTCAGTATATTCAGGGCTCGACGGGCGTCGGCCTGATCAACCCGCTGGCCGCGCAGAACTGCGAAGGCGTCGATGCGCTGGTGCAGGGTAGTGGTAACGACTGCCGCGAGAACTTCACCGCACTCGGCGCCCAGGTCCAGCAGAAATACGACAAGCCGTCGTTCTTCGGCCGGGCCAACTATAAGATCAACGACAACAACTCGGTGTCGTTGAGCTATATGTGGTCGCGTAAAACGACGTATTCGGTCAGTGCGCCGTCGCCGACTTCGGGCAATATCACGATCCAGCCGGGTACGCCGTATTTCCCGGGCCAGGGCAATATCCCGGTGCCGAGTAACGATTTTGATACCGGCAGCCCGGTGTCGTTGTACTATCGTGCCAATCCGCTCGGGCCCCGCACGAACAAAGACACGAACGAATACCATCGCGTCGTGTTGGATTTCACCGGTCGTTTCCTGGATGGCTTCCGCTACGACACGGCGTTCTCCTATAACCAGGGCACGACCGAACTGAACCAGGTCAACGGCAACTTCAACCAGTACGTCGGCAACGACTCGCTGGAAGCCGCGATTAACGCCGGCAACTTTAATCCGTATACGGCGAATCCGACCGCGGCGGAGCGTTCGATCCTGGCCCATACCGAGACCATTGGCCGGCTGGAAACCGACAAGACCCGGGCCTATATCTGGGACGGCAAGATCAACCACGATCTGGGCAACTGGTTCGGTGTAGGTCAGTCGGCGTTGGCCCTCGGTGCGCAGTATCGGCACGAGACGCTGACTTCCGACATCGGTGGGTATATCGCCGATCGCAGTCCGAGTTCCGGTGTGGCGGCCAGCCACGTCGACGAAGATCGCGACGTCGAGAGCGTGTTCGGCGAACTGAACATCCCAATTCTCGATAACCTCGAGCTGGATGCCCAAGCGCGTTACGACAACTACAGCGACGTCGGCGATACGGTCAATCCGAAGGTCTCGCTGCGCTACCAGCCGCTTCGTCAGCTGACGCTGCGGGCCTCCTATAGCGAAGGCTTCCATGCGCCGACCCTGTACGACCTGTACCAGCCGCAGGTCGAGACGTTCACCGGCGCCAGCCTGAACGACCCCGAGTTGTGCCCGGGCGGGTCGCCGGCCAACGGCGGCGTAAGCTCGCGCGACTGTAACAACCAGTTCCGCCAGGTCATCGGTGGCAACCAGAATCTACAGCCCGAGAAGTCCAAGAGCTGGAGTGCTGGTTTCGTGCTGCAGCCGATGAAAAACGTCTCGCTCACGGCCGATTTCTTCGCTGTGGAACTATCGCAGCAGATCGGCACGCTCGACCCGACGTATATCTTCAACAACTACGATCAGTACCAGACCCGCTTCAATCGCGACGGCAACAACGCGATCGACACGTTCCAGAACACCAACTTCAACAACGGCAAGACCGAGTTGAACGGTGAAGACGTGCAGTTGAATGCCTCGCTGCCGACCGACTACGGCACCTTCACCCTGCAGATGCAGGGCACGTACATGAACAAGTACGACACCCAGGTGGCCGAAGGCGGGCAGTACTACAACAACGTGAGCAACTACACGTTGGGCGGCAATATCTTCCGTTGGCAGCACAACGTGACGCTGGGCTGGAACAAAGGGCCGATGGCGCTGGGCGTGGTCAACCACTACAGCAGCGGCTACCGCGACTATGCCAGCGTGCCGGATCACGTTAGCGTGCATGACTATGTAACCTGGGATACCTACGGTTCGTATAGTTTCGACAACGGCCTGCAGCTGACCGTAGGCTCGAACAACGTGTTCGATGCGGATCCGCCGTTCTCGGTCCAGACCGATGCCGGTCAGGCCGGCTACGACGCGCGCTATGCCGACGGCGTGGGTCGCACGGTCTATGGTCGCCTGAGCTATAACTTCTAGTTCCGACGTCCCAAGCCGATGGGCAAAGGGCGCCGCATTGCGGCGCCCTTTTTTTTGTCTGTACCGCCCCCGCGGCTCGATATGGAAGACCAGGACACAGCAGGGGGTGCAACGACCCTGTATCGGGCGAAGCTCTGACCAAGCTTGAATCGCTGGGCCGGCCGATAATCCGCTATACAGATGAGCCCGTGGCCTCGAGCGCGGGCTTTTTTTGTGCGCGGCTGTGCAAATACAGAGCGGTCGTTCAAGCGCTGTACAACGATCAATACAGGCGCGGTCGTATAAGCGGGTCTAACCCGAAAAAAAAATTTAAACGCCATCTGTTTGTAACGACTAATAAAACTATGGTCGTTGTCAAGTGCACAAATTCTCTTTGGCATGTTCCGTGCTGTTGTCGGTTCGTGAAAATGGCGCGCCTGCGGTGCGTCGTTTCAGTAAGGCGTTGGTCGAACGACTGGGGATCGTTGAGTCCGGTCGGCTTGCATAGGCGGGCATCGGGGTTCGGCCAACGGCAACGTCAATATTTGGGGATTATCGTAATGACTGATCACTCGACTTCCTCTGGGAAGTTCGGAGCCTCGTGCGTGAGTGGCACGTTCGACTGGAAGCATGCTTCCAAGGCATCGATCTGTGCTTTCATGCTCGCGTTCGCGCCGCTGGGCACGGTGATGGCACAAAGCTCAGACGACGGCTACGTCGCACCGGCCGAACCGGCGTCAGCCGACAGCGACGACACATCCGATGTGGCAGCACCAGCCGCGCCGGCTGCTGCCGCACCGGCCGGTGCGGCGCCCGCAGGGGCCGCGAGCGCGGAGGCGGCGACTGGGCCGACCACCGAATTGGGCACTGTGTCGGTCACGGGTACCGCGATTTCTAGCGCCGACAAAGCGACATCGCTGCCGGTGACCACGTATGACGCCAGTGATCTTAGGGAGCAGGGCGTCACTTCGACACCGCAGCTCATGCAGCGGATTGTGGGTAATAGTACCGACGCTGGCCCAGGGCTGAGTACCGGTACGTCCAACACTGGCGGTTATTCATTCGCGAACCTGCGTGGTCTGGGATCGGATAAAACGCTGATTCTGCTGAACGGCCGTCGGCTCGCGGTGAACGCGCTCAATGGTGGCGCAGTCGACTTGAATACGATTCCGTTCGCGGCCATCCAGCGCGTGGAAGTGCTACGTGACGGTGCCTCGGCGTTGTATGGCACGGACGCTATCGGCGGCGTGATCAACTTCATCACCAAAAAGAATCTGGATGGCGGCAACGTCGACCTGAATTATTCGGTGCCGACGCGTGATGGCGGCGGCAACGGCACGACCATCAGTGCCACCTTCGGCAAGGGCGATTTCGAAAAAGACGGCTGGAACGTGATGGGCACCCTGAGCTATCAGCGTCAGGGCGCGATCAATGCTAACGATCGTGATTTCATTACACCGCTCGATCCCCGAATCAATTCGGTATCGTCGTTCACGAATCCTGCGCAGTATTTACAGAGCTCGACCGGTGTGTTCGTCAACCCGACCGCGGCGAATGGCTGTGACAATGTGTTCGGGCAGGTCAACAACGACGGCGAAACCTGCTACGAGAACTTCACCGTACTGGGCGGCGCCGAAGTCGTGCAGCAGTACGACAAGCCGTCGTTCTTCGGTCAGGGCTCTTACAAGATCAACGACAACAACCAAGTCTCGTTGAGCTATCTCTGGACCCGCAAGACCACGCGCGCCCTGGCGGCGCCGTCTCCGGCTTCAGGCTACCCGGAAATTCAGCCGGGCACGCCGTTCTACCCTGGCAATGGCATCGTTCCGGGCCCGACTGCGGCCCAGGGCGCAGCCAATTTCGATCCGAGTGAGCCGGTCACGGCCTATTATCGTTCGGTGCCGCTCGGGGCGCGTCAGAGCGAGGGCGTGAACGAATATCATCGCGTCGTGCTCGACTTCGACGGCAAGCTGCCGTGGAACGTGAACTACGATACGTCGTTCGCTTATAACCAGGCCAGTACCGATATCAACCTGATCCATGGTTATTACAACCAGAGTGCGACGATTACCGATGCCAACGGCAATCAGGTTATTGACCCGAACTCGCTGCAGGCCAAGATCAACGCTGGCCAGTACAACCCGTTTACGACCAATCTAACCCAGGCCCAACGTCAGGCGCTGCAAAGTTCGGAAACGCACGGCACGATCGAAGCCGACAAAACCCGGGCCTATGTCTGGAATGGCAAGATCGATCGGCGGATCGGCGACTGGTTCGGTGCTGGTGCATCCGCTCTGGCGCTTGGCGCCCAGTACCGCCATGAGACCCTAACGGCCACGACCGATGGTTATCTCGGTGACCGCGCGCCGAGTTCCGGCTTCTCGGCATCATCGGTGGACGAAGATCGTGATGTTGAAGGCGTATTCGGCGAGCTGAACGTGCCGCTGCCGTTCAACGTGGAACTGGATGCCCAGGCGCGTTACGACAACTACAGTGACGTCGGCGACACGATCAATCCGAAGGTCTCGCTACGCTACCAGCCGTTCCAGCAGTTGACGCTGCGTGCGTCCTACGGCGAAGGCTTCCACGCGCCGACGTTGTATGATCTGTATGAACCCAATCACCTGACCTTCACGCCAGGTGCGTTGGACGATCCGGAGCTCTGCCCGGGCGGCAACCCCACTGGCAATGCGGTTTCTACGCGCGACTGTAATACCCAGTTCCAGCAGAACACCGGTGGTAACGCGGATCTGCAGCCCGAGAAGTCCAAACAGTGGACCATCGGTTTCGTGGCTCAGCCGATGAAATACACCTCGCTGAGCGTTGATTTCTATGCCGTGGAACTGTCGCAGCAGATCAGCACGCTCGATCCGTCGTATGTGTTCGATAACTACGGCACGTATTCCGATCGTTTCAACCGCGATCCGGACACGAACGCGATCGATAGCTTCAACAACACGAACTCGAACCTCGGCAAGACCATTACTAACGGTGAGACGGTCCAGTTGAACGTCGCGGTGCCGACTGACTACGGCACCTTCAGTCTCGACGTGCAGGGTAACTACATCAACAAGTATGAGTACCAGACCGCACAGGATTCGGATTACATCGATAATGTCAGCTTTTATTCCAACGGCAACATCTTCCGCTGGAAGCACAACGTGACGTTGGGTTGGGCCAAAGGGCCGATGGCGCTCGGTGTGATCAACCATTACATGAGTGGTTACAAGGATGCCGATAGCTCCCCGAGCCATCCCCATGTGCACGATTATGTGACCTGGGATACCTACGGTTCGTATAGCTTCGACAATGGCCTCCAGCTCACCTTGGGCTCGAACAATGTGTTCGACGCGGATCCGCCGTTCTCGGTTCAGACTGATGCCGGCAACTCGGGCTACGACGCTCGTTATGCCGAAGGTATTGGTCGTACGGTCTATGGCCGCCTGAGCTACTCCTTCTAGTCGAGAGTTGCTCGATTCGGGCCTCGTCGCATCCGTGGCGGGGCCTTTTTTTTATGTAGGTATCGCGCGACTGGGGCACCGGCACGATCTTTCAGGTGTATTTAAGCAGGGATCAAACGGGGAAACAGCGATGTATTATTTAAGAAAGGACTGGGCCATAGCTGCCATGGCTGGTGTGATCATGCTTGCCGGCTGTGCCACATCGTCCCAGCAAGGGCCACAAGCCAAAGCGGCCCAGGCGCACCAAGTCCAATGTGCCACCCAGACCGGTAGCATGCTGTCCAACCACTGCACGGCCGGGGTATCGTCGACCGATAGCCAGGCCAGCCGTCGACAGGGCGCGACCTCGGCCCAGGGCGCGCTAACCGGACGACAGACCAGTGCGCCCTCGGCGTTGGCCGGCGGCGGTTAGCTCGCTCGGTATTGCCGATTTCACTGCCGACCAAGACGGCTGGCTCGGCGGATGGTCGTCGTTCAGCCCGCCAATCGAATCGGCGTAACGGTTTTCGGCAGTTCGCGTACCCGCCCGATCTCCAGCCAGAACTGTTCTGGCGAATGAAAATCCGAGCCTTTCGACCCCAGCAGGCGGTGACTATACGCATCACGAGCCGACTGGCTTTCCTGGTCGACCGTGCTGACCCCGGTACAGATTTCCAACCCATCGCCGCCGCCGGCGGCGAATGCGCCGACTGCGGCCCGACGCCAGGCGCCGGTGAATCGATAGCCGAAAGGATGCGCCAGTACAGCGATGCCACCTGCCGCATGAATCCAGTCGATGACCGATTCGAGCGCCGACCATTCGGAATGTTGGTAGCCTGGCTTGCCCGGGCGTAGAAAGCGTTTGAATGCCTGGGCGGTATCGCGGCAGATGCCGTCGCTTACCAGCAAGTTGGCAAAATGCGCGCGGGTGATCTGGCCGCCCCGAGCCGCCTCGGCCGCTCGTATATAGCCATCCCGCAACCCATGGCGGGCCAGGCGATCGGCGATCGATCGAGCGCGCTCGATGCGCATCGTTTGGTGCGAAGCCAGGCCGCTGGCGAGTGTGGTCTCCTCAATATCGATGTCCAGGCCGACGATATGCAGCGTTCGGCGTCGCCAGGTCGCGGATATCTCGACCCCGGTGATCAGCTCGATGCCATAGCTCGTCGCGGCATCTCGTGCTTCGGGCACGCCGGCTACCGTATCGTGATCGGTCAGCGCCAGCCGGCTAATGCTGCGGTCGGCCGCGCGCTCGATTAGCGCGGTCGGTGACAGCTGGCCATCCGAGGCAGTGGAGTGGGTGTGCAGATCGATCATGGGCGCCAGCTTAGCGCGTTGCGCGGCGCCCGTGGTGACCGGCCGCAAGACATGCCAAGCCATGCCATAGGCACGTTGGCTTTCGAGACTGCCGACGACGGCAAAAATAGGCAGGTATTATCGATAAAAAACGGGCCATCGTGACCGACGGCCCGCTGAGCCAGCACGGCAAATAGCTTGAATCAATCGCCCTTGGCGAAGTTCGCATGCAGGACCTGATCGGCCGGGCCGAACCGGTCGCTGGCGGTCTTACGCTGGTGCCAGTAGGGATACAACAGCTCGGGGCGGCTGACTTTTTCGATCGCCTCGACTTCGTCGTGGCTCAACTCGAGGTGGGCAGCTGCCAGGTTGTCGTCGAGCTGATGTTCTTTGCGGGCGCCGACCACGGTAGTCGTCACGCCTGGACGCCCGGTGATCCAGGCCAGGGCGACCTGGGCTGCCGAGACATTATGTGCATCGCCGACCTCGACCAAGGTTTCGATCAGATCGAACAGCCGTTTTTCGTTGCTGATCGGCGGTTCTTCCCAGCCTTCGGAAAAGCGTGTGCCTTCCGGCTGTTCGGCATCGCGGCGATATTTACCGGACAACAGGCCGCCGGCTAGCGGGCTCCAGATCATGGTGCCGATACCCATATCGTGGGCGGCCGGCATCAGCTCGTATTCGGCTTCGCGGGCCTGAGCGGTGTAGTGGATCTGTTGGCTGACCGGCTTGATGAAGCCTTCGCGCTCGCAGACCGCCATGACCTTCATCGCATGCCAGGCCGAGAAATTGGAAATCCCGTAGTAGCGGATCTTGCCGTGGCGGACCAACGTATCGAAGGTCTCCAGGGTTTCTTCCAGCGGCGTAACGCCGTCCCACTGATGCATTTGATACAGGTCGATGTAATCGGTGTTCAGCCGTTTGAGACTGGCATCGATCTGCTGGCGGATATGCGAACGCGACAGGCCGCGGTCGTTCGGGCCGTCGCCCATCGGAAAACGCACCTTGGTGGCCACCAGTACGTCCGAGCGCTTATTGCCCAGTGCTTGGCCGAGAAGTTCTTCCGAGGCGCCGCCGGAATACATATTCGCGGTATCGAAGATGTTGACACCGGCGTCCAGGGCCTTGTCGATCATCGTACGGGCGCCCGAGGCATCGATGTCGCCCACCTTGGCCATATTGCCTTCGCCGCCGAAGGTCATCGTGCCGAGCGTGAATTTGGACACCATGAGACCGGAATTGCCGAGCTGGCGATATTCCATCGATCGCTCCTTGTGGTTTACAGCTATGCAGGATGTACATAGGGCGGATCACGATGCAACCGGTGTCCGCCCCGGCTGCAAAGCCCCGGGGCGTATCCGATATCATAGGGGCCTGGCATCTATACACGGGACGACCGTGCACGTTTTTCACCGCCAGCGGCATCGGCAGCGCGGCCGGTATTGGCTCGCGGATAGGTCTTGCGCATGAAAACCGACCGCCGCCCGCGATTGTTCGACCGTCGGGGTGTGCTGCTGCCCGGCTGTGCCGAATTCGAGGTGATCCACCGCCGGGCGGGGGCCACGCTGCGCTACTATGCGCCGGCCCCGATCGAGGACGACGAGCCAAGTCCGCGCAGCCCGCTAGTGCTGGTGCCACCTCTGGGCGTTGATACACGGATTTACGATCGCCGCGACCAGCATAGTCTGGTGGCGTATCTGTCGGCCCGCGGTTTCGACTTGTATCTGATCGATTGGGGGCGGCCCACCCGGGCCGACGATCAGCGGCATCTGGGCGACTACTTTGCCGCGCTGCTCCCCGAAATGTTGAACCGGGTGCGTTTCCATAGCGGCCATCGCGCGTTGAGCCTGCACGGCTGGCAGCTCGGCGGGGTGTTCGCGCTGTGCTGTGCAGCGCTCAGTTCGCCCGACGAGATCGCCCATCTGGTGCTGCTGGATACGGCGATCGATTATCGTGCTGCCGGAGCCGCCGGGCTGCAGCCGCATGCGTTGTGGCAGCGGGCAGCGCCCTGGCGCCGGCTGACCGGGCTCAGGGCGTCGCGGCTGCCGGTGAAGCTCCTGCATACCCCGGGCTGGCTGCAGGGCATCGCCCGCCAGGTGCTCTACGGGCCGTCACGGTCGCATGCCGACGAGGAGTTGATGGGGTGCCGGGCGTATCCGGGCGGCGTCGTTGCCGACATCATCGACTATCTCTGGGCCGATAACCTGCTGGCCCAGGGGCAGCTGCCGATGGCCGGTACTGCGACCCGTCTGGCTGCGGTACATGCGCCGATCCTGCATCTTTGCGATCGCAGCCAGCCGGTCTGTTCAGCAGTCTGCGGGCAGCGCTTGGCCTCGGTAGTGGCCAGTCGGGAGGTAATCTCGGAATGGGTCGAGCCGGACTCCACGAGCTCGGTCGGCGGCGCGCTGACCGCGCAGTCCAGCTGGGCGCAGGTGGCGGACTGGCTGATGACGAAACAGGGCGATCGCTGAAGGAGCCGCGGTGCATCCGCTCGTCCTGACCTGTCCGTAGACGCGGCCCGGATCCGATACCAACCGGATGGTGCGTTCGAGCCGCCGGCACCCGACGAGCGCCTGCGCTGGGTGGAACTGGCGCGGGGCGAGCGGGCGGCGGCAGGGCAGGTTGGCGCGAAAACAGTAATCGCGAGCGCTTGGCCAGCCTGCCGAGATCGGCGCCAAATGCGACTATCGCCGGGTAGGGACAGCCGCAGCGAACGGCTAGTCTGGTACCACGGATGCGCCATCTTCGAGACGGCCTCGAAGATGTTTGATCGCCAAGGCCTGCAGGCCGGTTCGTTTGTCGTTTACGACGAAAGTCTAAATCGGCCGAATTCTTGCTTGTAGGGCAACCATACAACGACAGATAGCGACCGGCGTCGGAGCCATGCTCCGGGAGGCGGGTTCAAACGGGTCAGCTATGCGCTATACCACGCTGTTATTCGATCTTGACGGCACCTTGACCGATCCCTACGAAGGGATTACCCGATGCGTACAGTATGCGTTGGCGAAACAGGGTATTGATGTGGCCGATCGCCGAGATTTGCGAGGCTTCATCGGGCCGCCGCTCAAGGCCGCATTTGTCGATTTTCACCACATGAGCGAGGCCGCAGCCAGTCGGGCGGTCGATGATTATCGCGAGCGTTTCGCTCAGCTCGGCATGTTCGAGAATCGGCTCTACGACGGGATCGTGGAACTGCTGTCTGCGCTGCGTGCCAGTGGGCGCCAGCTGTTCGTGGCTACGTCCAAGCCTTGGTTTTTTGCTCGTAAGATCATTCATCATTTCGAGCTCGACGACTATTTCGGCAAGGTCTATGGCAGCGAACTGGATGGCAAACGCGCCGAAAAATCGGCGCTGATCGCCTACATCCTGCGCGAGCAGAAACTGCGCCCCGATGAGACTCTCATGATCGGAGATCGGCATTTCGACCTGCTGGGTGCGCAGCACAACGGCGTGCCCTGTGCTGCGGTCGGCTACGGCTATGGCTCGACAGCCGAACTCCTGAACGCCTCGCCGAATTTCTTCTTCGAAACACCCGGCGAGATGGCCCGCTGTCTACTCAGCGACACCAGGCTCACGGAAGTCAGCCCACAATACGGGGGCGTATTGCGCTAAGCTAGCGGCTTTGTCCGGATCGAAGCCTGGCATGAACGACGTCGCTGTACGCACCGCATTTTCCGACCTGCTACAACAACTGACCGCTACCGGCACCGGCTACGATGTCGCGATTCCGCCGGACTGGCTACAGGGCCGGGCGATCTACGGCGGCCTGTCGGCTGCGCTGTGTTTAGCGGCCACCGAGGCTGCACATACCGATCTACCGCCGCTGCGTTCGGCCCAGATCGGTTTCGTGGGGCCGGCCGGGGCCCGCGTGGCCATCCAGCCCACCTTGCTGCGTCGCGGTAAATCGACGGCCTTCATCGCAGCCGATATGAGTAGCGATGGGGAGCCGGCCGTTCGGTCGCTGTTCTGTTTCGGCGCCAATCGCGAATCGGCGTTGAACTTCCGTGGTGCAGTCGCGCCCTCGGTATCCGCCCCGGAACAGGGAGATCGGTTTTTCGAGGACGCTCAAGGACGTAACCTGGGGCCGAGTTTCGCCCAGCATTTCGAAACCCGACGAGTCGGCGGCGCGTTGCCGATGAGCGCCAGTCCGGAGCCGGAGTTCTTGGTCTGGATACGACATCGCGACGAAGCG
The DNA here is from genome assembly GCF_049568105.1 of Salinisphaera sp. SPP-AMP-43. Classification (GTDB taxonomy): domain Bacteria; phylum Pseudomonadota; class Gammaproteobacteria; order Nevskiales; family Salinisphaeraceae; genus Salinisphaera. The sequence continues at coordinate 1,412,075 of NZ_CP145335.1, forward strand.
GTCGACCCCGGCGTGCTCGGGCTAGTAGCGCTGGCGGATGCCATACCGCCGGCGGCGATGGCGAGCATGGATGGTCCCGCACCGGTCAGCAGCATGACCTGGCAGCTCGATCTGCTGACCGACCGGCCGGCCACGCGCGATGGCTGGTGGCTGTGTCGCTCGCAGGCCGAGACCGTCGGGTCGGGCTATGCAGGCCAGCATACGACCATCTGGAACGCCGATCTCGAGCCGGTGATCGCGGCTCGCCAGAGCGTCGCCGTTTTCGCCTGATACGCCACAGCGGTGGGCTACACCGCCCGGCAGGCATGAGCCTAGGCGCTATTGCTATGCCCGCCGGGCTGGCGGCCGTGATGCGCACGCCCTAGGGCGTGCCTGCGCGGTGCCGGAGAACTTGGAGCGTAGCCCATAGGATGCAACTCGTTGCGCTGTCGAGATGCGTCACGCTGCGGGCTACTTCTTGTGGGCAGCCCGCCCCTAAAAGAACAGGCGCCGGGTAACGCAAGCGTACGCCCGAGTACTCCAACCCGCGGTTGGCGCAACAAGTCGCCGCATGTATGGCCCATTATCAGGGCAGCACATGGGATGCCGACGCATACGCAAACTCGGCAATCCCCGGGCTTTTAGGAAGCCGCACCAAGAGCCTCTTTCGGAAACGATATATAGCCCGTAGCGATGCTTGTGCGAGGACGGAGCGAGCTTTCTTTCATCAAAGCCTACTGCGAAGGCCCGCAAGTTTTGCGAAAACTCGGCTCATCAGCGGGTTATGGACGACGGCTTGGATGGCTTGTACGACGGGCCCAATCGCATGTGTACGACGATCGCAACGCTTGGCCGAACCGATCCGGGCCGGTATGCAAGCCATGTTTCGTCGCGTATTGAATAGGGCAGGGCCGTGCTTCGTGCCACCTTGGAAGACGGCTTCGCGCATCGCGTCGTGGCCTGCATTGCGTGTTGGTAGCCAAACGTTGGTCGCGCGACCACTTGATCGGCTCGACGGCTCACCGTTCATGCGACGCCATGCGTGATACCCGGCCGGGCCGCGCTCTGATTCGGTATCTTCCGGAATTTTTGCTGGCGTTCGGCGACGCGCCGGCCCCGAACCATGGGCTCCGCCAGGCGGTCGCTGGTAGGTAAGCCCTGTATCGACGCGTGGTTACGGTTTGCGGCCTCGTGCGAACGGTAGCCTATCGGTATGCCCCATGTGCTGCTGGGTTATGGCTCGCCCGTAATGGGTGGGCCAGTATCGATCGTTTCGGTTTAGGGGCGGTTCTTTCGAGCATTCGATGCCTACTGGGCCAAGTGAAGTCGGCTAGAACTGGGATGCATTTGCGAAAGAAGTTGCAAATGCGAATTAGTCGCAAATACACTTGCTACCAGTACGGCCGCGCAAGCGAGTACGCCGTAAAAGAATCAACGATAACGGCATAGGGAGTCGGAAGGGTATGACCGAACAGACGACGGCATCGAGGCATTCGAGCTGTGGCCAGGCATTGAGCCTGATCGGCGCGGCGAGCCTGATCAGCCTGGTATCGATGGCCGCTTCGGCCCAGTCGAGTGAGGCTGGCAACAGCGCCGATGCCGCAGTGGCGCCAAGCGGCCAAGCACGTCAGGACCAGACGGCGACCGCACAGCTGCAGAATATCTACGTCGAAGGCCAGTATCCGGGCGCCGATGCGCCGACCGACGGCTATACGGCGCAAACCAGCCGCGGCGCGACCAAGACCGATACCCCACTACTCGAAACGCCGCAGACGGTGGATGTCGTCACCCGTGAGCAGATCGCCGACCAGGGATCGCGCAATATCAACGATGCACTGCGCTATACCCCGGGCGCCTTTACCGGGTTGGCCGGGGCTTCCAGGCGCCAGGACGTGGTTTCGCTACGCGGCTTTCATGCCGGCGACGTAAACAATATGTTCCTCGACGGCATGCGCCTGATGAGCGACGGCGGCAGTTATTCCAATATCCAGATCGATCCGTTCTTTCTGGAACGCATCGATATCATCAAAGGGCCGAGCTCGGTGCTCTACGGCCGAGCGATGCCGGGCGGGCTGGTCAACTACACCACCAAGAAGCCGCTGTCGAAGCAGCAGGGCGAGATCCAGTTCTATGGTGGCAGTTTCGATACCTTCGGCGGCGGCGTCGATCTCACCGGGCCACTGCCGAACAAGGATTGGGGCAGCTACCGGGTCATCGGCAAGGCCTCGACCTCGGATACCCAGTTCGACGTGGTCAAGCGGGAAAGCTATACGATCATGCCCGAGCTTAGCCTGGACCTGTCGGAAGACACCCATCTGTTGCTGCAGGCCTATATCCAGCACGATCCGGCCGGCGGTTTCCACGGCGCCGTGCCTTACGACCTGGCAGCCGACAACTCGCGCTTCGGGCGTACGGTCGATTCCTCCTGGGTGGATGCCAGCCGAGGCAATGCCCATTTCGATCGCGACGAACGGCTGTTCTCCTACGAGCTCACCCATCAGGTCAACGATCACATCACGCTGCATTCACGGTCGCGCTATTCGGATGTCGAGACCGAACTGGCCCAGATCTATCAAACCGGCTTTACCGCAGCAGCCGATGACGGCGCCACCCTGGGCCGCTACTACTCGGGGGCCGATGAGCATCTCAAGGCGTTTTCGACCGATAACTATGCCCAGTTCGATTTCGCGACCGGCCCGGTGCAGCACAAACTGCTGACCGGCCTGAGCTATCAGCAGCGCGACAACACAATCCGCAATTCCAGCGCGCTAGGCTCGAATCTGGATCCCTTCAACCCGGATTATTCCGGTACCGGTCTGCCGGCCGGGACCGAGCCGGCGTTGTATGCCCACACCGATCGCAAGCTCAAGCAGTTCGGGGCCTATATTCAGGATCAGCTGTCCTGGAAGCGCTGGCATGTCGTGCTTAGCGGCCGCGAGGACTATCTCAAGCGGGATTATCTATCCCAGCTCAGCGGCGCCCGCGATACGCGCCGGGACGACTCATTTTCCGGGCGGGCGGCGATCCTGTATCGCTCGAAGTGGGGTGTCTCGCCGTATTTTTCCTATAGCGAGGCCTTCAATCCGAGCACCGATTCCTCGGTCGACGGGGTAGTGCCGGAGCCGGTCGACAGCGATCAGTACGAGATCGGCGTGAAATACCAGCCCAACGGCGTCAATGCGTTGTTCACGCTCGCCCTCTACGACCTGACCCAGAAAAACGTCCAGCAGCGCACCAGCGTGACACCGGTGCGCTACACCGGCGTGGGCGATGTCGAATCCAAGGGCGTGGAATTCACGGCCAAGGCTGATGTGACCGACAAGCTGCACGTGACCGCCGGCTATGCCTACAACGACGTCGAATATCAGGACTCGTTCACCGATACCAGCGGTTATTCGGTCTCGGCCGGCAATACGCCGGTGCTCTCGCCCGAGCAGATGGCCTCGCTTTGGGTGAAATACGACTTTCCGAAAGGCGTTTCGGCCGGCCTGGGCGGTCGCTATATCGGCAAGAGCTACGCCAACAGCTCGAATACGCTCGAACTGTCGGATTACGCGCTCATGGATGCCTATGTCGGCTTCGACCTCGGCCAGATGATGCCCAAGCTCAAAGGCGTGAGCGTCCGGGTCAACGCCAACAATCTGCTCGACAAGAAATACGTCGAAGGCTGCTTTAGCGAGAACTATTGCTACTTCGGTGAAGAGCGGCAGGTCACGGCCACCTTGGACTACCGTTTCTAGACAACGGTTCGGCGTGGCTGGCCCCCGGCGCCGGCCACGCGCTGCCACGAGGGCGTCGCCGCGGCGTGCGCGGCCCAGATTGATCGACATCCGATCGACAAGGAGCCAGTCATGGCTATCGATATCGCGGCCACCGAAGGCCCCGATTCCAACGACGCAACCCAAGCCGGTGCGCTGCTCAATCGCGACAGCGCCGCGTTGTTCAAACACCAAGGCGCCCAGGCACTGGAGATCGCGGCCGATGCGATCGGCCAGCGGCGTCGTGTATTCAGTGGTCGTACGCCGGCGGAGCTGGCGGCGCCGCTTGCCGGGATTGACCTGGACGGCGTACCGGCCGGTTTCGAAACCGCGCTGGCCGAGTTGCAATCGCTCTATCTTGAACACGCCGTATATTTCCATCATCCGCGCTACGTCGCGCATCTGAACTGCCCGGTGATGCGTTCGGCGGCCGCCAGTGAGATCGTGGCCGCGGCGATCAATACGTCGATGGATACCTGGGATCAGAGCGCGACCGCGACCCTGATCGAGCAGAAGCTGATCCGCTGGACGGCCAATCGAGCGTACCTGCCGGCCACAGCGGACGGGATCTTCACCAGCGGCGGCACCCAGTCGAACCTCATGGCGCTGCTGCTGGCTCGTGATCGCTATGCCGAGCGCGTCCATGGCAGCGGCTGGATCCAACAATACGGGCTGCCACCGGAGGCCGCTCGCCTGCGTATTTTCGTCTCCGAGCTCAGCCATTTTTCGGTGAGCAAGGCGGCGGCGCTGCTGGGGCTCGGCGAACAGGCCATCGTGTCGGTACCGGTGGACGAGGCCTGGCGCATGGATACCGACGCGTTGGCCCGCACCGTCGCGGCTGCGAAAGACGACGGCGCCATTCCGTTGGCAATCGTGGCGACGTTCGGCACCACCGATTTCGGCAGCCTGGACGACGTCGCCGAAGCCGCGCAGATCGCCCGGCGCCACGATCTTTGGCTGCATGTGGATGCCGCTTATGGCTGCGGTCTGCTGGTCTCGCCGACGCGTGCGCACGAATGTCGGGCCCTAGGGGCGGCGGATTCGGTCACCGTCGACTACCACAAATCCTTTTTCCAGCCGGTGGCCTGTAGCGCTTTGTTGGTCGCCGACGCCGCCATGCTCGGCCATGTGACCCATCACGCCGACTATTTGAATCCGGAAGAAGCCGCCGCCGCTGGCACCCCGGACCAAGTCAATAAAAGTCTGCAAACCACGCGCCGTTTCGATGCGCTCAAGCTCTGGATGAGCCTGCGCAGCGACGGCGCTGAGACCATCGGCGGTCTGTTCGATGCGGCTTCGCATCTGGCGCATCGGACCTATCAGCGAATGCTGGCCGAGCCGCGCTTCGAGCTGCTCAACGAACCCGAACTCGGGGCGCTGGTCTTTCGCTTTCGGCCGAACCTGGCCATGGCCGCCGACGATCTGGATTGCCTCAACGATGCAATTCGTGACGAGCTGTCGGGCAGCGGTGAGGCCATGATCGCCGCGACCCGGGTTCATGGGCGGCGCTATCTCAAGTTCACGCTCATGGATGCCGCGACCACGCTCGCCGATATGGACGAACTGCTCGGTCTGATCGTGACGACCGGCCAACGCCTGGCCCGAATGCAGACACGCAGCGTGCCGGTCGGCTACGAGCGCGACGAAACCTGTCTGGAGGCCCGTCATGGCTGAGCGAACCGACACCCAGCAGGGCCACGTCCACGACGTGATCGGCGTCGGGATCGGCCCGTTCAATCTGAGTCTGGCGGCCCTGGCCGAACCGATCGAAACTCTGGATGCCGTGTTTCTCGATGAGAACGAACGCTTCGACTGGCATCCCGGTCTGCTGCTCGAAGGCGCGACCCTGCAGACCCCGTTTCTGGCCGATCTGGTCACCCTGGCCGATCCGACCAGCGAGTACAGTTTTCTTAACTATCTCAAGGCCAGCGGGCGTATCTATGCGTTCTATATCCGCGAGCAGTTCTTCATGCTGCGCGCGGAATACAACCAGTACTGCCGCTGGGTGGCCGAGCAGCTGACCAGCCTGGTCTTCGAGCAGCGGGTGAGTGCGATCGAGTACGACGCGGCGCAGGCGTGCTATGTGGTCACCGCGATCCGACCGAGCAGCGGCACAATCCGGGTTTATCGTGCCCGGCGGCTGGTGCTCGGCACGGGGCCACAGCGTGACTGGCCGACCTGCTGCGACGGTCTCGACGGGCCAGTCTGTCATGCTGCCGACTATCTGGACTGGCGGGATACGCTGGCCGAGCAGCCCTCGGTGACGATCATCGGCTCCGGCCAGAGTGCGGCCGAGATCTTCAACGATCGGCTCGATACCGCCGGGCCGGCGCAGCGCTTGGACTGGTTCACCCGCTCGCCGCGTTTTTTCGCGATGGCCTACGACAAGCTCACCCTCGAGCTGACCTCGCCGGAATACATCGACTATTTCCATGCGCTGCCCGAGCACAGCCGGCAACGGCTGTCTCGCGATCACAAGCCGTTGTACAAAGGCATCGACCGCGATCTGTCGGATGCCATTTTCGATCGCCTCTACGAAAAAGATGTCCACGGCACGGCCAATGTCGGCCTACAGGCCAATGCCACATTGCTCGGCGTACGACGCGATGATGCCACTGGCGACTATCGGCTGGATTTCGTACAGACCGAGCAAGGCCAGCGATTTACGCATCGCACCGCGGCCCTCGTTCTGGCCACCGGTTTCGCGCATCGGGCGCCGGACTATCTCGCCCCGATCGCCGATCAGATCCGTTGGGACGGCCAGGGGCGGTTTCGTGTATGCCGCGACTATGCGATCGACGTGGCTGGCGATCGGATCTTCGTCCAGAACGCCGAACTGCATACGCATGGTTTTACGGCTTCGGATCTGGGTATGGCCTGCTATCGCAATGCCGTGATCCTCAAGCAGATCGTCGGCCGCGAGGTATATCCGATCGAGCGCCGAATCGCTTTCCAGAATTTCGATGCCGGTGCGCTGTCTGCGACCACGCAAGCTGCCGACCATCCGCAACCCGATCGGGAGACGACATGAACCCGAGCTGTGATGAATACGCCCGCCGCGTGCCCGGCATCGGCCGGTTGGCGCTACGCCCCTTCGACATCGGCCGCCACGCCGGTGTCGCTCATCGCTGGCTGACCAGCGAGCACGCGCGTTTCTGGGGCATGCAGGATCAAAGTGCGGCCGAAACGGTGGATTATTTCGCGGCCATCCAGCGCGCGACCACCCACCAGGCGCTGATCGGTCTGCATAACGACCAGCCCGCGTTTTTGCTCGAAAGCTATGAGCCGGCCGCCGAGCCCATCGGCGCCCATTATCCGGTAGCGTCCGGCGATCGCGGCTTTCATATCCTGATCGCGCCGCCGACCCAGCCGATTCATTTATTTACCTGGGCGGTCTTCGCACTGGTGGTGGACTGGCTGTTCAGCGATCCGGCCGTCGCCCGGCTGGTGGTCGAGCCGGATGTGGCCAACCAGGCGATCCATACCCTCAATCGGCGGGCTGGCTTTTGTTATCGCGAGCGCATCGCACTGGCGGATAAAACCGCATGGCTGGCGACCTGTACCGAGCTCGATCACGACCGGGCGATGATCCAACTGACCAGCGCCCAGGCCCGAGTCTGTGGGCGTATCGGAGTGCCGGCATGAGTTGCCAATGTCTGACCGCGACAGTACGTAGCGCCGCCCACCTGACGCCACAGCGCTGGGCCGAAGTCAACGCGGCGCTGGTGGCCAAGATCATCGGCGAATTCGCCCACGAAGGCTTGTTCGAACCGCGCTGCCTGGACCAGACCGTCGCCGACGCGACCCAGCCAGTCTGCTACGAAATCCACAACGATACCGGCCGGGTTCGCTATCGGTTCACGGCCCGTCGATTCTGGCTGTACCACTGGCAGGTCGAACCGGCGACCATCGAGCGCGAGGTCGACGGCCAGGCTGCGCTCGTCGATGCCGGCGCCTTGTTCGTCGATTTCAAAACCGTGCTCGGTCTGACGGGTGAGCGCTTGGCCCTGTATCTACAGGAGATCGCGAGCACCCGCTACAGTGCTGCCTACAAGCGCAGCGCAGCGCGGCTATCGGCCGCCGAGCTGGCCCGGGCTGATTTTCAGACCGTCGAATCTGCGATGACCGAGGGGCATCCCGCGTTCGTGGCCAACAACGGCCGGATCGGCTTCGACGGCGACGATTTCGCGGCTTATGCGCCGGAAGCTGCGCACCCGATTCGGCTGATCTGGGTCGCGGCCCATCGCAGTCGGGCAGAATTTTCGGTTGCGGCCGATCGTAGCGTGGCCTCGCATCTGGCCGACGAGCTGGATGCCTCTACCCGCCAGCGTTTTGCCGATCAGCTCATCGAACTCGGCCTGGCGCCGGCCGACTACCATTTCTTGCCGGTACATCCCTGGCAGTGGCAGAACAAGCTGGTATTCGCCTATGCCGACGAAATCGCTACCCGGCATCTCGTGCATCTTGGCTTTGCGCCGAATGCCTATCAGGCCCAGCAGTCGATTCGGACGCTGTTCAACCACGACGCGCCGACGCGCTGCTACGTCAAGACCAGCCTGTCGATCCTCAACATGGGCTTCGCCCGCGGCCTGTCGCCTTATTATATGGCCGGCACGCCGGCGATCTGCGATTGGCTGGCCGAGTTGATCGACGGTGATGCCTACTTGGCCGAGCGCGGTTTTTCGATACTACGGGAGGTGGCCGCGATCGGTTATCGGCACCCGCAATTCGAAGCCGGGCTGGCCCGTACCGACGGCGCCAACAAGATGCTGTCGGCGCTGTGGCGTGAATCGCCGGTCGAGCGGATCGGCGAGGGCGAGCGCTTGATGACCATGGCCGCGCTGCTACATCGCGACTATGCCGGCGATTCGGTCATCGGTGCCTTGATCGAGGCTTCAGGGCTATCGACCGAGGCCTGGCTGGATCGCTATCTGGATGCCTATTTCGGCCCGATCCTGCATTGTTTTTACGCCCATGATCTGGTGTTCATGCCACACGGCGAGAACCTGATTCTGGTATTGCGTGAGCACGCCGTGGACCGCGTGATCATGAAAGATATTGCAGAAGAGATCGCAGTCATGGACCCGCAGGCCGAACTGCCCGAGGCAGTATCGCGAATCGCTGTCCCCGTGCCTGACGAACTACGCACGTTGTCGATTTTCACCGATCTGTTCGATCTCATCTTCCGCTATATCGCGCCGATCCTGGCGGTCGAGCGCGACTATCCGCAGTCTGTGTTCTGGCAGCGGGTGGCCGCCTGCATCGAGCGTTATCAACAGGCCCATCCCGAGTATGGCGACAAGTTCGAAGCCTACGACCTGTTTGCGCCGGACTTCCGGCGCTCCTGTCTGAACCGGCTGCAGTTGGCCAATAGCCGTCAGATGCTGGATCTGGCCGATCCGACTGCGAGCCTGCAATTCGTCGGCTGGCTGACCAACCCGGTTGCGCGTGTCGACAGCTGGCCAGCGACCCCGGTCGATCCATGACGCTATGCCGGCCCGGCGATCGGCTGGGCCGGCATAGCGGTTTGGGTGCGATGTCGTAGTCAAAGCCCGGATTGGCCATAGCCGGCCGCACGAGCACGGTTTTTCCGACGAACGTATCTAGGCCGCTGCCCCGAATGAGCATAGATTGAGTCCTGGCGCCTCGCGGTTGTGACGCCGTCGATCAATGCGCAGAACCGGCGAGGACAGCGCGTTTTCGTTCGTTCAACCGAGGCAGGCTCATGCTCGTTCGTCAACCGAATCAAAACACCCAGGACGGCGATATCGTCGTCGAAAACGAAGGCTGGGCCAGTCGCCGGCTGGTATTGGCCCGCGATGGTCTGGACTACTCGCTGCACGACACCATGATGCATGCCGGTAGTACGACCGTACTCGACTATCCGCACCATCTGGAGTCGGCCTATTGCATCGCCGGCGAAGGCGAGCTGGAAGATCTCACCACTGGCGAGCGCCACCTGCTTGGCCCGGGCACGGTTTACAGCATGGGCCACGGCGATCGCATTCGCCTGCAGGCCCATACCGATGTGCGCCTGATCTGTGCGCTGACCCCGGCGTTGACCGGTCGCGAACAGCTCAGCGAGGGCGGCGGTTATCCGCTGGCTCCCGAGGCACGGCCGGCGCTACGCAAGAAAAACCTGTTCGTGGTCAATCTCAACGAATTCAACCTGGGCCGGCTGCAGTCCATTCGCAACGCCGAGAATTACAACTTTCTCAAGCTGTTGGACGGCACCGACGTGCTTGAGCAAACGCACTACGATATCGATCGCATCCTGGCCAAGGCACGGGCCCAGCTGCAGCAATACCCGGGCCAGGTGGACGGCCTGATCCACTATATCGACTTCCCCGTCAGTACTACGGTGCCGATTCTGTGCCGTGAGTTCGGTCTGCCTTCGGCGTCTTTGGAGGCCGTGCTCAAATGCGAGCACAAGTTCTGGAGCCGCTACGAGCAGCGCCAGTGCATTGCCGATCATATTCCGCAGTTCGCGGCCTTCGACCCGTTCGATGACCAGGCGCTGGATAAGCTGGGCCTGGATTTCCCGTTCTGGGTCAAGCCGATTAAGTCGTTTTCGTCGTATCTGGGGTTCCGGATCAACAATCGTGACGACTGGGATCATGCGATCGCTGAGATTCGTGCCCATATCGGTCGTTTCGAAGGACCATTCGATAAGTTGCTCGAGCGGGTGCGTATGCCCGAGGAGGTCGCCAGCATCGGCGGCGGCGATTGCATCGCCGAATCGATCATCGGCGGTCGAATGTGCACCCAGGAAGGTTTCGTGCACAAGGGCCGGCTGCGGGTTTATGGCACGGTGGATTCGATGCGCGAGCCCAATGGCTCGTCGTTTGCCAGCTATCAGTATCCGTCGCGTCTGCCGGCCCGGGTACGTAAGCGTATGACCGAGATCGTCGAGACTTTCATGGCGCATATCGGCTACGACAACGCGCCGTTCAACGTCGAATTCTTCTGGGATGCCAACACTGACCAGATCTGGCTGTTGGAGGTCAATCCACGCATCTCGGAGTCGCACGCCGATCTGTTTCGCAAAGTCGATGGCGCCTCGCACCACGAGATCGCGACCGACCTGTCGTTGGGCGCCCGTCCGCGCCTGCCGTATCGCGACGGCGAATTCGCCCACGCCGGCAAGTTCTTCATCCGGGCCTATCGCGATGCCCTGGTCAAGGCCGTACCTGGGCCGGAGGCGTTGGCCGAAGTTGCGCGGCATCTACCGGACACGATCGTGCGCATCATGCCGCGACCGGGCCAACGGCTGTCCGAGCTCATGGATCAGGACAGCTACAGTTATACGCTGGCGATCATGTGGATCGGGGCCGCCTCGCCGGCTAAGCTGCAGCGCAATTTCGAGCGGGCGGTGGAACTGCTGGAGTTCGACCTGGAGCCGGTGTAGCCCTAGCAACGCTTGGGCGGCTGGCGCAGACGATCGTTGGCGGCTGGACGAAGCAGGCCCGGCAGTCTGTCTTGGCACGCTTGCCGGCTGGGCAAGCGCCAGCTCCGCACGGCGTAGGTGAGCCTTCTGAAAGCGCTATAACTGTACTGGCGCGCCAGGCGACCGGCTGGCGCGGTCGGGCCGACGATGCAACGTCGAGCCGGTCTTGCTGCCGATCCGAGCGAGAGCTTAAGGCGACGCTCTCGTCGTTCGCCCTAGGCCAGCGCCATCAACCGTGGAAGGCCAGCGTTTCGCGATCGCAGGCAAGCAGGCGTTCGGTGGCGATGACCAGGGCCCGCGCGACCCGGGCGGTATTGCTCAGCGAGACCCATTCATCCGCGGCATGGGCCTGTTCGATATCGCCGGGGCCATAGACCACCGTGGGCACATTGCCTACCCGTACCCAGGCCGACATATCGCAGCCGTAGGGAGCTGCCGATACGGTCGGTGGTTCGCCGAATTCGGTGGCTGCGGCTTCGCGCAGGGCGTCGATCAGCGGATGGTCGAGCCGGGTGGCCGAAGAGCCGAAACCGGCCGCACGCCAGTGCACCCGAGGCGGGTGCGTGGCCAGCCAGGGATGCCCGGCCACGCCTTTGGCCAGGGTGCGTTCGAAGCGGGCCTTGGCCTCGTCTGTGGTCTCGTTCAGGGTCACGCCGATCCGGACCTCGACCTCCAGCCGATCCATGACCGACGACGACCACTGGCCACCGTGGACCGTGCCTACGCTGGTGGCATAGGGCAGCCTGAGTTCTTGCATCAGCGGATGGGTCTCGGCGGCGTTGAGCGCCTGTTCGGCATCGCGCAGGATCTGGTGCACAGCGAGATAGTGGTCGAGGGCGTTTTCGCCCATCAGACGGCGGCTGGCATGGGCCGACAGACCGTTGATCTCGATCCGGCAGGACATGGCTCCGGCGTGGGCGACGATCAATTCCGGCCGGCCGGCTTTTTCCGTGGGCTCGGTCACGATCGCGGCATCCGCGATCCAGCCGCGCCGGATTGCCGATAGGGTGCCGAGGCCACTGTCCTCCTCGGCCGGAACGGCGACCAGCACGACGCGCCCGGCGAAATCCCGCGAGCCGTGGGCAAAGGTTTCGAAGGCGGCCAGGGCGGCGATCAGGCCGGATTTCATATCGGCAGCCCCGCGCCCGTACAGACGGTCGTCATCGACCACGCCGGCAAAGGGATCGCGGCTCCACTGGTTATAGTCGCCGGGCGGCACGACATCGACATGGCCGGTCAGCAGGATGGTCGGGCCTGGGCGTTGGCCGCGAATCATGCCGGCCACGCAGGGTATCCAGGCGCGCTCGATTTCGTGGCCGGGATAGGCCGGGTCGGTCACCATCTTGGCGATACCGTCGTACCAGTAGTCGACTTCGGCGCCAGCTTCCGACAGCCAGTCGGCAATACGCCGGATCGCGGCTTCTTCGTCGCCGGTCATCGAGGGAATGCGTACCAGATCGACCAGACGTTCCCGTAGCCGCTCTTCGTCGATCAGATGGGTGCGTTGTTGTTGTGCCACCATGCCCTCTACGCGACTCAGACTTGGTCCCGCGGGACGGTGATATTCCACTCGTCCTCATAGACCGGCTCATCGGATTCGAAGGCTTCGAGTCGTGCATGGATATAGAAGTTGTTCTCGTCGGCAGTCATGTGGGTACGGGTTTCAGTACGCACATCCCAACCATCGCGTTTGAAGGCGAGTGTCCATTCGGTTTCGCCTTCGGCCGAATACACATCGTTGCCGATCGCCGAGTAGCGTTCGTGGCCGCGTTTTTGGAGCTGGGTGCCGGTTTCCTCGATCACGTAGATGCCTTCGGAATCGATGATGTCGAGACAGAACTGGCCGGTATTGAGGTTCTGGATGATGCGCCAGTCGTTGACCGCCGGTTCGATGATCGTGTTCTCGGCCGGCATCGAGCCGGTTGGGCGGGGCAGCGAGGGCAGGTCGGCATCTTCTTCGCGCAGCGGGCGGACCGGCAGAATCAGCGTACTGTTCGCGGGATAGACCGTGATCGTGACCGGCTCCGGCGACGGCCAGGCCAACGGCCAGTAGGACGACGATAACGACAAGCGTATCCGGTGCCCGGCCGGAAAACGCTGGGCGACATCGTTGAGCTTGAGCCGGATGCGATAGCGCTCGCCGGGCTCGAGCAGTTCTGGATGCTCGTGCGAATCCCGATGGTTGAGATTGAATACGGTATAGGTTACCCGGGTGACGCTGCCGTCGGGGCGGACATCGTTGAGGCGGGCAGCGATCATGGCGATCGGTTTGTCTACCGCAAGCTCCAGATCGACCTCGACTGCACCGAGGATTTCGACCGGTTTATCCAGTGGCTTGGTGTCGAACACCAGCGAGCCGGCATCGTCGGCGCGCTGATCGCCGGCCAGATCCGGCCCATCGGCATAGGAACACCATTTGCCCCCCTGTAGGCCGGTGAACAGTGGCGAGCGGAGCCGCCGCGCGGGCGCTGCCGGTTCGGGCGGGGTGTCGGTCAGGGTGGCTGCGCCCAGAGCCAGGCGGTGCGATTCGATATTGGCCGAGGGCCAGCCGGGCTCGCCCACCCAGCGTCCGGGACGGACCTCGTAACTGCGTTGCGGCGGGGCAGAATCCTGCATCCAGGCGCGTAGCGCCGGTTCTTGCATGATGCCGGTATCGACCCCCTTGAGCCAGTGATCCCACCAGCGCAGCGATTCCTGCAGAAAACCGATCGCTGGGCCGGCTTCGCCGAGATGCGGATAGCGATGGCTCCAAGGCCCGACCAACCCCTTGACCGGGGCTTCGACGTTGGCCAACAGTCGGAACACGGCATTCGAATAACCATCTGCCCAGCCAGAGACCGCATAGATCGGGCAGCGAATCTGGGCAAAGTCTTCGCAGACCGAGCCGTGCTTCCAGAAATTGCCGCGATGCTGGTGTCGAGTCCATTGATCCAGCCACAGACCCGAGCCCTTGAGCCGGTCGTACCACATGCGTCGCCAATCGTCGCCGACCACGGCCGGGTCCGGCGGACAGGAGGTGCCCGCGAACATGATCGAGGCCCAGGATAGATTGTCGAGCAGCATGCAGCCGCCCATATAGTGCACATCGTCGGCATAGCGATCGTCGGTCGAGCAGACCGTGATCACTGCCTTGAGGGCTTCCGGCTGTAGGGCCGCGATCTGCAGGCCGTTGAAGCCGCCCCAGGAAATGCCGATCATGCCGACATTGCCGTCGCACCAGGGCTGCTCGGCCAGCCAGTTGATGATGGCCACGCCGTCGGTCAGCTCAGCGACCGTGTATTCGTCGGTGAGTACGCCCTCGGAGTCACCGGAGCCGCGTATATCGACTCGTACCGAGGCATAGCCGTGGCCGGCGAAATAGGGGTGGTTCAGATCGTCGCGCGGTCGGGTGTGGTCGGATTTGCGGTAGGGAATGTATTCCAGGATCGCTGGCACCGGGTTGTCTTCGGCGTTCTCGGGCAGCCATACCCGAGCCGCCAGGCGCACACCATCGGCCATGGTGATCCAGACATCTTCCAGTTCAGTGACCGGATGGGGGAAAAGCCGTGTACGTCGCATCGCCAGTCGCTCCTTCAGGTGATCGGCTTCAGGTCGAAATCGAGCCGATTCCGACACAGCCGGTAACGCGTTCTGAGTTGTTCAGGCCCGTCGCCGCCGATATAAACCAGCGCCAGCGCGTAGCTGTAGGTTTCCTGATGCGTCAGTTCCGACAGGCGCATGCCGGGGTGGACATGCGGCTCGAAGATCATACCCGGAATCTCGGCGGCCAGTACCTTGAGCTCGGCGTCGCTGGGTAGGCGCCCGACCACGGCGTCGTCATAGGCCCGCAGGAAACAGCAGGCAGCGTAGGCGAACCGGCCCTTGCCATCGGGGAACTGCGGTTTTCGGCCGAGTGCCACGTTGACCGCGGCTTCGTGATTGGACACGCCGTCGACCTTTTCGAACAGATCCGAATGGTGCTGGGCGATCCGGGTGTTGATTTCCAGCAGCCAGACGTTGTCGGCATCGGCATCCCAGAAGAACTCGATGTTGAAGGCCGACTGGTCGAAGCCGATGTGGGCCAGCACGCGGCGGGCGATATCTTCCATCATCGCCCGGGCTCGGTGTGGCAGTCGGGACGGGTATTGATAGCGTAGAAATGTGGGCCGGCCCTTGGCCCGGATCGAGTCGATCAGGCCATGGAAATGGATCTCGCCGTCGATTACATAGCCTTCGAGGGTGCATTGACGGCCGCCGATCAGCGATTCGGCGAGACAATAGTGGCCGCCCACCGCCGCGATCTCGGCCGGCAGTTCGGCATGCTCAAGGATACGATCGAAAGGCTCGGCGAAGATGCCGATATTCGCCCGGATCTCGGTCAGGGCCGTGCGCAGCGCTTCGTCGCTGTCAATATGAAAACCGAGATAGGAGCCGGCCGATTTCACCGGTTTGAGCCAGAACGGGTAGTCGAGTGTCAGTTCGCCGACCACATCGGTTGCGAACGGGTCGACCAGCTCGAAGCGCGGGATGTGCGTAGCCACTACGGCACGCTGTTCGCAGCGGCTCCAGTATTTATGTTCGCATTTGAGCAGGGCTTCCAGGCTCGGCCCCCGCAAGCCAAAGCCGCGGGCCAAGATCGGCAGCATGGTCGAGACCGGGAAATCGACATACCCGATCAGAGCGTCGACCGGGCCTTCGAAAGCCTCGAGCCGTGCGTTGGCGCGTTCGAGCAGGTCGTCGATGGGAAAATATTCGGTCTCCATGATCTCGCTCGGATCGATAAGACCGATGAAGCGGCATTCCTCGGCGATCGGCAGTCGCTCGAGCTTGCGTCGATTGAAATCATCCAAGCCCAGGACGAAGACATTGCGACGGGTCATGCAGCACCTGTTCGTGACACGCGTTATGCGCGTGTCTTCAACATAAGCGCTGACGAACCGGTTGGGTAGGGGTGGCAGAGCGAGCCGACAAACGGCCGGCGATCGCCAGCCGGGCATGGTGCAATTTTTTAACGGTATGCCGGCGTCGATGGGCACCCGTGGTCCCTCATGTCAAGACATCCGGGCCCAGGGCGCGACAGCCGGGCAATCCGCGCTGTTATGCGCTAACGCTGCCAGGCTAGTTGATACTCAAAGATCGTCTGCTGGCTGCGCGAACTACGGGGCTGCGACACGATGCGCAAACCCCGCGTGCCAGGGCCAAACGAGGATTCGCACGAAACCTCGACCGGCCCTGATATGGCGAGCGTCGATGGTGATACTTAGCCGATCACCCACTGACGTGCTGACTCGCGGCCGTCGAAGCGATAGGTCTCGCAATCCATCTTCGGGGCCAGCTTGTCGAGCACGGTGGTGGCGGTACGCACACCTTCGACATCGGTGACTACGGCCAGCTTGTCGAAGCGGTCCCAGTGCTTGATGGCATCTTTGAGTTCGCTGAACACGGTCGAGGCCGACATGCCGCCCATCGATTTGATCTCGATGTAGAGCCGCAGGGTGTCGTGTTGTTGAAGCCGCTGTTCGATATCGGACAGCACATTGGCAAAGTCCTGGGAACCGACCTCGCCGTCGATTTCCAGCGGAACCACATGATCGGCATCAGAAGGAAAAGGGGCGATTCGAAGCATTGGATCTCTTGGATCGTTGAATTCAAATACCAAGCTAACAAAGCTATGCGAGTGGACCATCCGTGAATCGCCGGAGGGTTGGGCATAATGGGCTGCTGCGATTCCCAGGCCCGCCCCGCTCGATGAACGATATCCAAATGACATGGCAACGGCTCGACGACCTATCGGCGCGCACGCTGCACGAGATTATTGCCCTGCGTGAAGCGGTATTCGTGGTCGAACAGGCCTGTGCCTATCAGGAAACCGATGCCGAAGATCTCACGGCCTGGCATCTGACGTTGTATGTGGCCGGGCGACTGGCGGGTTATCTCAGGCTGATCGAAACGACCGAACCCGCTATTGGCCGGGTATTGATCGCGCCGGCCTTTCGCGGCCGGGGGCTGGCGCGCCGACTGATGCGTGAGGGGCTCGATCAGGCCCGGCGACAGCACGGGCCGGTTGCGGTTCATATCAGCGCCCAGGCCCATCTACGGGGCTTCTACGAAAGCCTCGGTTTCATAGCGATCTCGGAAATCTATCTCGAAGATGGCATTCCGCATCAAGCCATGGTGTTCGAATCCGCAGGCTAAAACACCGCCTGTGCCTGGCCGCACCCCGGGTCGTAGCGGCTGCGCTATGATGGCCGCGATTGTAAGGAGTTGATGATGTTTGGGTCTCGCGCGTTCGATCGATACGCGATCGTGTTGCTGATGCTGTGGGCCGTCTGGTGGCTTGGTCTGTGGTCCACGCCGGCGCTGGCCGGCCCCAAAATCGTGTTTCCAACCCATGTTCAGCAGGGCGCGATGGTGATCGGCCGGGTGCCGCCGAACAGCCGGGTGCGCTATGCCGGCCGTACGCTACGGGTGACTGATTACGGCACGGTCGTCTTTGGCGTGGGTCGCGACGCGGAGGGCCCGGCCCGGTTGACGGTGACGCCGCCGAACGGCGGGTCACAGACGGTCGAAGTGCGTATTCAGGATCGCGATTGGCCGATCCAGCGCGTCGACGGCGTGCCGCCGAAAACCGTCTCGCCGCCGCCAGACATTGCCCAGCGAATCCGGCGTGAGCAGGCCCGGGTGCATGCTGCGCGCGAGCACAGCGACGATGGCATCGGTTTCGCCGAGCATTTCATTCGTCCGGCCGAGGGGCCGATCAGCGGCCGCTTCGGTAGCCAGCGGATCTATAACGGCACGCCGGGTTCGGCGCATTCAGGCATGGATATCGCCGCCGAGCGCGGTGCGCCGGTGCGGGCCCCAGCGGCCGGCAAAGTGGTATTCGCCGATCCGGATTTGTATCTCACCGGCGGCACGGTGCTGATCGACCATGGCCATGGCATCGGTTCCAACTTCCTGCATATGTCGGCGCTCGATGTCGCGGTCGGGGACCGCGTCGAACAGGGCCAGACCATCGGCCGGGTCGGGGCGAGCGGCCGTGCCACCGGCCCGCATTTGCACTGGGGCATGACTTGGTACAACACGCGGATCGATCCATTGCTGGTGCTCAACCGGCCTTGAATTGGCGCTCGGGCTACCGGGCATCTTAAAGGCCGGCCGATTGGTCGGGCCTGCAGTCGCGATGGGGAGTCGTCTTGCCACAGGATCAGCCACACGCCGGGTTACAAACAGCCGAACAAAACACGGGCTTGGCCGCGGCCTTCGGGGCGTTTGTCACCTGGGGTTTTCTGCCGCTGTATTTCCACTGGATCGGGCCCGAGGTCTCGCCCTGGGAAATTCTCGATCATCGGATCGTCTGGACCGCGATCCTGTTGGGTGTAGGGGTGCTGGCCACCGGGCGGGCACAGCGCGTGGCCGCCGTGTTTACGAACGCGCGCCTGCTGCTACCGCTCGTGGTTACGGCGCTGCTGGTATGCACGAACTGGGGCACCTTCATCTGGGCGGTGGTCCATCACCGGGTGGTCGAGACCAGCCTCGGCTATTACATCAATCCGCTGCTCAACGTCGCCCTGGGGTTTGTGTTTCTGGGCGAACGCCTGCGGCCGCTGCAGTGGCTGGCGGTGGCGATCGCGGCCGCCGGGGTGTTGTTCATGATCGTAGCCTACGGCACCGTGCCCTGGGTGTCGCTGATCCTGGCCGGCTGTTTCGGCTGCTATGGGCTGATCCGCAAGCAGCTCGAGGTCGACAGTGTGACCGGTCTGCTTACCGAAACGCTGTTGTTAGCGCCCTTGGCGCTGGCCTCGCTTGGCTGGTTTTATGTCCATGGGCAGGCCAGCTTTCTGATCGCTGGCCCGCAGACCGATCTGTTGTTGATCGGCGCTGGTGTGTTGACGATCGTGCCGTTCGTGCTGTTTGCCGCCGGCGCACGCCGGCTGCGCCTGGGCACTATCGGCTTGATCCAGTATTTGACCCCGACCCTGCATTTTCTGACCGGCGTGTATCTGTTCGGCGAGCCGTTCAGCCAGGCCGAAATCGTCACCTTTGGCTGTATCTGGCTCGGGCTGGCGGTCTATACCATCGATATCCTGCGCGTTGCACAGCGTCGACCGGCGACGGCGTGAGCCGTTGGCCTGATCAGCCGGGCTGCCAGCTGCGCTGTAGCTGGCGCAGCACCTGGGCATAGCTATCGAAACCGCGGGCCAGATAGTCGAGCACCGGCGCGATATCCAGTTCCCGGGCCAGCCGGTGGCCGGCGGCCTGGTGGTAGGCGCGTCGGCCCATGTCGCGGTAATAATCGGCGCTAAGCGAACTGCGCCCGTAACGCAGCCGGTGCTCGATCCAGCCATGGCCGATGCCGGATAGATACAAGGCATAGTTGCCCAGATGGGCATGCACCAGGAACTGGCGCTCCTGGTGGCTCTCGGCGGCCTCGGCCAGCAGATCGACCAGATACTCGAACGACTCCGTCTCGCCCGGTTGGATGCGATACAGCCGTTCGGTGCGCACGAACAGGCTGAGCAGGTTCGCCAGATAGCGAATCACGCGGCGCTGTAGATAGCTTTTGGGCGTCGGTAGGCGCCGGCGCAGCATGACGTGGAAATACAGATGCGGCGAGATATTCAGCCAGCCGCCGCATTCGCCGGCTACGCGTTCGTAGACGCCGTCCTGTTCGAGCAGGGCTTCGAGCGCTGGCGCGATACCGTCGGTAATCAGCGTATCGTCGTCCGTGGCCTGGCCGGACAACTCCAGTAGAAAAGCGATGTCCTTGGCTTCGAGCCAGGTGGCATCGGCCTGGGCGAAATCGGGCACGCGGGGCACGGTCGGGCGGGCGCGACGCTGGGCAGGCGTTGATGGACAGGCGCGATCGCGGCGCGGCTCGAATGGAATGATCTTGTCAGTCATTGGTCGCCCCCGGCGTCGAAACGGACTCGTCTTTGAAGATAGCGCGATTACCGTGTCTTGTGGCGAATGACGAACAGCCGCTTGGCGATACGGGCGGCCGGCGAGCTGGTCTTGCCGGCATAATCCGAGCGCGTAGGCGGTTATGGCCCACCGTGGACTATTCGGTCTGCCATACTGGATCGGCCAATCCGTTGTGTTCAGGTAAAGGACGGTTCGTTGACCGACCCCGTAATCGAGATCCATGGGCTCAACAAAACCTATGACTCCGGCTTTTCTGCGCTTAAAAACGTCGATCTGACGATCCGCCCGGGCGAGATCTTCGCGCTGCTCGGGCCGAACGGCGCCGGCAAGACGACGCTGATCAACGTCATCTGCGGCATCGTCAATCCTAGCGGCGGCACGGTGATGGCCGGCGGCCACGATGTGATCCGCGACTTTCGCGGCGCGCGCGAAAAGATCGGGCTGGTGCCCCAGGAGCTGACCGTCGAGCCGTTCGCCAAGGTCTGGTCGACCGTAGCTTTTTCGCGCGGGCTATTCGGCAAGCGCCGCAACGATGCGCATATCGAACGAGTGCTCAAGGATTTGTCGCTCTGGGACAAGCGCAAGAACGCCACCCGCGAGCTGTCTGGCGGCATGAAACGTCGGGTGATGATCGCCAAGGCGCTGTCGCATGAACCCGAGATCCTGTTTCTCGACGAGCCGACTGCCGGGGTCGACGTCGAACTGCGCCGCAGTATGTGGAACGTCGTGCGTGGGCTGCGCGAGCACGGCGTGACCATCGTGCTGACCACCCACTATCTAGAAGAGGCCGAGCAGATGGCCGATCGCATCGGCGTGATCCAGAACGGCGAGATTTCGCTGGTCGACGAGACCGCCGTGCTCATGGACAAGCTGGGCGAAAAACGGCTGACCATCAGCTTGGCCGAGCCGCTGGCCGAGATGCCTGCGGCGCTCGCCGAGCACGAACTGCATCTCGGCGACGACGGTTATCAGCTTGTCTATGTCTATCGGGCCGGGGGCCAGAGCGACGGCGTGCGACAGCTGTTCCACGATCTGGATGCCGCCGGCATTGCTTTTACGGACGTGGATACCAAACAGAGTTCGCTAGAGGAAATTTTCGTGAATCTGGTGGAAAACGGGCGATGAACTGGCAGGCGATCAAGACTATCTATCTCGCCGAGATGGCACGTACCGGGCGCACGATCGGGCAAAGCGTGATCTCGCCGATCATCTCGACGTCGCTGTACTTCGTGGTGTTCGGTTCGGCGATCGGCTCGCGTATCACAGAAGTGCAGGGCGTGTCCTACGGGGCTTTCATTGTGCCCGGTCTGATCATGCTGTCGCTGATGACCCAGGGTATTTCCAATGCTTCGTTCGCGATCTATTTTCCGAAGTTCATAGGCACCATCTACGAACTATTGTCGGCGCCGGTGTCGTTCGTCGAGATCGTGGCCAGCTATGTTGGGGCCGCGGCTACCAAATCGGCCGTGCTGGGGCTGATCATCTTGGCGACTTCTGAGCTGTTCGTGGATCTGCATATCGCGCATCCGTTCTGGATGATCGCCTTTTTGTTGCTGACCGCGATCACTTTCAGCCTGTTCGGCTTCATCATCGGGATCTGGGCCGACAACTTCGAAAAACTTACGGTCATTCCGCTGCTGGTAGTTACGCCGCTGACTTTTCTGGGCGGTACGTTCTACTCGCTGGATATGCTGCCGCCGTTCTGGCAGAAGGTGACCCTGATCAATCCGGTGGTTTATCTGGTTTCTGGCTTTCGCTGGAGTTTCTACGACACCGCCGACGTCAGCGTGGGCGTCAGCCTGCTGATGATCGGCCTGTTCCTGGCTGTCTGTATTGCTCTGGTAGCCTGGATTTTTAAAACCGGCTACCGGCTGAAGACCTGAACCGGATAGCCCGGCGTCGCGCGCGCCACGGTCGGTGCCCGGTCATACCACGGCGTGGCCGATAGCAGCTGGCTGCGCGATTGTTGAAAAACGAGGCAACCATGGCCAAGACAATCGACCAGGGCAAGATGATGACGGCCCTGGACTGGGGCTACGACAAAGCGATCAACGGCTTGCCGGGCATGGTTTCGGCCGAGCAGCTGGCGCACAGCTATATGGCCAAAGGCGGTTCGAAAGATGACCAGGTCCGCTCGCTGATCCGCTGGCAGAACACCAAGGCTGGCACCTCGGGGTTTTTGAGTGGCCTGGGCGGCGTCGTGACCATGCCGGTGAGCGTGCCGGCCAATATCTCCAGCGTGCTCTATGTCCAGATGCGCATGGTGGCGGCGATCGCGACCATCGGCGGTTACGACGTCAAGGACGATCGGGTGCAGTCGCTGGTGTATGTCTGTCTGGCCGGCAATGCCGCCAAGAGCATCATGAAAGACTGCGGTATCGCATTGGGCTCCAAGCTCAGCGCGCGCATGATCCAGTCGATTTCGGCCCAGACACTGATCGCGATCAATCAGAAAGTGGGCTTTCGCCTGGTAACCAAATTCGGCCATACCGGCGTCATCAACCTGGGCAAGGCGGTACCTTTGGTGGGTGGTGTGATCGGCGGTGGTGTCGATGCGGCTTCGACCCATGCGATCGGGCGCGTGGCCCGGCAGACTTTCATCCCGGACATGAGCGCCGCACTCGCCGACCCGAGCGCACCGCCTACATAACTCGGCCAACGGCCGCAGCGGTCCGAGCCCCGGCTTGGCCCCGCTCGGGCTGGGCCCCGCAGGCGGTATCGGCTCGACCGTCGATGGCATGCGGCGATCGGCCTGGCTGGGCTGGCATAGTGCCAGATTCGCCGACCGAGTGCGCCGTGTCTGTCGCGCTGCAACCAGGGTCTGGCGAGGCTTCCAATTCAGCGATCCGGGGGAACCATGGCCGAACTGGCACTCGAAGGGGAGGCGCGCCTGACGCGCCGTCGTATCTGCGGCACATTGTCTTTTCTCGGCAATGGTTTCGGCATGGGCGTGTGGTCGATCGAGATCGCGCGCGTTCAATCCACGCTCGGGGCCTCGGAAGCCGAGATGGGCATGGCGCTGCTGGTATTCGCGGTCGCGGCGCTGGCGGCCATGCCCATCGCGGCCCGGCTGGCGGGCCGGTTTTCGATCAATCGAATCTGCGGCGTATTCGGGCTGGCCTTTGCCTGTGCTCTGGTGCTGCCAGGGCTGGCTGCGAGCGTGCCCATGCTGTGTGTCGCGCTGCTATGCCTGGGGATCGCCCACGGCAGCCTCGATGTCGTGATGAACTCACGGGCCAGCCTGGTCGAGGGCGATTATGGGCGACCGATCATGTCTTCGTTTCATGCCGCCTGGAGTATTGGCGGGGCGGTGGGCGCTGGCACTGCCGGCATTCTGACCGGGCTGGGCTGGACGGCACCGGCCATTCTGGCGGTTAGCGCCGCTGTGGCCCTGGGCGTATTGCTCGGCGCGCTCGGTGGCCCGCAACCGCCGGTGCCGCCGGCCCGACCGGCCGCGCCGGCGCGAAACGGATGGGCCGGCATGGACTGGAACCTGCGCCTGATCGGGCTATGCGTGATCGCGTTCTGTGCGCTGTTCGCCGAAGGCGCGCTCGCCAACTGGACCAGTATTTATCTGCAAGGCGCGTTGACCGGCCTCAGCGGCGGCTTCGCGGCCGGCTATGTCGCGTTTTCGGCCGGCATGTCGGTCGGGCGCATCGGCGGCGATCGCGTAGTCGGGCGGCTCGGTCGGCGGCGGGTCGGAGGGATCGGGGCCCTGGTTTCGGCCGCAGCGTTGTCTTATGTGCTCTGGCAGCCGACGCTGGTGTCAGCTGGGCTGTGCTTTGTGGTGATCGGTCTCGGGATGAGCAATGTAGTCCCGATCACGTTCAGCACGGCCGGGCGTACCGCCCGCAGCGCCTCGCGGGGCATCGCCACGGCAGCTTCGGCTGGCTATACCGGCCTGTTGGTCGGCCCGGCGCTGGTGGGCCTGCTCGCCGACTGGTTCACCCTCGACCGGGCCTTGTTTGCGCTGGTCGTGAGCATGGCGCTGATCGCCGCGATGGCGAGTCGCGTACTTGAACGATAACGCCTATGGCTGCCGGGAGCTGTCGGCGGAATCGACTAAAGTATGAAACAGAATATTTGCCAGCAAATAAAATAAAAAATATGTTCTATTTGTCGTAACGATGAATCATCCATTCAATACGCAGGGTCGCTATGGATCTTTTGCTCAACCCAACGCGCGATGCCGCCGAAACGCTGGATACAGCCCGGGCCACTGAGCCGCTGGAATACGTGCGGTTTCGTCAGCGCAATCTCTCCGAAGGCGAAGCCTTTGCCGATAACAGCGGCGATCTGGAACTGTGCCTGGTATTGCTCAGCGGCAAGGCCACCATCCACTGTGGCGACAACACATTCGAGGCCATCGGCGAGCGCATGAATGTATTCGAGCAGGTGCCGCCGTATGCGGTCTATCTGCCGAACGACATGGATTATCGGATCGAGGCGCTGACCGATGTCGAACTCGGCATCTGTGGCGCGCCGGGCCATGGTACCCATGCGCCGCGCTTGATCAGCCCCGATCAAATCAAGCAGACCACGCGCGGTGAAGGCGCCAATGTACGCCACGTGCATGACATCCTGCCCGAGACCGAAGCCGCCGATAGCCTGCTTGTCGTGGAGGTCTATACCCCGGCTGGCAACTGGTCGAGCTATCCGCCGCACAAGCACGACGAAGACAACCTGCCGCAGGAATCCTTCCTCGAGGAAAGCTATTACCACCGGCTCAATCCATCGCAAGGCTTCGGCTTCCACCGCGTGTATACCGACGATCGTTTAATAGACGAGACGATGGCTTTCGGCGACGGTAGTTGCGTGTTGGTGCCACGCGGGTACCACCCGGTCGGCGCGCCGTACGGTTTTGACCTTTATTACTTGAACGTCATGGCCGGGCCGAAGCGCGAATGGAAATTCACGACCGATCCGGACTTTGCGTGGCTGGTCAAGTGATCGAGGGCTGTCCGGATTCACGCCGGCCTCGGGGCGCAAGGAGTTGACGATGAGCGACATGAGTGTCGATACGGTTTTTCAGGGTGCAGGCGATGCCAAGCGTGACCGGCAGTGGGTGAGCGAGCACCCGGTCTGGGCCCGGATCGGTGATTTTATGGAGCGTTTGGCCAGCTTCTGTGGCACCCATTCGGCGGGCTATGTGGCCCCAGTTCGAACAGATCGCGATCCGCGATAGATCGGCCCAGAGCGATATAGATAGGCCCAGATAAGCCCGAGCGGTGGCTACGCGGCGCGCTAAAGCCGAACGGTCGAATTAGTCGAGGTCGGCTCTAATCGGGCTCGGCAAATGTTTGGACAACCGGCTGTTTCGGCAGTCGGTTTTTTTTTGGCCCAAACTAGGGGGTATTAAGGTTTCGTCCGAGCGCCACGTTGCCGCCGCAGTGGTCGCGGGCAGGGCGCGAGCCACCGCTTCTGGGCGTACTACGAACCAGAATCGCAACGCTGCAGGGCGATTTGCGGCCCAACCCTTCGGGACAAGCGCCGTTCCGTTTCGCGGCAACCCGGCGTTGTCGCTCTCTCGCATAAGCCGACGACGTCATGCTCGCTACGTCTCGTCTTGCCGCAAAACAGCGCTTGGCGCGGACTCGTACGAAACCTCAACACGCCAGGGCGCGCCGTCACGTGATACGTCGCCGTACTCGCGGTCCTGCGGTGGCAAGCCACGGCATTGTGAGCGTGGTGTGGCCCCGCACGTGAACGAACGATCACCCCGGATGGCCGCCATAGGTCCGACCCTGCGGGTAACGCCTGCCGATCGCGCCATGCCGGCGTGGCAGGTCTTGAACGTGGGCCCGCTAGGCTCGGCAGCCTGCCTGACCCGATGGGCGGGCGTCATGCGAAGGCGCGCCCTAATACCGGCCCCGAGGCAGGGCCATTACCCGGGGCCGTAGGTCTGCATTGTAAAAATGACTCAGTCCGGCAGTACGAAATCCGGTTGTTCGCGCGGCATCACGCGCTTGAGCAGATCGACGCTCCGGCGCACGCCCTCGTTGCAAGATAAATTCTGGTCTTCGTGCTCGATCGACAAGACGCCGTCCGAGTAGCCACGCGCCTGCAGTTGCCAGCAGAATTCCCGCCACCAGTCCTCGGACTGGCCATAGCCGAGGGTGACGTAGGACCAACTCCGTTCCAGGGTTTGGTCCATCGAGCGGCTATCCAGCCGGGTCGCCTCGGCGAGGTTGTGTGGATCGATGTACGTGTCCTTGGCATGGACGTGATAAATGCAATCAGAATAGCGGCGGATCATCTCGATCGGATCGCCGCCCATCCACATGAAATGGCTCGGATCGAAGTTCAGGCCAACCGTGGAGCCGACGGCTTCGCGCAGCTGCATGAAGGTCGGCATGTTATGCACCAGCTGGGCGCCATGGGCCTCGATGCATAGCTGGCCGACGCCGTGCGCCTCAGCAAACTCAGCCAGTTCGCGCCAGTAGGGAATGGCGACATCGGTCCATTGGTAGCGCAGTGCGTCTTGGGTTTCCGGGGGCCACGAGGTCGTGATCCAGTTCGGCATACGATCGCCGGGGGCACCAGCGGGAAGCCCCGACATCAACACGATGCGCGGCACTTCGAAAACCTCGGCCAGCCGAATGGCGTCATGCACCACCTGTGATTGGCGCTCGCCGTCGGTGGGATGGAGCTGGTTGCCGTTGCCAGTGAATGCCGAGATCTGGAGTCCGCGATCGCGAATCTTGGCAGCGAGTTCGCGCTGACGCGCAGGGTCTGCGAGCAAGGCTGCGACATCGCCGATATGGGCCGCCGCGCCCCAGTTGCCAACACAGAATTCGATCGCATCGATATCGAGCTCGGCGCAGTAGTCGAGCATGGCATCGAGGCCCATATTGGCAACGCTGTCGGTGACCAGGCCTATCTTCATGAGCTATCTCCTCAGTGCTTCGGTCGAATATTTATTGTGGATTAGAAGCTAGAATGAAAATTCCATTGCTGCAAGCGTCAGCGGTGTCGTTTCCAGGCGTAGGTGTCAGGCAGCGGGCCGACGTGTACACCGAGCTGGCGGTCCGTCGCATAGCACGGTCTCAAGCCGGTTTGAAGCCATTCAATCCATTGTTTGGCGAGATCGCCGAAGCAAGGGCTCGCCGCCCCGGGGCGGCAGCAGCCTGCGGTTGCAAAACCCGCCGATGGCTCGACTAAAGTATAAAACAATAAGTTTGTAAAAAATAAAAATAGAAAATAAATTCTAATTAGTTCGCGCTCGGGTCGGATCGACTCGGGCCATTGTCGTTGCAAGGGAGAAGCTCGTGAGTCGGACGTCGATCAACTGGGGCGTGCTGGGCGCCGCCGAAATCGCCCGTGAGCACACCATCCCAGCCATTCTCGCGGCGGATAACAGTCGTGCCTATGCTTTGGCGAGCCGGCGTGGCGTGCCCGCGGAGCTGGTTGACCATTTCGGTTTCGAAACCGGCTATGGCGACTATGAGGCGCTGCTGGCCGACCCAGCGGTGGACGCGGTCTATCTGCCATTGCCGAATGATCGCCACGCAGCATGGACGCTCAAGGCCGCACAGGCTGGCAAGCATGTGCTGTGTGAAAAGCCGGCAGCGCTGACTGCCGATCAGACCCGCGAGGCGATCGCGGCCTGTGAATCAGCCGGCGTGCTGTTCATGGAAGCCATGATGTACCAGTTCCATGCCCAGCACGCCCGCGTTCGCGCGCTGCTGGCCGAAGGGGCGATCGGCGAGGTACGCGGCGTTCATGTCAATCTCACGTTCAATTTGGAAAAGAGCCTGTCGGACTTTCGCCACGGCACGCTCGAGGCCGGCGGCGGCAGCCTCTACGACCTGGGTTGCTACTGCATTCATGCCATCCGCAGTTTGCTCGGCGAGCCCGACCGGGTCGCCACGATAGCCCGCTTCGCCGGGCCCCAGCAGGCCGAGATGTCGGCCGCGGCCGTGCTTGGCTACGACAACGGCGCCAAGGCTGGCTTCGATTGCGGTATGGACGCGACAGCCCGACATGCCTACGAGGTCTACGGCACTCGGGGCACGATCCGAGTACCCAAGGCGTTTGTGCCCCAGGCCGACGGTGACGGCCCGATCGAGATCGTCGACGCCGACGGCCATACGAGCGTCGAACGCACGACGTCATTCCAGTATCCGAACGGTATCGCTCATTTTGCCGACTGCGTACTCAATAACCGCAGTCTCGATTACTCGCCAAGCGATGTGCTGGCCAATATGCAGGTGTTGGATGCCTGTATCGAATCGGCCCGTACCTCGCGCATCGTTACATTGGAGAAACAATAAATGTCCGAGTCCATCATGAACCTGGCCATCATCGGCGCCGGGCGTATCGCCCAGGTCCATGCGGCCGCGGCCGATGGCGATCCGCGCATCGCACTGAAATATGTCTCGGATATCCGTACCGAGGCCGCTCAGGCTCTGGCCGCGGCCTATGGTGCCGTGAGCGTGGATGCCGATGCCATCTTCGACGACGACCAGATCGATGCTGTGCTGATCGCGTCCTCGACCGCGACCCATGCCGAGTTCCTGGAGCGGTCTGCGAAGGCGGGCAAGGCCGTGCTTTGTGAAAAACCGATCGCGCTGGACATCGAGCGCACGAAAGCCGCGGTGGACGTGGTCAATGCCCACCCCGTGGCCTGTGCGCTCGGTTTCAATCGCCGCCACGATCCGCAGTTCGCCGCGCTCAAGTCCGGTATCGAGGCTGGGCGCATCGGGCAGTTGGAAACATTGACCATCATCAGCCGCGATCCGGCGCCGCCGCCCATCGACTACATCAAGGGCTCCGGCGGGCTGTTTTTCGACATGATGATCCACGATTTCGACGTCGCACGCTGGTTGCTGGACGAGCCGATCGCCTCGGTGTTCGCCAGTGGCGGCGTGATGGTCGATCCGGCGATCGGCGAGGTCGGCGATATCGATACTGCGATGGTGGTGCTGACCACCGAATCCGGCCGGCTGTGTCATATCCAGAACTCGCGCCGCACGGCCTACGGCTACGATCAGCGCATCGAAGCGTTCGGCAGCCAAGGCATGCTGCAGGCGGTCAACGAGAACGAGACCCGGCTGCGCTATACCGGCGAGACCGGCCAGCTCGACGAACCGCCCAAACACTTCTTTCTCGAACGCTACGGCGTGGCCTATGGCCGCGAACTGGGCGATCTCTACGAAGCCTGGAGCACCGGGCGGACGCCCAAGGCGACCCACGAAGACGGCTACCAGTCGCTGCGCTTGGCCGCGGCCGCGACCCAGTCGCTGGCCGAAAATCGCACCGTCAAGCTCGATGAAATCAGCTGAAGTCGCGCGCTGACCGAATAGGAGACGCATCATGGCGAACAACCTACGCATTGCCGTTATCGGCACCGGCCGTATGGGCAGCGACCATATCAAGCGGCTGACTCATCGCATCGCCGGGGCCGACGTGACTGGGGTGGTCGATATCGATGCCGGCCGGGCCCAGGCCGCGGCGGCTCTGGCCGGCGAACACGTCACCGTCTGGGACGATCCGCATGCTGCGCTCGCCAGTGGCGAATACGATGCCTTCGTGCTGACCACACCGGGCATGCTGCATTACGACGTGCTCATGGACGCGCTGGCCAAGCGCGTGCCGGTATTCTGCGAAAAACCGCTGACCGCAGACGCTGCCACCGCCCGCGAGATCGTGGATGCCGAAGCTCAGCTCGAGCGCCGTGCGATCCAGGTCGGCTTCATGCGCCGTTACGACGCCGGCTACCAGCGCCTGCGGCGATATTTTACCGACGGCTCGCTCGGCGCGGCGCTCATGCTGCACTGCCGACACCGCAATCCCGATCCGCCGCCGAACTTCACCGACGCGCTGATGATCTACGACTCAGTGGTGCACGAGATCGACGGCGTGCGTTATTTCGCTGGTGAAGAGATCACCGAGATCTCAGTGCGCAAGGGCCGGGCGACCACGGGCGGCCAGGGCAAGCTGTCCGACCCGCAACAGGTGCTCATGCGTACCCAGTCTGGCGTACTGGTCGATGTCGAGATCTTCGTCAACGCGCTGTTCGGCTACCAGGTGCATACCGAGGCCGTATTCGAACGCGGCGTAGTCGATATCGGCAACGATGAGGGCGCCTATGTCCGCTCGGCTGGGCGCTGGGGCGGGGAGGTCACGCCAGGTTTCGAACAGCGCTTCGCGGCGGCCTTCGATACCGAATTCCAGGGCTGGGTGAACCGGCTGCGCGAAGGGCTGCCGCCGAACGGGCCAAGCGCATGGGACGGCTATGCGGCCGCGGCCTGCTGTGAGGCCGGAGTCGAGGCCCAGATGACCGGTCGCACGATTACCGTCGAGTTGGGCGACAAGCCGACCTTCTATGGCTAAAACCGCCGGCTATGCGCGGTACGGCGATTCGCTGCGCCGACGCAACTTTAGTCGCAGAACGCTTGAAACAGAAATTCCTTTATTGGAAAATTTAGAATAAATAATTTATCGGCAGAGCGGGTCGAACCGCTGTTCCGAAACCGAAGCGGAGAAGCCCATGTCTGACAACGCACTCGATCTGATCTGTCTGGGCCGCGCGGCGGTCGATCTCTATGCCCAGCAGATCGGCAGCCGGCTGGAAGATGTGTCCAGCTTCGCCAAATATCTGGGCGGCAGTTCCGGCAACTGTGCCTATGGCAGCGCGCGGCTGGGATTGAAGTCGGCGATGCTGACCCGGGTCGGCAACGAACAGTTTGGCAACTTCGTGCTCGAGGAATTCGCCCGTGCCGGGGTCGATGTCTCGCATATGCCGGTCGACAAACAGCGCTTCACCGCGCTGGCGATCTTGGCGATCAAGGACCGCGATACGTTTCCGCTGCTGTTCTATCGCAAGGATTGCGCAGACATGGCGATCGCCGCCGAAGATATCGACCCGGACTGGATCGGCACAGCCCGGGCCCTGTCGATCACCGGCACCCATCTGTCGACCGAGACCACCCAGGGCGCCTGCCGCGCGGCACTCGATGCCGCCAAACAGCACGGCCTGAAGCGCATTCTGGATATTGATTATCGGCCGGTGCTCTGGGGGCTGGCCGAACTCGGCGACGGCGAGACCCGCTATGTCGACGACGCCGAAACCACGGCCCATCTGCAACGCTGGATCGGCGATTTCGATCTGATCGTCGGCACCGAAGAAGAATTCCATATCGCCGGCGGCACCACCGACACGATTGCCGCGCTCAAAAAAGTCCGCGAACTATCCGATGCGGTACTGGTGTGCAAGCTCGGCGCGCTCGGCTGCACCATCTTCGAAGGCCCGGTCGGCGACTCGGTGCACGACGGCGTGCTGGTCGAGGGCGTGAAGGTCGACGTGCTCAACGTTCTGGGCGCCGGCGATGCCTTTATTTCCGGCTTTCTGCGCGGCTATCTGTGTGACGAACCCTGGGAAATCTGTGCTACCTATGCCAATGCCTGCGGGGCGTTGGTGGTCTCCCGCCACGGCTGTGCGCCGGCCATGCCGACCGAAACCGAGCTGTTCGACTATCTGGCACGCCGCGATCAGGTGCCGCGTCCCGACCAGGATGCCCGGCTCAACGACCTGCACCGCAAGACTACGCGTTATCCGGCCGAGTGGGGCCCGATCTATGGCCTGGCCTTCGATCATCGCGTGCAGCTGTTCGACATGGCCGGCGATCTCGGCGTCGATGCGGCCCGGTTGTCGCCGCTCAAGGAACTGCTGGTTGCGGCGGCCGAGCAGGGCGTAGCCAAGGCCGGGCTTACCGATCACAAGCCGGCGGTGCTCTGCGATGACGTGATCGGCCAGGACGCGCTCAATACCATGACCGGACGTGGCTGGTGGATCGGGCGTCCGGTCGAGCAGCCGGGTTCGCGGCCGCTGCGGTTTCAGCACGGCGATGACATTGGCAGCCAGCTGCTGTCCTGGCCGGCCGAGCACGTGATCAAGTGTCTGGTGTTCTATCACCCGGACGATGAGATCGCGCTGCGGCTGGATCAGGAAGACAAGCTGCGCCAGCTCGCCGAGGCTCGGCGGATCTCCGGCCACGAGCTGCTCATAGAGGTGATCCCGCCCAAGGATATGGCACGCGACGATACGACCATCGCGCGCAGCCTGCAGCGTTTTTATCACTTAGGGATTCGGCCCGACTGGTGGAAACTGCCGCCGATGGGCGAGGCCGCATGGCAAGCCGTACGCGAGGTGATCGAGCGTTACGACGAACATTGCCGCGGGGTGGTGCTGCTCGGGCTCGATGCGCCGATGGACGACGTCAAAGCCGGTTTTCGTGATGCGAGTGCGTCGCACATCTGTCGCGGTTTCACCATCGGCCGCACCTTGTTCGCTGAGTCGGCCCGAGGCTGGCTGGCTGGTGATCTCGACGATACGGCCTTCATCGAAGCCGTGTCCGACAACTATGCCGAACTGATCGCGACCTGGCGCGAAGCCGCCAGCGACGTCACGGCCCGCAACATCGCAGGAGCCTCGGTATGAGCGCACAAAATACCGTCCGCCTGACCATGGCCCAGGCGCTGGTCCGTTATTTGACGGCCCAGCACACCGAAATCGATGGCCAGCGCCTACCTCTGTTCGCTGGCTGTTTTGCCATCTTCGGCCACGGTAACGTTGCCGGTATGGGCGAGGCCCTGTACGCCGAGCGCGATACGTTTCCGACGTACCGTGCCCATAACGAGCAGGGCATGACCCATGCGGCCATCGCCTTCGCCAAACAGAACCAGCGCCGGCGCATGATGGCCGTCACTACCTCGATCGGGCCCGGTGCGTTGAACATGGTCACCGCCGCCGGCTTGGCCCATGCCAACCGGCTGCCAGTGCTGCTATTGCCCGGGGATACCTTTGCTACCCGCCAGCCGGACCCGGTGCTCCAGCAGGTCGAGCATTACGGCGCGCCGTCGATCACGGTCAACGATGCCTTCGCACCGGTGTCGCGCTATTTCGATCGCATCACCCGGCCCGAGCAATTGTTATCGAGTCTGCCGGCGGCGATCGAGACTCTGCTCGATCCAGTCGACTGCGGACCGGCCACGCTGGCACTGCCCCAAGATGTCCAAGCCGAGGCCTATGACTTCCCGGTCTCGTTCTTCGAGCCGCGGGTGCATCGCATCCGGCGGCCAGGGTTGGACGAGGTCGAGCTGGCGGCGGCGATCGCAACCCTCAAGGGCGCCGAGAAGCCACTCATCATCGCTGGCGGCGGCGTGCTGTATGCCGGGGCCTCCGAAAAACTCGCCCGGTTCGCCGAAGACCATGGCATTCCGGTGGCCGAGACCCAGGCCGGCAAGGGCAGCCTGCGCGCTGATCACCCCAATAACGTTGGCTCGATCGGCGTGACGGGCGGCACCGCCGCCAATGCGCTGGCCGAGGCCGCGGATGTGATCGTCGCGCTCGGCACGCGGCTACAGGATTTCACCACCGGCTCTCGGGCCCTGTATATGGACCACGGGCCGAGGCTGCTCGGCGTGAATGTGGCTCGCTTCGATGCCGCTAAGCACGGCAGCCAGTCGTTGATCGGCGATGCCGCCGTGGCGCTTGATGCACTAGCGGCCGGGCTGGCCGGCTGGCAGTCGGCCAGTGTCTGGCAGAACGAACTCGCTGAAAAACGCACGGCTTGGCTGGATATCGTCGAACGGGTCACGGCCGATGACGGTTCCGAGCGCCCGGCCGACAGCCAGGTGCTCGGCGCGGTCAATCGCGCGGCCGGCGAGAACGGCACCGTGGTCTGTGCCGCGGGTGGTCTGCCGGGCGAACTGCACAAGAACTATCGCACCACTGGGCCGGGCAGCTATCACGTCGAATACGGCTTTTCCTGCATGGGCTATGAGATCGCCGGCGGGTTGGGGGCCAAGATGGCTGCACCCGAGCGCGATGTCTACGTCATGGTCGGCGACGGCAGCTACATGATGCTCAACTCCGAGCTGGCCACCTCGGTCATGCTCGGCTACAAGCTGATCGTGGTGCTGCTCGACAATCGCGGCTACGGCTGTATCCATCGCCTGCAGGGCGCGACCGTGGGCGTCGAGTTCAACAATCTGTTCGAGGGCTGTAACACGATCGAGGCCGGCGCCCCGGATATCGATTTCGCGGCTCATGCCAAGGCACTCGGCTGCGAGGCCGAATGGGTTACTGGCATTGCCGGGTTGCAAGACGCACTGGCGCGGGCCCGGGCCAACGAGCGGTCTACCGTGATCGCGCTCAAGACCGATCCGGACAAAGAAACCACGGAAGGCGGTGCCTGGTGGGATGTGCCAGTCGCCGAAGTGTCGAGCCGCGATGCCGTGGCCGAACGGCGGGCCGGCTATGACCACAGCAAGCAGCGTCAACGCTAGGAGCAAGACAATGAGTATTCGACTGGGCGTTAATCCGCTGCTCTGGACCAACGACGATCTACCGCTGCTGGGCGACGAAACTTCGCTCGCCCAGTGCCTGGCCGAAGCCAAGCGGGCCGGCTACGAAGGGGTGGAAATGGGCCGCAAGTTCCCGACCACCTTCGAAGGCCTGGGGCCGCTGCTGAGCCACGAACAGTTGGCTCTGGCCTCGGGCTGGTATTCCTCGAGTTTGCTGGAGCACAGCGTCGAGGACGAGATCGAGGCCATGCAGGGCCATCTTGCCCTGATGAAGGCCACCGGGGTGACCGCGATGGTGTTCTGCGAAACCGCGCGCTGTGTGCATCTCGACCGTGGCATGCCGGTGTCGCGCCGGCCACGGCTACGAGATGCCGAATGGGAATATCTGGCCCCACGCATCGACGCGATCGCCGACTATCTGGCTGGCGAGGGCATTCAGATGGCCTATCACCACCACATGGGTACCGCGGTCCAGTCCACCGACGACGTCGCCCGGCTGATGGCTTCGACCAGCGAGCGCGTCGGCCTACTGTTCGACACCGGCCATTGCCGGTTTGGCGGCGGCGATCCCCTGGACTGGCTGGATCGCTGGGGTGATCGGATGGTGCATGTCCACTGCAAGGACGTGCGCGATGCCGTGGTCAGCCGTTCGCACAACCGCAACGCCAGTTTCCTGGATGCGGTGGTCGACGGCGTATTCGCCATTCCTGGCGATGGCAGCCTGGATTTCGACGCCATTCTGGCGCGCCTGGCGCAGAGCGGCTACGCCGGCTGGCTGATCACCGAAGCCGAAAACGATCCCACCGTGACGCCGTCCTGGCCGCTGGCCGAACGAAGCTATCGCTATCTACGAGATACGGCGCGGCGCGCCGGTTTTGCCCTGGCTGCCGCTGCTTGATCGGCATCGCACGACATACGATTCAAAGGACCTAGACATGCGCGAGATTCAACATTTCATCAACGGCGCAGCCACGGCCGGCAACAGCCGCGAACGCGGCGCCGTATTCAACCCGACCACCGGCGAGCAGCAGGCCGAGGTCGTGCTCGGCAGCACCGCTGATGTCGATACGGCAGTCGCTGCGGCCAAGGCCGCCTACCCGAAGTGGGCTGCGACCACCCCCCTGCGTCGGGCGCGTATCTTGTTCAAGTACAAGGCGCTGCTCGACGAGCACCGCGACGAGATGGCGCGCCTGATCGCCTCCGAGCACGGCAAGGTGTTTTCGGATGCCCAGGGCGAGGTCACCCGCGGTATCGAAGTGGTCGAATTCGCCTGCGGCATGCCGCATCTGCAAAAAGGTGAGCATTCGATGAACGTCGGCACCGGTGTCGACAGCTATTCCATGTACCAGCCGATCGGGGTCTGTGCCGGCATCACGCCGTTCAACTTCCCGGCGATGGTGCCCATGTGGATGTATCCGATCGCTTTGGCGGCCGGTAATACCTTCGTGCTCAAGCCGGCCGATAAGGACCCCTCGGCAGCGGTACTGATGGCCGAACTGCTCAAGGAAGCCGGGCTGCCGGACGGGGTATTCAACGTCGTGCACGGCCGGGCCGAGGCGGTGAACCATCTGATCACCCATGACGACGTCTCGGCGGTGAGCTTCGTTGGCTCTACGCCGATCGCCAAGCATATCTACGAGACCGCCTCGGCCGCCGAGAAGCGCGTGCAGGCGCTGGGCGGCGCCAAGAACCATTTGGTCGTGATGCCGGATGCCGATATCGATGGGGCGGCCGATGCGTTGATGGGGGCGGCTTATGGCAGTGCCGGTGAGCGCTGTATGGCGATCTCGGTGGCGGTGCCGGTCGGCAAGGAAACCGCCGAAAAACTGCGCGCGGCCCTGGTCGAGCGGTTGAACAATCTCCAGGTCGGCCCGTCGCTGGTCGACGGCCCCGACAACGACATGGGCCCGCTGGTCTCGGCTGAGCATCGCGACAAGGTCGCAAACTATGTCGGCATCGGCGCGGAAGAAGCCGAACTGGTGGTCGACGGCCGCGAGCAGGATTTCTCGACCCATCCGGACGGCTATTTCATCGGCGGTTCGTTGCTCGACCACACCAAGCCCGGCATGCGCGTCTACGACGAAGAGATTTTTGGCCCGGTGCTGTGCATCAGCCGCAGCGAATCGCTGGACGAGGCGATCGATCTGATCAACGCCAACCAGTTCGCCAACGGCACTTCGATCTTCACTGAATCCGGCCATGCCGGGCGTACCTTCGCCGAGCGCATCGAGGTGGGCATGGTCGGTATCAACGTACCGATTCCGGTGCCGATGGCCTTCCATTCCTTCGGCGGCTGGAAGCGGAGCTTGTTCGGTCCGCTGCATGTGCACGGCGCCGATGGCGTACGTTTCTATACCCGGCTGAAGACTGTGACTGCGCGCTGGCCGGAAGACCAGGTCTCGCAGGGCAACGCCTTCGTTATGCCGACGCACTGACCACCACGGATCGGGCCGCCGGGCGTAGCCCACGCCCGGCGCTTTCGTCGAGGAGAGCATCATGAGCACGACGACTTCGAACGTGCAGGCCCCTCCTGCGCGTGAATGGCAGGCCAGCCAGCGAGCGACCCGAGAATGGGTATCGCCGTATGGGCTGCGTCTTGGCATTAATCCGCTCGGCTGGACCAACGACGTGATCACCGAGTTCGGTGACGAGACACCGGTCGAAACCTTCATCGCCGAGGCGGCTGTGGCCGGTTACGAAGGCGTCGAGATGGGTCGGAAATTCCCGACCGAGCCGGACGCCGTCGGCCGTCTGTTGGCCGACGGGAATATGGATCTCGTCTCCGGTTGGTATTCCGGCCGGCTCGGCGAGATCGGCGTGGCCGAAGAACTCGCCCACGTCGATTCGCATGCCCAGGTACTGGCCGAAAACGGCGCCCGCGTGATGGTCTACGGTGAAACCGGGCTAATGCCCGGCGACGATCCGCTCAACGAGCCATTGTCGGCTGCGCCGACTGTGGCCGACGGCGAGTGGGCAGCCTACGGCCAGCGGCTGACTGAGTTCGCCGAGGCGCTGGAACGCCACTACGGTATCCAGTTGGCTTACCACGCGCATCTGATGATGGTGGCCGAGTCCGAAGCCGAGATCGATCGGCTGATGGCCGAGACCGGCGACGCGGTCGGGCTACTATTCGATACCGGCCATATCGTGGCCGGCGGCGGCAATCTGGCGCGCGTGCTCGCCAAGCATGGGCACCGGGTCAATCATATTCACCTGAAAGATATCCGGCGCGATGTCTTTGCCGGCGTCCGCGAGCGCGATGCGTCGTTCAACACCGGCGTGCGGGCCGGCATGTTCACCGTGCCGGGCGACGGCTACATCGACTATGCCCCGGTAATCGATTTCGCCAAAAGCGAGGCCTACAACGGCTGGCTGGTGGTCGAGGCCGAGCAGGACCCAGCCCAGGCGCCGTCGGCCGAATATGCCGACAAAGCGATACGCACGGTGCGATCGCTCTTCAGGGGGTAGTTCATCAAGACACTATCCGCAGATCGACGCCAATTCACGCAGATGACAGAAAGACCGCTGCGGCGGGCGCCAAGCCTAGCAATGCTTGGCGAGCTTTGGCGCATTCAAAACGGATTTGTCTGCCGATCTGCGTGCTTCTGCCTCGATCTGGGAATAAAAATCTTCTGAGGAATCACCGAAATGGCGATACCACTCAACCTCGGCATCATCGGCACCGTCGTCACCGGGCATGCCCAGGCTGATGTGTCCGCAGAACCGTATAGATCTACGCATATAAAAGAAAGATAACGACAGATTGCGCCCAGCCCAGACATGCTGTTGCGCGCTTGGGCGCACTCAAAATCATCTGTCTTCAGATCTGCGTGTATCGGCGTCGATCTGCGGACAAAATTTTTCGAGGAGATCACTAAAATGGCAGAACAACTGAATATCGGCATTATCGGCACCGGTTTCATGGGGCGGGCCCACGCCGAGGCGTTCTGGCGCTGTGCCGCGCTCTATACGGACCTCGCGCTGCGCCCGCATTTGTATGCGGTAGCCGATGTCAGCCGCGAACTGGCCGAGGCGGCGAAGACCCGCTTCAACTTCGACAAGGCCTATGACGACTGGCGGGCGATGATCGCCGACCCGGACGTGCATGTGGTCGATATCACTTCGCCGAACCAGTTTCATCACGAGATGGCGCTGGAGGCGATCGCGGCCGGCAAGCACGTCTACTGTGAAAAGCCGCTGGCGATGTCGACAGCGGAAGCCAACGAGATGCGCGATGCCGCCGAAAAAGCCGGCGTCAAGACCATGGTCTCGTTCAACAACATCAAAACACCCGCGGCCATGCTCGCCAAGCAGATCATCGATCGCGGCGAGATCGGCACGCCGACCCGTTTTCGCGGCACCTTCGACCAAGGCTTTTTCAACGATCCGGAGTTGCCGTGGTCCTGGCGCTGCTCGCGGGCGGCCGCCGGTACCGGCTCGCTCGGCGATCTCGGCGCGCACGTAATCGGCGTAGCCCAGTATCTGATGGGCGATTTCGCGCGCGTCTGCGGCCAGTCGCAGGTCGTGTTCGACAAGCGCCCGGTGGCCGATCCAGGCGCCGGCTATTCGTCCAAGGCCGGGGCCGACGCCGAATGGCGCGAGGTCGAGAACGACGACCAGACCCAGTGCTTGGTGAAGTTTTCATCGGGTGCGGCTGGCGTGGTCGAATCCTCGCGGATCGCCGCCGGCAAGATCATGGGCGTGGAATGGGAGATTTCCGGCACTGAAGGCACCATCATCATGGATGGCGAGCGCTTCAACGAGCTGCAGGTCTTTCGTATGCGCGACGAAAAACGCGACCGTGGCTTCAAGACCCTGTTGGCCGGCTCCCAGGTACCGCAGTACGCCGGCTTCTTCCCCTTCGATTTCGGTGGCGGCAGCCTCGGTTTCTACGACGCCAAGGTGATCGACGTCTGCGATCTCGTCACCGGTATCGCCAGCGCCGACGACTGCTACCCGAACTTCAACTTCGGCGCCCGCAACCAGCGGATCCTCGAAGCGATCGACGAATCCTGTCAGTCGGAGTCCTGGGTGACCGTGTGAGTTTGAATCGATTCGCAGATGCGCGCCGATTGGCCCCGATGGCTCGGTCACGGGTTTCGAACCGAGATTAAGCGCCGAACTCGATCAGGGCGCGAGCGGTGTCGCCGAGGTCTGTGCAACGCAATCGTTCTGCGCGGGCTCGCCTTCGCCTATCGCTGTCTTTTCAATCGGCGTTCATCGGCATGGG
The DNA here is from genome assembly GCF_049568105.1 of Salinisphaera sp. SPP-AMP-43. Taxonomy (GTDB): domain Bacteria; phylum Pseudomonadota; class Gammaproteobacteria; order Nevskiales; family Salinisphaeraceae; genus Salinisphaera. Next base: position 1,451,700 of record NZ_CP145335.1, read on the forward strand.
CCTGCGGACCGATAAAAAACCAAGCTGCCTGAGGAGAAATAACAATGAAATCATTCGAACAGCCGATCCGCATCGGTATGGTCGGCGGCGGGCCAGGCGCCGGTATTGCCACGGCCCACCGCGCCGGGCTGCGCATGGATGGCCGCTACGATCTAGTTGCGGGGGCGTTTTCCCGCGATCTCGACAAGTCCCGCCAAGCAGGCCGTGAACTGGGTGTCGACGAATCGCGCGTCTATGCCAGCTACGAAGACATGGCTGCAGCCGAGGCCGCCCGCGAGGACGGTATCGAAGCCGTAGCCGTGGTCACGCCCAATGCCAGCCATCACCCAGTATCCAAGGTTTTTCTCGAGCACGGCATCCATGTCATCTGCGACAAGCCGCTGACCGACGATTTCGACAAGGCCCAAGAGCTGCACCGGTTGGCCGAAGCCCAGGGCCTGGTATTCACGCTCACCCACAACTACGCCAGCCATGCCATGGTGCGCGAAGCCGCCCGGCGCGTGCGCCGCGGCGATCTAGGCGCCATCCGGATGGTCCAGGGCGAATTCGCCTCGGGCTGGGCTGCGGGCGAGGTCGAGTCGGAGGCCGACAACAAGCAGGCTGCCTGGCGCACCGATCCGGACCAGGCCGGCGAGGCCAGCGTGATCTACGACCTGGGTACGCATATCCATCATTTGGCGTGCTATGTCTCGGGGCTTGCGATCGAGTCTTTGGCCGCCGATCTGTCGACCGTGGTACCCAATCGCCAGGTCTATGACAACGCCAACGTCATGCTGCGATTTGCTGGTGGCGCCCGCGGTGCGTTGTGGATCACCATGGCTGCGACGGGCGCCGAGCACGGTCTGCGGCTGCGTGTGGTCGGGGCCAAGGCTTCGCTCGAATGGTGCCACGAGGATCCGCATCATCTACAACTGTGCTATCCCGACGGCCGGCGCGAAGTGTTGGCCCAGGGTGGGGCGACGTTGTCGACGGATGCCGAGGCGCTGACGCGGATCGGCCTTGGCCACCCCGAAGGCTTCCTCGAATCCTTCGCCAATATCTATTCAGAAGCTGCCGAGGCGATCGCGGCGACGCGTACCGACCCACGACCGGCGCGTGCGGCACTCGCCTATCCGAGCACGGCCGATGGCGTGCTGGGGCTGCAATTCGTGGCTGCGGTCCAGGAATCCGCAGCCGGCGACGGCCGCTGGATCACGCTGGCCCCCATCGATCTATGAGATCGGGTGGCATCGTCGGCGCGCACTGCTAGGGCCTGTTGAGATTTCGTCCGAACGCCGCGTTGCTGGCCCAAATCGTGGCGGGCCAGGCGCGTCACGCGGGCCGACACGATTTCAGGCGCAACCCTTTGGGACAGCGGCTGTCAGGCCGCAATCCAGTGTTGCCGCTTAGGGACGTAGCACAACCACGGCGTATTCGCGCCGCCTCGGCTGGGCAGCCCAACAGCCCTTGGCGCGGGCTCGCACTAAACTTCGACACACCCTAGGCTAGTTGGCATTCGTTTTGGATCGTATCCGTTAAATCAAGGAGATACGCGCATGTCGCGTGAACTGCGTTTTGGCCTCATCGGAGCGGGTTTTATGGGCAAGGCCCATGCCCTGGCGTTGCATTCGGTCGGTGCGACATTCGGACTGGACACTCGGCCGGTCGCCGACATGATCGCGACCAGTTCGGATGCCTCGGCGGCAGCCGCTGCGAAGCGGCTCGGCTTTGCCCGTCATACCGGCGACTGGCGCCAGCTGGTAACCGACCCGGATATCGATGTGGTCACAGTCTGTGCGCCGCTGCCGCATCGAGAGATGGTTTTGGAGGCGATCGCTAACGGCAAGCATGTGCTCTGCGAAAAACCGCTGGCCTCGACCACCGACGAAGCCAAGGAAATGCAGACTGCGGCCGAGCAGGCCGGGGTGGTCTGCATGGTCGGGCTCAACTATCCCAAGACCCCGGCATCCCAGTTCGCGCGCCAGCTGATCGCCGACGGCGCGCTCGGCGAGATCGTGTCGCTGCGCTGTGTGCACGTCGAGGATTTCCTGGCCGATCCGAACCTGCCGATCGATTGGCGCATGCGCCAAGCCGAGGCAGGCGAAGCTGGGGCGCTGGGCGATCTCGGCTCACACTGCATCGGCATGTCGCACTGGCTGCTCGGGCCGATCCGCGAAGTCATGGCCGAAACCCGCATCGTACATACCCAGCGCCCAGACCCGGACTCTGGCGAACACGTTGCCGTAGAAAACGACGATCAAGCCGAGCTTTTGGTGCGCTTCGAAAACGGGGTGACCGGCTCGTTGTATGTCTCGCGGGTGGGCACCGGCCACAAGATGGGCCTGTCTTATGAAGTGGTCGGCACCGAAGGCACGATCGTGTTCGATCAGGAACGCCTGAGCGAGATTCAGTTCTACTCCCGCCAAGATGATCCGCGAACCCAGGGCTTTCGGCGGATCCCGATCGGCCCGGCCCATCCGGACTACGGCGACTTTTGCCCGGCGCCCGGCCACGGCACCGGTTATAACGATACGATCACCGTGGAAGTGCGGGATATGATCGCAGCGATCACCGGCGATACAGCGGACCTCTGGCCCGATTTCGCCGATGCGGTGTATGTCCATCGCGTGATCGATGCCGCCCTGGAATCGGTCAAGGCCGGGCGCTGGTGCAAAGTGGGCTGAAAAGCTTGCCCTGACTGGCTCGGCACAGGCTCGGCCGCCTGGATGGCGGCCGAGGCCGTGCCCACGGCGGGCGTTACCCGGGCGCGTAACGCCCGCCAGGCGACGCCGATTCTGGCGTCGCTCCCGTTGGCGCCGGCTTGATTGGCCGCAGACGCTTGGCTGGTTTTCGTATCCGATCGGGGGCTTGTCGCTCCAGCGGGTTTTCGAGCCACAGCCGAATGCCTGCTCGAATACGCCGTTCGGCCCGGTCTGTCGGTGGTCGATGTTGTCAGGCCGGCGCGTGCTCGCTACGACAGCGCTAGCCGGATGGATCGCTCTGAACCTGTGGCATCGAAAGGGGCCGGCAGCATTCTCGGTACGGCCCGATTTCGATAACTCGTCTATCACCCGGCGCTGGTTATGGCCGGGTATCGAATGCGGGCCGCGTGCTGGGTCGACATGCGCTAGCCGATCGCTTCGCGGACTCGAGCCGCGAAGTCGATCTCCCTGTGCTCGCGAGCGCTTTCGTAGATGGCGGCCAGAAGCAGGTTGAGCGCGCTGGCTTCGTCGACATCTACGGGCGGGCGGCCGCCGTTGTGCAGGGCATCGATGAACAGCCGGTCTTCCTTGGCATAGCCGCCTTTTTCGGCGAACGGGATATGCGTGTAGTCCTCGGTTCTGACCACCTGCTCAAGATCCAGTGCATAGCGGACCCGTTCCAGTTCTTCGGTCGCTGCCGTGGCATAGCGGCCGTAGATTTCGACCCGTTCGAAGGGAAAACTCCAGCCCGAATGCGCCGAGGAACTCAGCGTGGCGATGGTGCCGGATTCGAATGTGAACAGCATCGAGAAGTCGTCGAACTCGGCGCTCGAGATCGCACGGCGTGCAGCACAGCGCAGGGTCGCGATTGGGCCGAACAGATACTGCAGCAGATCGATCTGGTGGATCGTGGTTTCGTAGAGGAAGCCGCCGGTCTTGCTTGGATCGGCAGTCCAGGCCGGTTGTAACAGCTCGCCGCGATTGAGCTTGAACTGGGCGTTGTAGGGCTCGAGATCGCCGGCATCGATCAGTGCCTTGAGTTTGTCGTGGGTATAGGCATAGCGGCGATTCATGCCCAGGTTATAGACCCCGCGCGAGGCCAGTGCGGCTTTACGGATACGCTCACCGCCGGCCAAGTCGGTCGCCATCGGCTTTTCGCAGAACACGTTGAGCCCTTCGTTCAGGCAGGCAACCACCGGGGCCACATGGGTGGTGTTTGGGGTCGTGACATAGATCGTATCGACATCCATGCGAAACAGATCTTCCAAAGTGGCACCGGTTTGGGCGCCACCGATCTGGTCTGCCAGCCGGGCAGCATTCGCTTCGAGCATATCGGCCACGCCGACGAGTTCTACGCGATCGTCACGGCTGAGAATATCGGCATGCACCGATGCGATATATCCGGCACCAAATATGCCGACTCGTGTTGTAGTCATGAGCAGAACACCTCGTTTCCGTAAGGAAGCCTCGCGCAGCCGAAGCCATCGGCAGCGGTATCGTTGGTCGCCTAGCGATCAAATCATTTATGGAAAATAAATTCCATAATACGAAATGATGAAACAAATAATTTGACCGTATATAGAAGGGTCACGTAGCTTTCGGGGCCTATGAAATAGCGTCTGGAATGGCTGTTGCCGGGGGTCGAACGTCAGCAAGCCGGGCGGCTTCGGCCGGTCGCAATGGCCTGTATCGGTTGCCGCACATGCGCAATCGCACCAGCCGGGCGTATCGCCCAGGAGGAATTTTTAAAGTGAATACCCAAGCGTCTTCGGTCCGAGCGGCTACCACCTCCAGACCCGCGGGTTCTCATCACCGCAGACTGGGCATGATCGCGTTCATCGCGACGTTCGGCGGGCTGTTATTCGGCTACGACACCGGCGTGATCAACGGCGCCGTGAACCCGATGAAAATCGATCTGGGCCTAACCCCACTCACCCAGGGTTTCACTGTCAGTATTCTGATTTTCGGCGCCGCTTTTGGGGCTGCGATCTGTGGTCGGATCTCCGACATGTATGGCCGCCGCCTCACGCTGCTGCTGTTGTCGAGCGTGTTCATCGTCGGCACGCTCGGCGAGGCGATTTCGCCCAGCTGGCAGGTGCTATCGGCGTTTCGTTTTATTCTCGGGTTGGCCGTTGGTGGGGCTTCGACCACCGTGCCTGTTTATCTGGCTGAGGTCGCACCAACCGAAAGACGCGGTAGCCTGGTCACGCGCAACGAAATCATGATCGTCTCCGGCCAGTTTGCGGCGTTCATCATCAATGCCGTGATCATGACGGTCTGGGGCGATTACCCCGGCATCTGGCGCTTCATGCTGGTGGTGGGCGTGCTGCCAGCGTTCGCGCTGCTCATCGGCATGCTGCGAGTGCCCGAAAGCCCGCGCTGGTTGACCGAGCAGAATCGCCGCGATGATGCCCTGGACGTGCTCAAACAGATTCGTTCGCCCGAGCGCGCCCAGTCCGAGATCGCGGAAGTCGACTCGTTGGTCGACAAAGAGCAGCAAAACCGCTGTGGGCGCTGGTCGGATCTCACCGTGCCATGGGTACGTCGGTTGATCATCATCGGTGCCGTGCTGGGGATCTTCCAGCAGTTCACCGGCATCAACGCGATCATGTATTACGGCACCCAGTTGCTGGAGAATTCGGGCTTTTCCAACAACGGGGCAGTGATCGCCAACACCCTCAACGGCCTGTTCAGCGTGCTCGGGATTACCGTGGGCATCCTGCTCATCAACAAGATCGATCGGCGTACCATGCTGATTGGCGGCTTTTTCCTAATCGCGTTCTTCCATGTACTGGTCGGGCTGTCGGCGATGTTCATGCCCGATGTCGCGATCAAGCCGTATCTGGTGTTGGTGTTCGTGGTCGCCTTCGTGTTCTCGATGCAGGGCACGCTCGGGCCACTGGTCTGGCTGATGCTGTCTGAAATCTTTCCGCTCAAGATCCGCAGTTTCAGTATGGGCATCTGCGTGTTCGTGCTCTGGTTGGCCAATGCGCTGGTGGCATTCGGCTTTCCGCCGGTAGTGGCGGCGCTGGGCGTTGGCCCAACGTTTTTCATGTTCTCGGCGATCTCGGTGCTCGGCCTGATCTTCACCATCGTCTTCGTGCCGGAAACCCGAGGCAAATCGCTCGAAGAATTTGAAAGCTACGTCCGCAGCCGCTTCGCCTGATCGGCGCTACCGGACCGAGCCGCCGACCGTATGGGCAACCATCCCGGTCGGCGGCTTTTGAGCAGACCCTGCTTTAAGTCAGGGTGGCTTCGCGGCCAGCCGCAGTACACTGTGGCCGCCCGGGCCGGTGCCCGGCCCGTTGGTCCGTGCGGTTACCAATGATCTGGGCTGCTGCGGGCCCGAAACTGTGCTGCGAGCGCTATAGGCGCTGGACGCGCACAGCCCATAGATCGCCTTCCGGTATGCACGGCGTTTTCGGCTTGAAAGACCCGCCCTAGGGACTGTCGATGTTGCGTACCAGTCCGCGCCAGGCGCTGTTGTGCGGCAATCTCACGTTATAGCCCGCTCGCCTAGGCCGACGACGCCACGTTTGCTAGGCCTTCGCTAGGCCTTGTCTTGCTGCCAAACAGTGCTTGTCCCGAAGGGTTGGGCAGCAAATCGCCCCGCGGCGTTGTGATCTTGGCGCGTGGTACGCCCAAAGCCGGCGACTCGCGCCGTACAGGGCACGATGTGCAGTCTTTAACGCGGCGCTCGGACAAAACATCAACAAGGCCCTGGGGCGTGGGTCGAATCCTGGCAAAGTGCGTCGCAACACCCTGGCAGCTTGGGCTTTTCGCAGCAGGGCCGGCCATCATGCGACCAATGGATTAGCGTGAAAATTTCAAAAACTATTGCGATGATATATGTGTTCCATCATTGTCATGGCAAGGGCATGCTCGGCTGATCGCGTCGTGCATCGCCTCGATTAAAAGTGCGCCCAGCGGTATATCCGGCGGCGCCAAAAAAGCTTCACCAAGGAGGAGACCGATATGCGATTGTTCATGAAGGGCCGTAGACGCATGCGTCTGATCGCGGCCGCCCTGGTTCTCGGGGCGGCGAGTGTTGGCATGGCCGGCGTGGCCTCGGCGGCGGATAACGACAAGAACCTAAAGTTCGCGCTGATCACCCATGCCCAGCCGGGCGATACGTTCTGGGATCTGGTGCGCAAGGGCGCGACCGACGCTGCGAATAACGTAGGCGCCGAACTGGTCTATCTGCGCGGCGACTCGCCGGACAAGCAGGCGGCCAAGCTCAAGAACGTGATCAACCAGAACGTGGATGGCATCGCGCTCACGCTGGCGTTCCCCGATGCCATGCGGCCGCTGCTCAAGGAAGCCTTGAACGCCGGTATCCCGGTAGTGGGCGTGAATTCCGGTTTTGCGACTTGGAAGTCGATGGACATTCCGATGTACGTCGGCCAGGACGAAACGCTGGCCGGCAACGCCGTCGGTAAGCGGCTCAACGACGAAGGCGCCAAGAAAGAGCTGTGTGTGAACCAGCAGCAGGGCGCGGTGCAGCTGGCAGCACGTTGTGACGGCATTGCCGAAACCTTTAACGGCAACTCGGAAACGCTGTATCTGGAAGGCTACGACATGAGCAAGGCGCGTTCGCGCATCATGGCCAAGCTCATGCAGGACCCGGAAATCGATACGGTCGTCACGCTGGGGGCCCCATTCGCGCCGGTCGCCGCAGACGCGGTCAAGATGGCGCATAGCGAAGCCAAGGTCGTGACCTTCGACCTCAACCCGCGTACCGCCAAGCTGATCAAGCAGAACAAGGTTGCCTGGGCGGTCGACCAGCAGCCCTATCTGCAGGGCTATGAAGCCATCGACCTGCTGTGGCTGAACAAGACCAACGGCAACACGCTCGGCGGCGGCAATGCCGTGCTGACCGGCCCGGCCTTCGTGACTCAAAAGAATATCGATCGAGTCATGAAATACGTCCAGCGCGGTACGCGCTGAAGGCGAGAAGGCTCTCGACGCCCGGCGATCGTTTTCGGTCGCCGGGGCATCCTCGGAGGACTAACCGATGGCAGCTACCATGGACGACGACGCACTGAGCGGCGCCGGCACGACCGATAAGGCCGGCGCGCCCCCCAAGAAACAACAGCAACGTATTTCCAAGGATCCGCTCTGGAAAAAGATCCTCAAACGCCCGGAGGCGGGGGCGCTCGGCGGCGCCATCCTCGTGTTCGTGTTGTTCTGTATCGTCGCGCCGCCGTTTCGCACGATGCCGGCGTTTTCTACCGTGCTTTACCAGGCCGCGATTCTGGGTATTCCAGCGGTCGGCGTCTCGCTGCTGATGATCGGCGGCGAATTCGATCTGACCCCGGGCGTGGCTGTGATCAGCTCGTCGCTGGCGGCTTCTATGTTCGCGACCCAGGTCGCAGATAATCTCTGGGTGGGCGTGGGCTTTGCCCTGGTGTTCTCGCTGGCGCTTGGCGCCCTCAATGGCTGGTTGTTGATCAAGACCAAGCTACACAGTTTTCTTGTCACCCTATCGACATTCTTGATGTTACAGGGCCTGAATATCGCCCTGACCAAGCTGATTACTGGCGACGTGGCCACCGGTGACATCAGCGGCATGACGGGCTTCGATAGCGCCCATGCCGTATTCGCTTCGGACATCCCGCTCGGCAGTCTGGATATCAGCATCGCTGTCGTCTATTGGGTCGTGCTGGTGCTGTTCGCGACCTGGCTGCTGCTGCGGACCAAGATCGGTAACTGGATTTTCGCGGTCGGCGGCGACCCAGAGGCTGCGCGCGCCGTGGGCGTGCCGGTACGCGGCATGAAGATCGCGCTGTTCATGGGCGTGGGCTTCTGCGTGTGGTTTCTGGCGATGCACATGCTGTTCGCCTACAACACGGTGCAATCTGGCGCCGGCGTGGGCAACGAGCTGCTGTATATCGCGGCCTCGGTGGTTGGCGGCTGTCTGCTGACCGGTGGCTACGGCTCGGCGGTCGGCTCGGCGCTGGGCGCCTTCATCTTCGGCATGACCACCGAAGGGGTGATCTATGCCGGCTGGGATTCCGACTGGTTCATGTTCTTCGTAGGCGCGATGCTGCTGCTGGCGACCGTCGTAAATACCTGGATCCGAACCCGCGCCTCGCAGGGGAAATAAAATGAGCGACAGCAACCCGATCATCGAACTCGAAGGCGTTGGCAAGAACTATGGCAACGTGCACGCACTGGCCGACGTCAGCCTCAAGGTCAAACAGGGCGAAGTCACCTGTATCCTGGGCGATAACGGCGCCGGCAAATCGACCCTGATCAGCGTGATCGCCGGCCTGACCGAGCATTCCTCCGGCGAATACCGGGTCGATGGCAAGCCGATGAAGTTCGGCTCGCCCCGCGAAGCACTCGATCTGGGGATTGCAGCGGTCTACCAAAATCTGGCGTTGGTGCCGTTGATGCCGGTCTGGCGGAATTTCTTCCTTGGCTCGGAAATGACCAAAGGCGCTTGGCCGTTCACCCGTATGGACCGAGATACGATGTGTTCCGAAACCGACGAAGCCCTGCGCAAGATGGGCATCGAGCTGGAGGATATGGAACAGCATGTCGGCACGCTTTCGGGCGGCCAGAAGCAGGTGGTGGCAATCGCCCGGGCGATCCATTTTGGCGCCCGCGTGCTGATTCTGGATGAGCCGACCGCGGCACTCGGTGTGCACCAGTCCGGCTTGGTGCTCAAGTACATTGCTTCGGCCGCACGCGAACACGGCGTGGGCGTGATCTTTATCACCCATAACCCGCATCACGCCTACTTGGTCGGCGACCACTTCGTCGTTCTCAGCCGGGGCCAGATGGATCTGGATGCCCCGCGCGAGGATCTATCGCTCGACGATCTCATCTTCCAGATGGCCGGGGGCGCCGGACTCGATGCCCTTGAGCACGAGATGCAGCGATGATTGGTTAGGGCGCCCTCTGGGCGCCCTTTTTGGTGGCGAGCGCATAGTTCGTACGGCGTGCTTGAGGCTCGACCACCGCGTCGAGCGTTGAGGTGTTTTTGAGGTGGTTTGGCGTTGTCGGGCAACTGGCCCGGCCCGAATAATCAAAGCTCACAACAAAGCCGCCCAGCGAAAGAGGAGATCACCATGCTGGCCCAAGACCAAACCCAGAAAACAACACCGTCCGAGCGCGTCTGGCTGAGCGCCGACGACTGCCGTCTCGAGGATTTCGTGGCCAGCATGGCCAGTACGACCCGGCCGGAGGATTACCCGCTGGCCCAGCGGATCGAAAAGGACGTGCCGGTCTACGACGGCCGCAGCATTACCGAGCTGAGCGCCGCGCAGCGCCAGGCGCTACAGGCCGAAATGGCCGAGGCACTGCTCGATGGGCCCGGCATTATCGTGTTCAGCGGCGCCTTCGATGCCCACAGCATCGCCAAGACCACCGACTGCTTTAACGATATGATCGCCGAACAACGCGAAGCCGGCGTGGCCGGCGGCGACCATTTCGCCAAGCCGGGGGCCAACGATCGCGTTTGGCGGGTCCAGCAGAAACTGGCCGAACGCGACCCGGCGGCTTACGTCGACTACTATGCCAACCCAGCGCTGGAGCTGATCTGCGAAGCCTGGCTGGGCCCGATGTACCAGGTCACCTCCGATCTGAACGTTGTCAATCCCGGCGGCCAGGCCCAGAGCGCGCATCGCGACTATCATCTGGGCTTCATGTCGACCGAGCAGGCCGAGCGCTTCCCGGCGCATGTGCATCGTTTTGCCTCCCAGCTCACCCTGCAGGGCGCGGTCGCCCATTGCGACATGCCACTGGAAAGCGGGCCGACGTTGTACCTGCCGTATTCCCAGCGCTATGAGCACGGCTTTTTGGCGGCCTCCAAACCTGAGTTCCAGCGTTACTTCACCGAGCACCACGTTCAGCTGCCGCTGGCCGCGGGCGATGCCGTATTTTTCAACCCGGCGCTGTTTCATGCCGCGGGCACCAATCATTCGGCCGATATCCGGCGTATGGCCAATCTGCTGCAGGTTTCATCGGCCTTTGGCCGGGCCATGGGGATTCTCGATCGTGAACGCATGTGCCGGGCGATCTACTCCGAGCTTTGCCAACGCGAACAAGGCGGGGCGCACGCGACGGTGGTACGCGCGGCCAAGGCCACGGCCGAAGGCTATGGTTTTCCCACCAACCTCGATCGCGACCAGCCAACTGCCGGCCTGGCGCCGGAGACGCAGTGCGAATTGTTGATCCGCGCGGTCGGCGAACAGCTCGACGCCGTGAGCTTCGAGTCGCAATTGGCGGCCCAACTCGAACGCCGCCAGGCCAGTTGAGCGGCTGCGGCGCGGTCGGCCATGGCGCATCGATTCACCGTTAAGCAGATCGCGGCCCAGGCCGGCGTAAGCCTGGCGACGGTGGATCGGGTACGCCACGGCCGTGCCCATGTCCATGCACAAACCCGGTCGCGGGTCGCAGCAGCGATTCGCGAACTCGACGAACAAGCCGAGGCCGGTATTCCGGCCGGCCGCGGCCTGGCCATCGAAGTGATTCTGAACAGCCCCGAGCGATTCAGCCGGGCCGTGCGCCAGGCGTTCGTGGCTGCCGCTGCCGACCGGGCGCCGCTGCGCATCGCGCCGCGGTTTCATGCCGATGAGCGCATGCACGTTGATGCGATCGTCCGCCGGCTCGAGGCGATCGAGCCTCAAACCACCCAGGGCATCGTGCTCAAAGCGCCCGACCATCCGGCCGTAGCCGCAGCGGTCGAGGCACTACGCGGCCGCGGTATTCCTGTGGTCACGTTCGCTACCGATATCCGCACGGCAGGGCGCATTGCCTATGTCGGTATCGACAACGAAGCCGCCGGGCGTACCGCGGCTTTTTTATTGTCGCGTTTTCTAGCCTCGCAGAGCGCAACCGTGCTGGCCAACCTCGGCAGCCGCGACTTCCACGGCGAGCAGGATCGCTGGCACGGCTTTGCCGATTTCATGGCCCAGCACTGCCCGCAGCATAGGATCGTGACCATCGACGGCGGTTATGGTCTCGACCACGCCACCTACGAATTGGCCCGGGCCGAGCGCGCCCGGCACGGTGTTATCGGCGGCATCTACAGCATGGGCGGCGGCAACCGCGGCCTGATCCGTGCCTTGGAAGACGCCGGAGACCGGCGTTATGCGTTCGTGGGCCACGATCTCGATGCCGAGAACCGCCGCCTGCTGCGTGCCGGCCGCCTCGATGCCGTCGTCGACCACGATCTGTATGCCGATGCCGCCCGGGCGCTCCGGCATATCCTGCACTTTCGGCGCCACGGGCAAGCCGCCGAGGCCGATACCAGCCGCGCGGTGATCGTTACACCATGGAATATGTAATGGTCCGCAGCGATCGAAATAACCAGTACAAATCGATAGTACGTTGGCATGGAAAAGCCAGACACAAGAACGTTCTATAGCCGTAATAGGGCGGTCTAATAGGGGTTTGTGGCGCCGTCGATAGAACAGAAATAGAACAATTATTTGATTGAATACGCGGTTATTTCAGAAAATACCGAGCCAGGGGGCGCACGCCATAGGCGTGTCGAATCACAAAACCAACAGGGATCGACCCACACATGAGTCAAGAGGCACCGGAAACACCGTCCGATCTGCAGCGCCGCATACTGGCCGAATACAAAAGCCTGAGTAAACGGCTGCAGCAGATCGCCCAGTTCGCGGTCGACCATCCCAACGATATGGCGCTGGAAACCACGGCCGTGATCGCCGAGCGGGCCGGCGTACAGCCGTCTGCGATCATTCGTTTCGCCAAGGCATTCGGTTATTCCGGCTTCTCCGAGCTGCAGCGCGTCTATCAAACCCGGCTGGCCGAGACCGCCTCCAGCTACAGCGAGCGGCTGCGTCGACTGCGCCGCGAAGAAGAAAGCGAAACCCAGGCGCTGACGCCGCAGGGCATCCTGCGCCAGTTCTGCCAGGCCAATCGCATGGCGCTCGACCATCTGGCCGACGAAATCGATGCCGAGCCACTCGCCAAGGCCGCCCGGATCATGGCCGATGCCGAGTGCGTCTATCTATGCGGCCAGCGCCGTTCGTTTCCGGTAGTCACCTACATGGCCTACGCACTCAGCCAGATTAAGGCCAACGCCTGCCTGCTCGACGGCCTCGGCGGCATGCTCTCGCAACAGGCCGCGCGCCTGCGCCCGAACGACGTGCTGTTCGCTGTGTCGTTTCATCCCTACGCCGAAGAAACCGCCGAGACCATCCGCATCGCCACCGAGCAGGGCACCCCCGTGGTCGTACTTACCGACAGCCCGCTCAGCCCGGTCGCCGCCCACGCCACCGTCTGCCTCGAAGTACACGACGCCGAACTGCATAACTTCCGTTCACTCACTGCCTCCATGTGCCTCGCCCAGGCGCTGACCGTCGCGGTTGGGCTCAATCTGAACGACGAGGAAATGCTGGCGGGGTGAAAAGCCGAGCATAAACTGAATGCCTGAGTTGGCTGCCTACGCGGCAGCGAACCCCAGTTGCCGGCCTCTGCAAAGCTCACAATCTTTCTTAGCTGCCTACGCGGCAGCGAACAAGAGGAAATGGGCGAGCCGCTACGCCATCCGTTTCTTAGCTGCCTACGCGGCAGCGAACGACGGCTTCGATCGTGCTCCAGTGGCGTTCTCTTTCTTAGCTGCCTACGCGGCAGCGAACCTCGGCCGCGCCGCCCTCGGCTATCTCACCCATTTCTTAGCTGCCTACGCGGCAGCGAACCTGGGCCGGGCGATCGGCGGCCGGCATCCCTGTTTCTTAGCTGCCTACGCGGCAGCGAACGCCCGGCCGATGAATCACGTCGATGACCCGATTTTCTTAGCTGCCTACGCGGCAGCGAACCCGGTGCGGCGGATGTAGGTGACGCATTGGCATTTCTTAGCTGCCTACGCGGCAGCGAACTCAAGGCCGCCACGGCGCGCGGCTGTGGCATTTTTCTTAGCTGCCTACGCGGCAGCGAACGGCCGAACCCGGCGGCGCAGCGGGCCCCTTTTTTTCTTAGCTGCCTACGCGGCAGCGAACGCCTCGACCTTGCCTTTGGTATCCGAGTCGGTTTTCTTAGCTGCCTACGCGGCAGCGAACGTCTCGCCGCCCTCGCCGGCCTCGGCATCGTTTTTCTTAGCTGCCTACGCGGCAGCGAACTTTGGTCCGCGGGCGATCTGGTCCAGTTTGTATTTCTTAGCTGCCTACGCGGCAGCGAACATCACGTTGACCACTTGAGGGGGTGCCCATTTTTTCTTAGCTGCCTACGCGGCAGCGAACTGTTGTTGCGCTCGGGGTGCACGGCGTCAGCGTTTCTTAGCTGCCTACGCGGCAGCGAACCTATCGCAGCTGGTTAAGGGGCCTGATAACAATTTCTTAGCTGCCTACGCGGCAGCGAACATCGATCCGCCGTGGATGATCCACACCTATCTTTTTCTTAGCTGCCTACGCGGCAGCGAACTGTGCGAACCCTTGCCGGCGAGGATGCCGTTGTTTCTTAGCTGCCTACGCGGCAGCGAACAGCGAGATCACCAGGAGCGGCGTGTTATTCAATTTCTTAGCTGCCTACGCGGCAGCGAACCACTTCCGGCGTGCAGCTACCGAGGACGTCCTTTTCTTAGCTGCCTACGCGGCAGCGAACGCAACGTCTGCCCCGCGATATTGACCGGTAGCTTTCTTAGCTGCCTACGCGGCAGCGAACATCTGCTGCTGGCGCTGACGCTCCCCGCTGGCTTTCTTAGCTGCCTACGCGGCAGCGAACCCAAATCGCCGACAACCCTTCTGGGATGCACTTTTCTTAGCTGCCTACGCGGCAGCGAACCAAATGGTCACGCTATCCAGCGACGTCATACTTTTCTTAGCTGCCTACGCGGCAGCGAACACGATCGCGGCGTAGATGCCGCCCGCTTGTTCATTTCTTAGCTGCCTACGCGGCAGCGAACTCCTTCGCCTTGGTCTTGCGCGTGGTGCGCTTTTTCTTAGCTGCCTACGCGGCAGCGAACACGAGCACGGCCGACCCGAACGCCAACACGGCTTTCTTAGCTGCCTACGCGGCAGCGAACATGGGCGAGCCGCTACGCCACCCGGGCGAGACTTTCTTAGCTGCCTACGCGGCAGCGAACGCGGCCCGACGTATGCCGAGGGGGTGGCAGATTTTCTTAGCTGCCTACGCGGCAGCGAACGCGCAGGGCCCACATTGGCGAGCGCATACAGCTTTCTTAGCTGCCTACGCGGCAGCGAACTTCTTCGCGGTGGCCGAGGCCAGCCACGACAATTTCTTAGCTGCCTACGCGGCAGCGAACCCGCGTATATGGATCAGCTCGCGATCGGTCAATTTCTTAGCTGCCTACGCGGCAGCGAACTGACAATGGCTATCGCCATGGGCGCCGTGCTGTTTCTTAGCTGCCTACGCGGCAGCGAACACCCAGGCGCCGGATCCGGACCCGCTGACGCTTTTCTTAGCTGCCTACGCGGCAGCGAACATTGCAGGTCGTAGGGCTGGCGCGTGTTGACCTTTCTTAGCTGCCTACGCGGCAGCGAACGCCGCGACAAACCCTTGTGTCTAAAGGGTTTTTTTCTTAGCTGCCTACGCGGCAGCGAACCTCCCTAAATTTCGTGGCAATCATTGCCGCGATTTCTTAGCTGCCTACGCGGCAGCGAACAAACCCCGTCTAAGGCCCCCATTCATGCAGGATTTCTTAGCTGCCTACGCGGCAGCGAACATATGCGGCGGCGTGCTGCTGTCGGCGGCCCTTTTCTTAGCTGCCTACGCGGCAGCGAACGCGGATCGTGGTGGCCACGTTCGAGGCGTTGATTTCTTAGCTGCCTACGCGGCAGCGAACGGGATCGCGCTGTTCGCCGTCACGTGGCGCCATTTCTTAGCTGCCTACGCGGCAGCGAACCGGGTCTCCGTTGTGGCGGATCTGGCGCGCGCTTTCTTAGCTGCCTACGCGGCAGCGAACAGGTCGGCGTTGACCTGTTCGTTTGCGGACAATTTCTTAGCTGCCTACGCGGCAGCGAACAACGGTTGCTACTACATCATGCTCTGGCATGTTTTCTTAGCTGCCTACGCGGCAGCGAACGTTGTCCTTTCATTCATCTTCGAATACTTCAATTTCTTAGCTGCCTACGCGGCAGCGAACCGCCTTGAGCAGTTTGGCGTTTACCTGATCATTTTCTTAGCTGCCTACGCGGCAGCGAACGTTTGCCCGGCTGCCGAGGCGGCCAATCGGCTTTTCTTAGCTGCCTACGCGGCAGCGAACTGGTGATGCGGTTGCTCATGGTCTGCCCCTCTTTTCTTAGCTGCCTACGCGGCAGCGAACGTGCTAGCACGGGGAAGTTCGATTGTCTCAAATTTCTTAGCTGCCTACGCGGCAGCGAACCTCCGTCTGTCCCTATCGTCTTACTTGCTATTTTTCTTAGCTGCCTACGCGGCAGCGAACGCGGCGTCGATCCGGTCGTGCCGAACCTGTTGTTTCTTAGCTGCCTACGCGGCAGCGAACCGAAGGCCAAGCAACTGCTGACCGGCGACGACTTTCTTAGCTGCCTACGCGGCAGCGAACGCCATCTGCGGACGCATCTTGATCCACTCATTTTTCTTAGCTGCCTACGCGGCAGCGAACAGCAACCCGGCGACCGTGACGCGCGTCACGATTTTCTTAGCTGCCTACGCGGCAGCGAACATGCGATTCGCGACCGGCTGGTCGATCTGCACTTTCTTAGCTGCCTACGCGGCAGCGAACGTCGTTGTTTCGACACGCCGAAACGCCGCATATTTCTTAGCTGCCTACGCGGCAGCGAACGAAATGGCCCAGCATATCTATGCCGCCGCTAATTTCTTAGCTGCCTACGCGGCAGCGAACTGGGCCGACTCGGCATTATTTGCGTTTTTTGATTTCTTAGCTGCCTACGCGGCAGCGAACTTGCCGGCACTGGTTGCCGGATTGCTCGGCGCTTTCTTAGCTGCCTACGCGGCAGCGAACGGTCTGCCAGCCGACTTGCGCCTCGATGGGCTTTTCTTAGCTGCCTACGCGGCAGCGAACACGACGCGCCGGTCCAGTCGCCGGTAGCCTGATTTCTTAGCTGCCTACGCGGCAGCGAACACGATGCGCCCGCGGTCGAGAGGGATGTTCGGTTTCTTAGCTGCCTACGCGGCAGCGAACGGCATCCGAAAAGCGGATTGTCCTATGGGATGTTTCTTAGCTGCCTACGCGGCAGCGAACCCTCGGCCTGGGCCGGAGCCGCTTTTTGCGTGTTTCTTAGCTGCCTACGCGGCAGCGAACGGTTGATCGTGTTCGACGTTACGAGAATCGCCTTTCTTAGCTGCCTACGCGGCAGCGAACCACTTCGGCGCCGGTGCCGGCGGGTAGCTTTCTTTCTTAGCTGCCTACGCGGCAGCGAACAAAATCTTTGCTCGCGGCCATCGACCGCGGCCGTTTCTTAGCTGCCTACGCGGCAGCGAACGCCCCGACGGCGGCGGAGTAGCTATTTAGGCATTTCTTAGCTGCCTACGCGGCAGCGAACTCGGGTTGATGTAATGCTCTTTAGATGACAGCTTTCTTAGCTGCCTACGCGGCAGCGAACTAGAGTATAAATATTATAAGCGACTGATTTTTAAAGACCGGTTCGTTTTTGAGGTCGTTCAACCCTTTTCTACTAAGGATATGTAACTATCTGATTTTAGGAGGCACATTCAGCGCCTCCTAAAAAGGGTTAAAACCACGGCACGGTAGCTTCGCTACTTAGGCCATACGTGTTGAATGAGCCAGGTATAGGTTCGGTGCGCTTTCGGCCATGTTCTATGAACAGGCTGAACCGCTGACCGGTGCTACCGCTGCGCACCTGTACGAAAGGTAGCGATACCTGTTGCTCGACACTATCAGGCACGCGCTCTTGGGCTGTTTGCTCGCTTTCATTGTGACGGCGCATCCGGCGGCGGCGAAGCCGTTCGGCATTGGTCTTGAATTGCCGCCGACGAACGATGCGATATTCAGCATTGCCAGGGATCGGTTCGATCGGACTGATCTCGATATGATCGTGCATCCCCTTGAGCCAGTTGTTCGCTATGAGCTGTTCCAGGCGTTCGGGCTGCCCGTGTAGACGCAAGATTTCGCCCGGAGTGCGGGCTCGCACCCCGGTTTTGTGCTCGGGCAGGCTGATACCAATATCATCGGCTTCGAGTTCCGCCAGAGCACGATGCAGCTTGCTATAGAGCGCGCCCATGAGCATGGGGGCCGGAAATTCCGGATCCGGCCGCAGGCGGATATCCAGATAATGCGTCATGGTCAATCGGCCTCCCCGAATACGCCGCCGCGGATGAGTGTGGCCATTACGAAGTGCTGTTGTTCGGGGTCCGGTTTGGCGTCGTTTGCCATCCAGTTATCGAGCAGGCTGTAGAAGTCCATCTTGGCTTTCGGCTGACGATAGGCCGTGCCCTGTGTCGTGACGGAGCCGTAGGGTTCGACGGCAATCGGCCCCAAATCTTTTTCGGCGGCCTCGGGATACCAAGTATCGACCGTGCGAAGCGCATTGCCGATTTTCTGCGAATGCATGGCGGCCACTTTGTCGACGTCGTACAGCGTCTTGGATTTGTCGCCGCGGCTGCGATCGAGTATCAGCTCCTGGGATGGAAAGACTTCCTGGCCTGCGCCGACACGCGCGAAGGCCGTGATGTCTAGAAGAATATAGCGATCACCGGCGAGACCGCTGGCGATGACCTGAGCAAGCGAGTCGAGTTTGGCTTGGTTTTCGCCGTCGGCTGCGAAATCACGCAGACCAAGCGTCTGGGCGTCGAATACCCATTCGTTTTGCTGCTCGCCCTTCGAAAACTGCCGGATCTGAACTTCGATATCTTCGGCGACCAACCGGTTGCGCCAAAGAAAGCGGCCGTTGGCTAGATTATGGGCGTAGCGAGCGGCCAGAGTGGCGAATCCGTGTTCGTCGACATACCCCGATACGGCTTCGGCCAGTTTGGTTTCGTAATTGGCGTTGTTACAGGCCGACGGTTTGCCGGCACCGCCCAGGACGCGCAGCGTGAAATGCACTTTTAACGTATCGGCGTCGTGCGGCAGGTTGGCGACGTCGACAGTCTGCAGGTTTGGATTCTCGATTGCTGCATCCAGCTTGGCTGGGTCCTGATCTTTGGTCTTCAAACGGTTGGAGATCGTGCCGCGGACCGATTTTTCGCGAATGGTGACAGCGGGCCACTGGTTGGACGCGTTACGTTCGGACCAAGGGCCTGCGTAAAAAAGCCCATCGGATGGATCGAGCTTGCGATCGAAAGCGAGTACAGATGCTTTGAGTTCGTCTTTCTTGGCCATGGTGAATCCCCCTCAGGATTGGCGTTGGTTGGCGTAGTCGTTGTTCAGTCGGTAGCTGCCCGGGTCCAGCTCGTTATCGATGTACCAGAGCAAGGCTTCCGGGCGCTGTAGGCGATGCGGGCTGATCCATTGGCCGATGGAATACAGGCTTTCGACGAACCGAAACGGTGTCGTCGTATCGCGGGCATTGGCCACTTCGCCCGGCGCATGTAATTCGCCCAGAGCGCCGTAGCCCACGGGAATTGGTACATGCCAGCCGGGTCGGCTGCGGATTTCCCAGTGGCCGGTATCTCCTGATTCGTCGGTGCGGTAGTCGTGATGAAGCCGGGCGAAATCCAGCCAGGCATCCAGTAGCGAAGCGGCTTCATTTTGTTCGCGCAGTTCGGCAAGCCGGTCGTGCAAGGCTGGTTCGTTGAGCACGAGCGCAAAGCCGGGCAGAAGACCGCGCCGCAGGCGCTGGAAGGTCTGTTCGTATTCGTCGCTATCGTCCGGCATGGGCGTTAGCGAGGGGGCAGGGCCGCGATCGGTTCGCCCGTCGACCAGAACACTGCCGCCGGCGATACGCATGCCATGCACGAACTCGTAAATGTCGTCGGCGATGGCTTGGCGTTCGTTGTGGCTGCCCGAGCAGTTATCGCCCGACACCGAGAAGACCAGCGAGATCTCCAGGTGCATCCGGCCTTCTTCTGCGATAGCCGCGGTCTTACCGTCCTTGCCGACGGGGTTTCGCGTGAGATGGAACTGCTGCAGGTTATAGCCGGCCGAGGACGATTGAATATCGTGCCAGTGGCAGATCACGCCCACGCTTTGAAATTCGAGTAATAGTTCATCCGGCAAACCACGCTCCAATGCATGCATGAAGCCGACGAACGCACTCATGGCTGGGAACCCCCAGGTCATCGGGCTAGAGATCGCGTTGGCGTTCTGTACGCGCAAGCGCGGCAGGACGAGCAGAGTTTGTGCTTTATTCATGGCCGATCACCTCCTCCAGGCCGGCCAGTTCTTTCTGTAGCTTGTCTTGCCACTCTTTGTAGGTGGCCGCGAGCGTTGCGACGTTGCGGTCTTTAGCTGCCGAAGCCGTAAAATGCCGGTGTTCCGGGTCGCCCATGGGAAGTTTCCAGTAACGTTCCAGCCGACTGTTGAGCCAACGGCTAAAGTCCTCACAGACGGTTGTGAGCCAATCCGCTGCTTCCATTTCGGCGCGAAATTCGGCATCGGTGCGGGCGCGATAGGGGTCGAGCCAATACTGGTGTGCTGATGCAAGCCGGCAGTGCCAGTCGTTGGTCCACCCTGGTTCGAGTTGCTGCATCTCGCTGGTAAAAACGATGAGCTCGTCGACTAGAGCAGCCGTCAATTCATCACGCCGGTCTCGGGTACCCATATTTGGATCGGGGACGGCGGCGAGCAGCTGCCCCAGCGCGCGTAGATTGCGGCCAACAGCAGGCCGCCGGCCAAAGGCAGAAAACGCGGAAGCAGCCCGGATGGGCGAGACCTGGCGCGAACGCCAGGTTGGCGGAGCGCTACCCAGCAGATAACTGTTACCGCCGCGCTCGCTGTTCAATTGCGAAATGTTCTGTGGCTTGCTGCCGCCGAACCGCTGAATGGCAAGCCCCGGATAGTCACAGTAGCCATGCTCCGACGGCTCATCCTTGCGACGGGCATCGCGTGCGGCCTTGGCGTCTTCTGAAAAACGATCGTTATTGATTATGCGGAACACCCGATGCGCCAGGGATGTGGCGTACAGCGGAGCTAGAAGGTGAAAATCGGCTTCGACCGAAGGGTCGTCGCCGACGAGCCAGTAAAGCTGCTTCCCGCGGGTATGTGACGCATAACGGCCGGCCGGTTGCGTGATGGTGGCAAAATCCTGCATCAGCCGATCTGCCGTTTCCGGGTTATCGCTGAGTGCAGTGGCTAGATCTGGATCCCCATTCTCCAGGAGCTCGAGCAGGGTGCGGCCGTCGTATTCCAGTTTGAGGAACTTGAATACGTCGAGTGCCGCCGCGTTGCCAACGACATCCACCGTGAACTGTGCGTCCAGTGTGTGGGTGCCGACTGTTTGTCCCGCGGGCTCGCCATCCGGCGGGGCGTAGAGGCTGGAGCCTTTGGCGTCCGGATGGATCGGTTTGAGTGAGTGCGTGACGACTTGTAGCTGGCCAACACGGCGGGCCGCATCGGCTAGCCAGTTGTCATAATCGAATTGCGCGACCAGTTTTTCGTATTTGGGATCGTCAGTTGCGAGTTTTTCGGTTTTTGCTTTGAAACGCTCCTCAAGAAATTGACTTATCGTCGATCGAAGGTTGCTCGTATGTGGTTGAGCTGACTGCATTGCCTCTTAGTTCCCCCATTCAGCTAACTTTTTATGGCAACATGAGGCGCGAAGCAGCGGGTGTACCGCGCCTCATGTTCAGGTGGTGCTTATCTTCTAACGGCATATTTGCCAAACATGGCGCGGACCTCTTTATCCACATCGAACCGGTGGATTCGGTTGCGGGCTAACCTTGCTCGCTGACTCAAACCGGTGGCGTAGCAGCGCCACCGGAATCTAGTTAAGCAGGTTATTCTGGAAAAGTAAACCAGCTTATTATTGCTTTAGAGGCTATGAGGTTTTTGAGGTACGCTGTTGGCTTGCAGCCGTTGAGGTTGCTCAGCAAAGCTTCTTATTGCTTTAGCTATAAATTTTGCTGCCGCGTAGGCAGCTAGTCGCTACTATATTTTCGGAACCCCAATAGTGGATGGGTTCTCCAGCCCCGACCTGAATCTTCGTCGTAAGCCAGCTCCAGTGTTCCAAACGTGCGTGCGCACTGGTCGAGGTCCATATCCCGGTCCTCGGCCAGGCGTTCGAGCTCCGTTAGATAATCCACGCTAGCCCAAGGCGAGATTCGTTCGGCCTGTAGTTCGGTGTCGCAGACCCGTTCGTTCAAGCGCGCTTCGATCTCAGTCTCGATCGGTAGTCCTTTTTTCTGCGGTTCGCTGCGTACGAGCCGGTAATCAGTTTCGTCCTCGGTGGGGAGGAGGGCGAGTTCGATCTGGGCGCCGTGTTGTTCCCGGAAACGCTGTTGCTGTGGCAGCAAACCGGTCAGCCATAGATCGGATCGGGTATAGCTGCTGTAGGCCGCCAGCGGTGGTTGCTTTGGCGTCGATCGACGGCGTCTTCCTTGCGGCTTGGGCTGCGCCGAAGCATTCGAAATCGGGGCGGGTTGAGGCGTGAGCATGGTGTTTGCCAGCCGCGCATGTTCCAGATCGACGAGACTGCGATTGGGCGTCAGTGGTTCACGAGCCGTCAGGCGCGGACGCGAATCGATGACTTGATATTCCTCCGGGCGCAGCAGATCTTCCAACGCGTGGCTGGTGAGCTGATAGTCGCCATTTTCAAACCCCGGGCGTCGGAATACCGGTTGGTTCGGGAAGCCGGTAATCGCTTTCCAGTTACGGTTCAACAGAACCACGTTGGGCGTATCGATCGGCCCAAAACGATGTCGCCGCACGCGCCCGGCGAGCTGGATAATCGAGCGCATCGACGAGGGCTCGACTATGGCCCAATCGTAGTCGTGGTCGCGGCCGACTTCGGTCACCGGGGAGCCGAGCACGATAAATAGCTGGTCAGCCTCGGTCGCGGTATCGAGGCGTTCGCGAATATCAGGCAGTTGGTAGACCGCCTCGGGGATACGCCGATCGAGGACGGTATCGAGCCGTTGCTCGATCGCCGAGCGCGACAGTAGCGGAAACTGCGAGTGATAGACGCATAGATGCATACGACAGTCGGCCGGCGCGTCGATTTGATACAGCGCCCGGGCGAGATCGAATAGCGGGCCGATATTGGCCATGCGGATCAATCCGAAGCTCACCCGGCGACCAGTTTCGGGATCGGCCTCGCAATGGCGCCCATGCAGGGTCAGCGCATGGGCAAGCAATTGTTCCGCGAAGTGGCGGGGCAGCGCGCTGCGCTTGCGGGGTGTGGTGACCCTGGCAATTTCTGCGCGGCGACGTACCGTATCGTTGGCTAGCTTCTGAGAGCGCTGCTCGGCAAATTCGCTGTGGCTGCTGCGAAAAGTATCGGTATCCGGGCAGTCGCGGTGGCGATGAGCGTGCTCATCGAACCAAGCGCAACAGATATCCAGCGCTTGGCCCGGTTCGCCGCGGTTTTTCTGGAATTCCGCACGGCCGGCCCGATAGGCACGAAACAGGCCTTCGACCATGGCTGGCGGTAGCGTGGCCGAGGAGAGGACGACACGCGAGCCCAGCAGGCCGGCCCAATAAACCAGGCGAGTCAATGCCGGCATATCTTCCATGCCGAAATCATCGGGCTCGTCGAGAATGAGATCGGCGCCCATCAGCCGGAGCATCGGCGCGATCTGCTGACCGCCGCGCAGGCTCTCCGTGGCTGGCATCAGGTGGTCTATGGTGCATACGAGAATAGGCGCCGTAATCAGCGATCGAGCGTGTGGCGATTCGACGACTTTCGAGAGCAGCGGGTGTTGATCGATCTGCCCATCGAAATGGACGTAGCTGTCCGTATCCAGCAAGGGCTCGGCCGAACTCGACCCACGGGCGT
The DNA here is from genome assembly GCF_049568105.1 of Salinisphaera sp. SPP-AMP-43. GTDB lineage: Bacteria > Pseudomonadota > Gammaproteobacteria > Nevskiales > Salinisphaeraceae > Salinisphaera. Next base: position 1,475,191 of record NZ_CP145335.1, read on the forward strand.
CCAGCTCAGCTTGGCGCTGTTCGTATAAGGCCCGCGTAGCTTGTCCGCCGACTCGGACGGCCAGGTGATCGCTGGATAGATTGAGATCGCGGCGATACGCCTCGCCGGTCTGGAGAGTGAGCGTACGCAGGCCGAGTGCGATCGTGAATCGTGTCCCGCGATCGGGATCGGCGAGGGCATAACAGATGCGGCCATTTGCCAGGGTCTTGCCGCAGCCGGTAGAGGCCATGTTGACACCGAAAAAACCGTACTTTTGGCTCCGCTCGCGGAGCGAGCCGGACAGGTCGAATGCGCGATCCTGCCAGCGGAATCTTGCGTTCGCGCTGCGTCGGCGGAAACCCTTGTGGCGCGCGATGCGGGGCAGGGCGGTGACCATGTCGGGCAATCGATGCGCGATCTCGCCGACTTCGCGCGTCACGCCAAGTAGATGGTCGTCGAGTCTTTGTCCGAGGGCGCCGGTTTTGTCGGTATTGGCGAATAAAGGAAACGCTTTATCGCCTGATGTGGGGCGGGTGTGTGCGTGACCGCTCAAGCTCGAGTAATGATGGTCGGCGAGCATGAGGCATAGCCGTGCAACATGGACCGTGAATAGATTATCGAGCCCTATGCCACGGTCTGTTGGCCAGCGCGCCAAGGCTTGGCGCGCAAGACGCTTGGCTCGTTTTTGCCAAGCCTCGCTGCGTGTTGGTAGCCCTTCGGGGAATTGCCAGTACGGTTTGATAATGCCGGCATCCGCCGGAGCGTCGATCTCGTTCCAGGCTGCTGTAATGCCGTCGGGCAGCGTGGGTAAGGACTCAGCGTTGATGGAGCGGGCCTTGCGGCCGATGCGTTGCTGTTCGTCGTTTGCGTCGTAGCTGGGATGAACGGGCAGCCGGTGATGGGTCAGGATCAGCCAGGCGACGAACCGGGCAATCGGCGGTAAGCCGGTCATGGGAAGAGGCTTCGGCGTGTTCTGTCCATCTTTGACGACGCTATTCAGCCAAGCCTGTTCATCGATATCGTCGGGTTTGAGCAGCCGGTTCAACCACCCCGTATCGTCATCGTTGCCCACGAATGCCTGGAACAGCCGCAGCGAAATCCATTCGTGCCGGTAGCGATTACGCTCAGTGTTGTTGCCGGTGAGCTTCTCCTGAAAAGCTCGGCAGGCTTTGCCGAAATCGTGGAAGAGGGCGGCAAGGCTTGTAACCAGGTGGATATCGGTCAGCGTATGCCAGTCGTTTTCGTCTGCTTTGCGAAGGATGTTGTTGCGGGTGGAACTGGTTGGCACCGCCCCACGGAAATTAAAGCGTGATGCGTCGCCGACCACCCATAGCAATTCGCTGTGATCACGCCCGCGAATCCAATGGCAGGCCACGGCCGTGTTCTTGCGGGCATTCTTGCGCAGCATCCGCCGCAGCGTATCCAGACCTGCTTTCGTGATCGGCGTCTGCCAAGTGCGCTCGCCACGGCGTTCGGCGAATTGATCGAGAATACGGCGCGTTTCTTTCAGTGCGTTCTTGCGGCACTGGGAGACGAGCAGGATATTCACGCGGCGGCTGCCCTGCGTGCCATGTCGTCGGCTACACGCTTGAGGGTATCGATCATGCCGTCGAGCGCTTCGACTTGGGTCAGTCGTTCGATGCAGGCTTGGCGAAATTCCTGTTCCTCATCACCGCGTACAGCAGAGATGAAGGCCTGCGGGAGAATGACGCCATCCTTGACCAAATCGGCGACGTCGAAGACCAGGCCGCCACGTCGCGTCTTGCCATGCAGCACTGCCAGCCCGTGCGGCAGGCCGAGTACCCAGCAGGCAGTCGCCGCCAGACCATAAGCCAGGTAGTTGCCATGATCCAGAAAGCGGTTGGCCGGATCAGTACCACTGCCGCGTTTGGCTCGAGTGAATTCACCGTAGTCGACGCTTTGCGTGGCGAGTTTGAATAGCGTTCGCGTGAGGCGGGCTTCCTGCGTCAGCAGTTCGTTGGTTTCTTGTGCCTGCTCTATAGCCTGGGCTTGCTGGTCCAGAGCTTTTTCAAGCCGTGCCGACTCGACGTTGAAGCCCGCGTCATGTAGGGCACGGTCGGTTGTCCATAGGGCACGAATGGTCGCCAGACGCGAGTGCTGAAAGGCACGCGCGGCTTCAAGGCGTAGGGTGTCATCGAACCAGAAGCGAACCCATTGTTGTAGATATTCGGTCGGTCGGTATTCGCTTTGCGGCGTCAGCCAAGCGACGTCAACATCGACTTCGGTGGCAGAAAATAATGGCGTGCCACCGCCACCGCAGAACCCCACCAGAACCCCGGCCTTGGCCAATTCGCGCATCGCAGCTTGCGTAATCGACGTGCCCGTGCCGAGCAAGATCGATGTCGTATTTGCGATCGGTATGTTCCAGTACTTGGATTCGCGGCCTTCGTCGGTGACGTATTCGACCCGACCACCTTTAACGAGCACGCGGCAATGCTGAAGGTAATACAGATTCGCGCGTTTCGAATGCAGGATCGTCTTAAGATCACTCGGCGCGAGGTCTTCCATCTTTCATAGTCCCCGGTTTCCCCCGGGAGCCAAACTACCCGAACTTGCTCAAAACTGGCAAGCGCCAGTGTCAGATAGAGCAGAAGATCGCTTTGCAGACTAAAGCCAAGGTAAAAAATGGCCGCTGAAAGATGCCGCGTTCAGTGTGCTCAAGCGCCTTATCTGCTGACGAGCCATTAATCCAACAGTATGTTTATCGGCAACGAGGAAACCTTCTTAACTGTCTATTAGGCAGTGCGCTCGCGGTCGTCACGGTCGTTTCGCGTGTCGTTTCTTAGCTGCCTACGCGGCAGCGAACCTGCGACGAGCTGGATCTGCTGGCCGATACCTTTTCTTAGCTGCCTGCGCGGCAGCGAACTTGCGCGTCAGTTTCGAGCTAGCAAAATCAGATTTCTTAGCTGCCTGCGCGGCAGCGAACCGCCTCACCCGTATTTTCCGCCATGAGATCACTTTCTTAGCTGCCTGCGCGGCAGCGAACAATTTCTTCCCGGCGCAATATTATGGCTTCGATTTCTTAGCTGCCTACGCGGCAGCGAACGCCATGCCATCGATGGCGCGTTGGGTATCGTATTTCTTAGCTGCCTACGCGGCAGCGAACGTTCGAATCCGACCTGGTCACGCTGTTGGATATTTTCTTAGCTGCCTACGCGGCAGCGAACAAAGAGCAATTCAACGATCTGTACGTCGAGTTTTTCTTAGCTGCCTACGCGGCAGCGAACAGTCGCTGCCATTACTGGTCACCCTTGGTCTTTTTCTTAGCTGCCTACGCGGCAGCGAACGTAGGTATGGCGGAGCTGTTTCGGCGGCCTCTTTTCTTAGCTGCCTACGCGGCAGCGAACTCCCCGGTCAAACGCTCTGGTTTGAAGCCAATTTTCTTAGCTGCCTACGCGGCAGCGAGCGCCATGCCATCGATGGCGCGTTGGGTATCGTATTTCTTAGCTGCCTACGCGGCAGCGAACAACCAGGCGATCGAGGCCGGTTGGACGCAGTGTTTCTTAGCTGCCTACGCGGCAGCGAACGTGTGATGGTCATGTCTCTAACAAGCGAGACCTTTCTTAGCTGCCTACGCGGCAGCGAACCCCTGCTGGTTGAGCTGCCGGCGCAAGTCCTTTTTCTTAGCTGCCTACGCGGCAGCGAACCCAGCGGTGCGCGGCGACCAGGCTGTCGTTGATTTCTTAGCTGCCTACGCGGCAGCGAACCCGTCGCCAAGGGCAGCCCCAACGTAAACGCATTTCTTAGCTGCCTACGCGGCAGCGAACCGAGAAATAGTTGGAACGCTTTGAGCTTACTGTTTCTTAGCTGCCTACGCGGCAGCGAACGCACAAATAGCAATCCAGTTGCAACTGGCTATTTTCTTAGCTGCCTACGCGGCAGCGAACATTCATCAAGGCAAGTTGGCGGCCGCTTGCTATTTCTTAGCTGCCTACGCGGCAGCGAACGCAGGCGCCGGCCGTTGCCGCCGGCCTGATACTTTCTTAGCTGCCTACGCGGCAGCGAACCGTGAAACGCAACCCGCCCTCGTTCACCGTTTTTTCTTAGCTGCCTACGCGGCAGCGAACTGGGTCCATCCAATCGATTGATCCCTGCAGCATTTCTTAGCTGCCTACGCGGCAGCGAACCCGGCGTAGTTGTCACCTGACAACCTGACCATTTTCTTAGCTGCCTACGCGGCAGCGAACGATGCCGAGATTTATTTACGGGAGATTCGCCATTTCTTAGCTGCCTACGCGGCAGCGAACATCGTTTTCGGTCGAAGATCGGCGTTCATATGTTTCTTAGCTGCCTACGCGGCAGCGAACCGCCTGTACCGCACGATTGACCCGCACGTCTGTTTCTTAGCTGCCTACGCGGCAGCGAACAGCACTGCGGTGGACGAAATCGCCGACGAGTTTTTCTTAGCTGCCTACGCGGCAGCGAACACGCCGTGCGCCTGGGCTACGACAGTGTGACTTTTCTTAGCTGCCTACGCGGCAGCGAACCGAACTGCCGGCGTCTTGAGCTTCGGGCAGGTTTTCTTAGCTGCCTACGCGGCAGCGAACTGCGTGCGGTAATTGCCATAAGGGCTCCTGTGTTTCTTAGCTGCCTACGCGGCAGCGAACCAACGGATGCCCAGGGCGCCGAAATCGTAACCTTTCTTAGCTGCCTACGCGGCAGCGAACGCGCCGGAAGGCCATGCCCTCACCGAGCTACATTTCTTAGCTGCCTACGCGGCAGCGAACTCACGGCTTAGCCGAGCACCGCGTTTTTCAGCTTTCTTAGCTGCCTACGCGGCAGCGAACCCCGGCGGCGTGCGATATGTCGTCGACTTCCATTTCTTAGCTGCCTACGCGGCAGCGAACGAAAGCGAGGATTTCGATGAGGAAGAAAGGGATTTCTTAGCTGCCTACGCGGCAGCGAACCCTTGTCTTATGAGACGTAAGCCCGCGCATTATTTCTTAGCTGCCTACGCGGCAGCGAACTACAAACCGCCTATTTTCCGAGGTTGGCGTGATTTCTTAGCTGCCTACGCGGCAGCGAACGGCAACGCTGTATCAATATGGGCCGCGGACACTTTCTTAGCTGCCTACGCGGCAGCGAACATACCGAGCTACAGCAGCTTGCCCAGGCGTACTTTCTTAGCTGCCTACGCGGCAGCGAACCCTTGTCTTATGAGACGTAAGCCCGCGCATTATTTCTTAGCTGCCTACGCGGCAGCGAACAGTCGTCGGCTGGGGCCCGGGCGAGGAATCGTTTTCTTAGCTGCCTACGCGGCAGCGAACCCCGTGTTGTACGCATCCACGTACATATCGCTTTTCTTAGCTGCCTACGCGGCAGCGAACCTGTTTCAAGAGTTGCCGAACGGGCCGATTAATTTCTTAGCTGCCTACGCGGCAGCGAACAAAGAAACCGGCATCGCTCGCTCGACGCTTCGTTTCTTAGCTGCCTACGCGGCAGCGAACTCTCTGCGTGTAGTGAGTTAGGATGATGGGTATTTCTTAGCTGCCTACGCGGCAGCGAACAGTATAGAACTTGTCTACGTTCTTCGGGTCTATTTCTTAGCTGCCTACGCGGCAGCGAACTTTTGAAGAATGACCATGTGGGCAAATACATGTTTCTTAGCTGCCTACGCGGCAGCGAACCTATTTCGAGCATATCTGGAACAGTGGTCTTTTTTCTTAGCTGCCTACGCGGCAGCGAACACGAAACCCCGGACACGTATTGCCGCCACTGTTTTCTTAGCTGCCTACGCGGCAGCGAACGAGCGTGCCGCCGAGGATTTGGGCGTTGAAACTTTCTTAGCTGCCTACGCGGCAGCGAACAGCCCATACTGAGTGTCCGGGCTAGCTTTGTTTTTCTTAGCTGCCTACGCGGCAGCGAACGCGCCGGTGACGGCCGCAATCAGCACCGAATCTTTCTTAGCTGCCTACGCGGCAGCGAACGAGAACCCGCTTCTCTTTCGTGGTCAGCCGGTTTTCTTAGCTGCCTACGCGGCAGCGAACTGGCAGAACGGCAGCCGCCGTCGCTACATCAATTTCTTAGCTGCCTACGCGGCAGCGAACCTAGAATTCAATAAACATCGGGCCGATCATAATTTCTTAGCTGCCTACGCGGCAGCGAACACATTTTCGGGGTCTGTATTGATTACTCGATATTTCTTAGCTGCCTACGCGGCAGCGAACGCTGGCCAGTTGCCGGGAGGTGCGCTGATGTTTTTCTTAGCTGCCTACGCGGCAGCGAACGAATACGCCCAGCGCGGCGCCCAGAACATGCATTTCTTAGCTGCCTACGCGGCAGCGAACACCGACACCATCCGCGGGGCATCAGTTGGCGAATTTCTTAGCTGCCTACGCGGCAGCGAACTCGTAAGCAGCACCCATATCGTTTCCATCCTGTTTCTTAGCTGCCTACGCGGCAGCGAACTCGAATGTTTTGCGTGTTATCGAATCACGACATTTCTTAGCTGCCTACGCGGCAGCGAACTCGCGACGTACTATGTCAATACCGATGCGCCGTTTCTTAGCTGCCTACGCGGCAGCGAACTCATTGACGTGGCGGGTCGCGGTGCCGGTACATTTCTTAGCTGCCTACGCGGCAGCGAACTCTGAACCGAATTGCCGGCCCGGACATCCATTTTTCTTAGCTGCCTACGCGGCAGCGAACGAGTTATGAATAACCACGGCGGCAAACGCAAATTTCTTAGCTGCCTACGCGGCAGCGAACCGTCATGAGGTCGCGCATTGTCTCTAGTGCCATTTCTTAGCTGCCTACGCGGCAGCGAACGCAATGCGGACATGTGGGCGATGCTGTCTCGTTTTCTTAGCTGCCTACGCGGCAGCGAACGGGCTGCCCGCCGCGCGCCAGCGTTCGACGGCTTTCTTAGCTGCCTACGCGGCAGCGAACAAGAACGAAAAAATCGTAAGTAACGGATTATTAAAGAATAAAGTGCAAAGAGTCTTGGCTGACCCAAATTTTTGGCTACGCTGTAAGTCCTTGTTTATTTTGCCGCTGTAACTAGGCCTAAAAAAAGGGTCAGCCGCGCTTTATTCACTATAGCGAATCGTGGGCGTCCATCGCGAAATGTGGGCGTAGGGTGGTACTGGATTGGGTGCAGCTGATATCACGAATCCAAAAATCCCCCCGACTGCATCGACCAGAGCCGGGCATAGAGGCCGTCGCGGGCGAGCAGTTCGCTGTGGGTGCCGGTTTCGACGATGGCGCCTTCGTCGATGACGACGAGCCGGTCGAGTTGGGCGATGGTGGATAGGCGATGGGCCACGGCGATGACGGTTTTGCCTTCCATCAGCCGATGCAGGTTGTCGGTGATAGCGGCTTCGATTTCGGAATCCAGTGCGGCAGTGGCTTCGTCGAGCAGCAGGATCGGGGCGTTTTTGAGCATCACGCGGGCGAGTGCCACGCGTTGGCGCTGGCCGCCGGAGAGTTTTACGCCGCGTTCGCCGACGTGGGCATCGAGGCCGCGCCGGCCTTGGTTGTCGACCAGGTCGCGGATAAAGCCAGCATGGGCGGCATCGATCGCGGCCCAGAGTTCGGCTTCGGTGGCCTCCGGTCGGCCGTAGCGGATGTTGTCGGCGATCGAGCGATGCAGCAGGGCGGTGTCCTGGGTGACCATGCCGATGGCTTCGCGCAGCGAGGCTTGGGTGACGCCGGTGATGTCCTGGCTGTCGATGCGGATGCGGCCGGTTTCGAGTTCGTGAAAACGCAGCAGCAGTGACAGCAGGGTGGACTTGCCGGCCCCGGAGCGGCCGACCAGGCCGATTTTTTCGCCCGGGGCGATCGACAGCGAGAAATCGGCGATGACGCCGGCATCGTTGCGGCCGTAGTGAAAGGCGACGCGCTCGAAATCGATACCGCCGGCGCGCACGTTCAGCGGTCGGGCATTGGGGGCATCGACGATCGCGCGGCTACGGGTAAAGCTGCCCATGCCGTCGCGGATGGTGCCGATATGCTCGAACAGATTGGAGACTTCCCACATGATCCACTGGCTCATACCGTTGATCTGTAGGACCAGCCCAACGGCGGTGGCGACCGCGCCGGCGGTAATGGCCTGTTCGGTCCAGAAGACGATGCCCAGACCAGTCACCGAGAACAACAGCAGGGCGTTGAGCAGGTACAGGCTGGCGTAGAAGCCGTTGATGCGCCGCATCTGGGTATACACGGTGCTTAAAAACGAGCTCATGCTGGCCCGGGCGTAGTCGGATTCGCGCTCGGTATGGGCGAACAGTTTGACGGTGCCGATGTTGGTATAGGCATCGACCACCCGGCCGGTCATTTCGGCGCGGGCATTGGCTTGAGCTTCGGCGATGCTCTGTAGGCGCGGCAAGAAGTATTTGAGCAGGCCGATATAGCCGGCCAGCCAGGCGCCAAACGGCAGCGCCAGGCGCCAGTCCGCCCCGGCGACCATGACCACCACGCCGCCGAAATAGACCGCGACGTACAGCAGCACGTCCACGAATTTCATCATCACTTCGCGGATGGCGAGCGCGGTCTGCATCATCTTGGAGGCGATGCGGCCAGCGAAGTCGTCCTGGAAATAGGGCAGCGACTGTTCGAGCAGCCAGCGGTGCACCTGCCAGCGAAAGCGCATGGGCACGTTGGGCGCCATGGCCTGGAAGGTGGTCAGCCCTTGGCCGAATACCAACGCCGGCAACAACAGCAGCACGACCGCCGCCATGCCGAGCAGCTGCCAGGCATTGTTGGCGATAAAGTGCTCGCGGTCGCTGGTGGCAAACCAGTCGACGATATGGCCGAGAAAACCATACAGCGATACTTCGATGATCGAGGCGGCTGCGGTGAGCACGGCAGTGGCGATCAGCAGTTTCCAGACCGGCCGGGCATAGAAGGCGATGAACCGCGGAAGGCTGGTATCGGGCGGGGTGCGATCGTCCTCCGGAAACGGATCGACGAGCCGTTCGAACAGTTCAAACATGGGGGTAACAGTTGGGCCGGATGACGGCAAAACAGGTTGGCGCGCAGTTTAGGCGCTGTTGCGATTGGATACGAGGCCTCGAGCCTTGGCGGCAACGGTTTTCACGCCGTAGGTGCGAACTCGACTGGGCAGGTGCCCTTGGGCCTATGGGGCCGCGGTTACACGCCGGCCCACCAGTCGTAGCCGCGGTCTTCCCAGTAGCCGCCTTTGCCGCCCTGGATATCGGCGAAGGATTCCACCAGTTCGATATGCATAACGTATTTGGCCATTTTGTAGCCGAGTTGGCGCTCGGCCCGCAGGCGCAACGGCGCACCGTTGGCCACCGGCAGATCGGCGCCGTTGAGCGCGTAGGCCAGAATCGTCTGCGGGTGGTAGGCCTCGACCATGTCGAGGCTTTCGTAATACGGCTGGGGCGAGCCGTAGAGATGATCGGCGCAGTGAAAGACCACGAATTTCGCACGGTCTTTCGGCTGTGCCCGAGCCAGCACGTCGCCGAGCACCACGCCGGTCCACTGGCCGATGCAAGACCAGCCTTCTACGCAGTCGTGGCGGGTGATCTGGGTACGCGCGGGCATGGCTTTGAGTTCGGCCAGCGAAAACGACGCCGGCCGTGCAACCAGGCCGTGGATCTCGAGCCGGTAGTCTTCGAAATTCGTATCGACAAGTTTTTGGTAGGCAGGCGTCTGCGGATCGATACTGCCGTTGGGGCGAAAGGTCGGGGCGATCTCGCTGGCGTCGTATTCGCGGGCCAGCGACTGCTCGGAGGCAACCAGCCGCTGGGCGGCGTGGGTGAGTTTTTCGGTCTGGCCGAGAAAGCTTCGAACTGCCTGGCTCTGGGTCCAGTCGCAGCCGGCCAGCAGACTGGTCGCGCCGAGCGCACTCAGGCCGCCGAGTAGGCGGCGGCGTCTGGCATTAGGCCGATCGGGGCCTCGATTATTCGCCATGACGCGGGCCCTCCGAGGCTTGGGGTTCGGGTGTCGCGGCCGGTTCGTCGTCGATGCGATAGCCGCCCGTGATCATCGCGCGCATGTTGTTGAACACGCCGGAGACCAATACCAGAAGCAGGTGCACGAGAAAAAAGCCGACCAGCAAAAAGGCACAGATGAAATGGATGCTGCGCGCACTCTGGCGGCCGCCGAATACATGCGTCAGCCAGGGCCAGGCGGCATCCATGGTCGGCGACATGGTCAGGCCGGTGAAAATCATCAGCGGCAACAGCACGAACAGTACCAGCAGATAGCTCAGCTTCTGGATGATGTTGTAATCGCGCATCCGCGGGAAGCGGAACTTGGCGTGCTGCACGACTTCCTGGCCGAAGTGGCCGAGTTCCCCGCGATGGACGCCGATCAAACGGCGCCGGCGTCGGCTGAGCAGGGAATAGATCAGGTAGGCCGCCAGCAGGACACCGAATACCCAGGCCGCAGTGAAATGCCATTGCCGGCCCAGCGACAGCCACTGTGGCCCGGGCAGGGTAGCCCAGGCCGGAAAGGCCCGAACCTGCATCTGGCCGCCGACTTCGGACCAGCCAAGCACGCCGGTGGTCGGGATTTGCAGGCCGTCGATCCGGAGATAGCCCATCGGGTCGCCGCTGGCATCGCGCTGGGCGCCGATGGAGAGGAACGGCGCGTCGAAGTTCGAGTCGTGGCCCCAGTACAGCGCCGGATGGGCGTTGAAGATCTGCAGCCCGCTCATCAGCAATACCAGCAGACACAGCGCGTTGACCCAGTGCCAGAACCGGGTCGCCAGGCTATGGCGCTTGATCAGCCGCGTCGGGCGTTGGGTATGCATGAGCCGCCTCGCTCTCGGACAGTTGCCGGGATTCTCAGCCCTAGTATACGGCCCGGTTCTACGATCGGGATGCGCGGCGGCTTATGCAGCGGCTGTCACGGGTTCCAGTCGTCGTCCGAAGCCGGTGCATCGGCGTCGTTATTGGTGCTGGCGCCGTAGTCGCTGTCGTTGCTCGAGGTATCGTCCATCGCTGGTTCGTCCGACAGGTCGGCATCGGCCGGTAGGCCGGTATTGTCGGGGCCGCTCGGGGGCGCAGCACCGCTATCGCCCTGGGCGGTGGACTCGGTTTGCTGGGGCGGCTGGTGCGTGGCATGAAACTGGTCGAGCTCGGCATCGCTTGGGCCATTGAAAGTCGAGGCGCCGTAGTCGCTCGGTTTGGGCGCGGGCAGGCGCTGCGAGGGGGGCGTGTTCGGTTTGTCTTGGCCTTCTGGGCCTTCTGGGCCTTCTGGGCCTGCGTTGTTGTTGGTGCCGGGCTGCGATGGCGTCTGGGCGCGGTCCTGGGCGGATACGGCGGTATCGTTGTCGGTCGCGGCGGGGCTGTCGGTCTGGGCCGCCGCGGGCATCGCGAACACGATCGCCGCGGCCGTAAGGACGGCCGGACCTGTCCAGAATGGGGTACGTGGTCCGCATAGGGTGAGACGGGGCATGCAGGCTCCTTATCGGGTGTGCGGCCCGGCGACGCCGGTTAAGTGTATGGAACATAGTCTGTGACCGATAACTCGGATCGAAGTTCGGCCATCGCTTTAAGCGTCTATCGATATGTAGTAGCGTGCATATCGAAATGACCGCGCCGTCCGGCCGGCGATATTCCGCACGAAAAGAGAGTGATGATGGTCACGTTGTTCAAAAATGCGTCCCGCGGCTTGTTGGGTCTTGCGACCGCGACCCTGATCGTGGTCGGCGGCGCCCACACCGCTACTGCGGCCACCGCGGACAGCCAGCAGCCCTTGGTGGTATTCGCAGCAGCCAGTCTCAAGAATGCGATGGACGGCGTTGCCCAAGCCTACGACGCCAGCCACGACGGCCCGCCGGTCAAAGTCAGCTATGCCGGCAGTTCGACGCTGGCCCGCCAGATCGAAAGCGGGGCGCCGGCCGATGTGTATGTGTCGGCCAATCAACAGTGGATGGACAAGCTGGCCGAAGATGGCCTGATCGATCGAGCCAGCCGCTACGATCTGCTGGGCAATTCGCTGGTGCTGATCGCGCCGAAGGATAGCGATACCCAGGTCGAGCTGACCCAACACATGGATCTGGCCGCCGCTCTGGGCGATCACCAGTATTTGGCAATGGCCAATACCGATGCCGTACCCGCCGGAATCTACGGCAAGCATGCGTTGCAGTGGCTCGATGTCTGGTCGCAGATGCAAGGCCATATTGCGCAGGGCGACGATGTGCGCGCCGCTCTTGCACTGGTTTCGCGCGGTGAATCGCCGCTGGGCGTGGTGTATTCCTCGGACGCGGTGGCCGATCAGGGCGTACGGGTGGTCGATACCTTCCCTTCGGCCAGCCACAAGCCGATCATCTATCCGGCCGCTGCGACCGCCGATAGCGACAACCCGCAGGATGCTGAGTTTCTGGGCTATCTGAAATCCGACCAGGCACGGAAGATTTTCAAGCGCTGGGGCTTCAAGGTGGTCGCTAAGCAGTAGGCGCGGTCGGCGAAGATCAACCCGAGCGGTTGCGCGCAACGATCGCTCGCGCCGCTCGCGCCGCTCGCGTCGGGTAGACGGAGCGGTTATGGTCGGCCTGCATTGCCTGCGAGCGCCGATCAGCCGCGGCGCTGAATCGGTTCAACAACCCCGGACAAGGAATTTTGCGTGCTCGATGCCGCTCAGATCGAGGTCGTTCAACTCAGCCTGAAGGTCGCCGGCACGGCCGTTGCGGGCAGCCTGCCGTTGGCTCTGATCGTGGCCTGGTTTTTGGCGCGCTCCCGATCGCGGCTGCGCATGCTGGTGGATGCGGTCGTGCATCTGCCGCTGGTATTGCCGCCGGTGGTGACCGGTTATCTACTGTTGGTGGTGCTCGGTCGGCGCGGCTTGATCGGTGGTTGGCTGGACGAGCATCTGGGGCTGGTGTTCGCCTTCCACTGGACGGGCGCGGCATTGGCCGGGGCGATCATGGGTTTTCCGTTGATGGTGCGCCCGATCCGGCTCTCGCTCGAGGCGATCGATCTGCGTATCGAGTCGGCCGCGGCCACGCTCGGCGCGCGGCCGGTACTGGTCTGGTTGACAGTGACCGTACCGCTGGCGCTGCCCGGGGTGATCGCGGGTCTGGTACTGGCTTTTGCCCGCGCGCTGGGTGAGTTCGGCGCGACCATCACGTTTGCCTCGAATATCCCGGGCGAGACCCGAACGCTGCCGTTAGCGATTTACACCTTTATTCAGGTGCCGGGCGGCGAGGCCCAGGCGGCGCAGCTGATCGTGATTTCGGTGGCGGTGTCGCTGTCGGCGCTGCTGGTGTCGGAGCTGATCGCTCGTCGCGTGAAACGGCTACAGGCATGAGTATTTCGCTAGATATCCGTATGCGCCAGGGCGATTTCGAGCTGGACTGTGCGCTGTCGACCGAACAACGCGTAGTGGGTCTATTCGGCCCCTCGGGCGCCGGCAAGAGTTCGCTGCTGCGTGTGATCGCCGGGCTGGCGACGCCGGATAACGGTCACGTCGAGATCGCCGGGCGTCGGGTCTTCGACAGCGCCACCGGGCTCAATCTGCCGGCGCATCGGCGGCGGATCGGCTATGTGTTCCAGCAGGCGCGGCTGTTTCCGCACTTCAATGTGCGGCACAACTTAGCCTATGGCGGCTGGTTCGCTCGCCGCAGGCCTAGTCGTGCGCGCTTCGAGCAAGTCGTCGAGATGCTGGATATCGGCGATCTGCTGACGCGCCGTACGGCAGGGCTGTCCGGCGGTGAAGCCCAGCGGGTAGCGATCGGCCGGGCGCTGCTGTCCGATCCCGATCTGTTGCTGCTCGATGAGCCTCTGGCCTCGCTGGATGCGCCGCGCAAGCGTGAGGTGCTGCCCTATATCGAGCGTCTGAGTGCAGAAAGCGCGCTGCCGATCGTGTTCGTTAGCCACCAGCTCGACGAGCTACTGCGGCTGGCCAATCGATACGTTGCCGCAGTACGCAACGGTCGGATCGCGTTTTCTGGGCCAACCGCTGAATTTTTGGCACGCCCCGATCTGCTGGGCCAGGAGTCCGGGCCCCAGGCCGGCGTGTTATTGAATGTGCATATCGCCGGCCACGATCCCGAGCATGGCTTGAGCGTGCTGGCCTGCGATCACCAGCGTTTGTTCGTTCCCCAGCTCGATGACCATGCGATCGGCGAAGCCGTGACCGTGCATGTCCGGGCGCGTGACGTAATCCTGGCGCGCCGGCCGCTGGATCAGACCAGTGCCCTCAATCAACTGGCCGGTACCGTGGTCGATGTACATCCAGACGACAACAACTATGCCGTGGACGTGGTGCTCGACGTCGACGGCCAGCGCCTGGATGCCCGAATCACACGGCGTTCGGCGGCAGCCCTCCAGCCCCAGCCAGGCCAGCGCATGGTCGCCATGATCAAATCGCTGGCGCTGGCCGAACAGGCCTGGCAGCGGCTGGATAATCTTTGAGGCCAACTCAAGCCCAAGGGCATGCCGTAGGCGCTCGTGGGCCAAGCGCAGCCACGGCCTAGGGTTCGTTAAGCTGTCATATGCGCGCCATATTGGTGATCGCCCATCGTGTTCGGCAAGGGACGAGTCGCCGGCGCTGGGCGTGCCACTTGCAGCATCGCCAGACGCTCGAGGTGCATTGGTATAGGCGCCCACGGGAAGATGCGAGCGCTGGGATGGGGCACGGCGGTAATCTAGCGTCGTCGCGCTTACGCTGGGTATTGCGACGCTAGGCTTGCCACGCCGTGTCTTGTCGCCATTGTGATTTTCAGCAGTCGCCAGGCAGGACTTGCAGACCTCTTTCATCGGTCTTGGCCACGATAGTGCCCGGGCCGAATTGCCGCCCACGGCTTATCAATCGGCCCATGTTGTGAGCGAGCGCGTACCCGCTACGCCAGTGGGGTGGCCCGGTTGGGCAGTGGCCCGGCCCGTTTGCCTATCACAGCAGTCCGCCCACAAATCGTTGTGCACAAGTGACTGGCTGAAGTGGGCCGTCGCCGATGAGCGGCTATATCCAAGTCGAACGGCGCGCGGTAGGCGCGTATCGCACGGTTACAGCGTGGCAGATCGATCCACGCTGCCGTGGCAATGGCGTGCGTGTGGCAAGGGGCTGGGTAGTCGGTGACGCTGGATCGAGCCGGGCGCGCTCGGATTGGGCCGACATAAAAAAGGCGGATCCAAAGATCCGCCCTTGTTTCGCTGATGCAGGAACGCCTTACTGGCTATCCTGGTCCTGGTCCTGGTCCTGGTCCTGGTCCTGGTCCTGGTCCTGGTCCTGGTCCTGGTCCTCGGACTGATCCCCGGACTGATCCCCGGACTGATCCCCGGACTGATCCCCGGACTGATCCCCGGACTGATCTTCCGACTGATCTTCCGACTGATCTTCGCCCCCCTTCTTGGGCAGGGCATAGACCACCAGCTGGTCGCCAACCTGGTCCTTGAGGATGGTGTTGCCGCCGGAAACGAAGGCGATGTACTCGCGGCCCTTGTACTCATAGACCGAGGGATTGGCCACGACCGGTGCTTCGGCCTGGTCGGACCAAAGTTCCTTGCCGTCCTTGAGCGAGTAGGCCCGGACCTTGGAGTCCATCGAAGCGCCGATGAAGATCACACCGCCCGCGGTCACGGCCGAGCCGCCGATGGTCGGCGAGCCCCAGCTGTCCGGCATGAAGAAGCCGTACTGCTGCGTAGCGCCGACCGGACGCCGCCATTTCACGTCGCCGGTATGCATGTCGATGGCCACCAGCTCGCCATACGGCGGTTTCCAGCAGGGCATGCCGAGCCAGTTGCGGGCGACCTTGAGGCGCATGCCGTAGGGCGCGCCGGTCTGCGGCGAAAAGCCAACTTCGTTGCCGGAGCCGGTATTGGCTTTTTTGTAGTCTTCGCGGTTGTAGAGTTTCACGTACTGCACGATGTGCGAGACGTTGACCACCGCGGTCTGGCTTTCGGGGTCGAACGATACACCGCCCCACTGCACGCCGCCGGCGCTATCCGGATAGGTCAGAGCACCTTCACCCTTGGTGGTCGGCGGGGTATACATGCCGCGATAGTCGAGCTTGTTCCATAGTCGCGAGCACTGGCCGGCACCGACTGCGTCTGCCAGCTTCCAGACATCCGGCTTCTTGGACTGGTCGAGCAGCGGCTTGGGCTTGGTCGGGAACGGCTGGGTCGGCGAGAGTTTTTCGCCCTTGACCGAACCATCGCCCTGCGGCACCGGACGCTCTTCGATCGGCCAGACGTCCTTGCCGGTCCGGCGATTGACCACGAACAAAAAGCCCATCTTGGTCGACTGGACCAGAGCCGGAATGTCCTTGCCGTCGACGGTGATGTTCATCAGCGTCGGCGCAGCGTTGATGTCGTAATCCCAGACGTCGTGGTGGACCCACTGGCGCGACCATACGACCTTGCCGGTATCGACATCCAACGCGGTGGTGGAGGTCGCCAGCGGCGCTTTCTCGGTGCGGTTGCCACCCCAGTAGTTCGGCGACGGCGAGGACACCGGCACGTAGACCAGGCCCAGCTTCTTGTCGATCGACATCCCGGTCCAGACGTTGGCGGTGCCGCTCTTCTGGCGCATCTCCGGGCTCAGCGCGTTGAACGTCCATTCCTTTTTGCCGGTTCGGGCATTGATTGACCAGACCGTGCCGGGCGGGGCCTGTTCGAAGGCCCAGTCCTTGCCGGCCCAGCCGAGGATCAGATGATCGCCGACCACGGTCGGCGGCTGCAGCAACGACAACGGCCACTTGTTATGGGTGTTGTTCCACTGGTTGACGTCGAGCACGCCGTTGTCGGCGAAATCACGGCATTTCTGTCCAGTGTCGGCATCGAGCGCATACAGACGGGCATCCATGGTGCCCATGTAGACGATCTTCTGGCAGGACTCGTTCGGCTTCGGGTCGTCAGCGGCCCAGTAGGCCACGCCACGGTTTTTCAGGGCCGGCTGGGTGAGCGGCTTGAGCGAGCTCTTGGTATTGAAGCTCCATTTTTCTTTGCCGGTGGCCGGGTTCAGCGCGATCAGACGATAGAACGGCGTGCCGATATAGATCGTGTCGTTGGCGAACACCGGGGTGGCCGACCAGACCGAGGCTGGCTTGTCGCCGCTGCCGTCCGACATATCGCCGGTATGAAAGCTCCAGGCTTTTTTCAGCTGGCCGACGTTGTCGGCGTTGATCTGATCGAGCGGGCTGTACTTCTGGGCGCTCAGCTGGCCGTGGAAGGTATCCCAGTCGGAGGTGTCGGGGGTGAGCGAGGTTACCCCGGTATCCGACTGGGCACTCTTATCCGTGTCGGCGTTTTCAGAGGTGGTCTTCGAGGCGCTATCGGCGGCTGCGTCGTCGGCCGTCGACTGGGCCCAGAGCGGGGCCGAAACGGTAGATAGGGCAAGTGCAGTCGCCACTGCGGCGCGCTGCACAACGGAAAAAGAAATAGTCATGGAAAAATTTCTCATGGCAAGGACTCAATAAGCGGCGCGGGAAGACAGCATATCGATGAGTAGGCCGACGAAGCCGACCGCCATCGCGATACAGACCCACCACTCCTGCAGCAGCACCCCGGCGAACGCATTGCCTGCGAGACCGATCAGAATGACGAGCCGCAGTACGATACGGCCCGCACGACTGTCTACACCGGTCAACAGCAAAGCCAGTACGGCAACGATCGCACTGACTGCAACGGGAGCGAGTGCACCGATTGTACCGGTCACACCGGTCAAAGGCGTGAAATAGGCATACAAGGCTAAAGCAAGCCCGGCCAGCGCGCTCGCGACGAGCAGGATGATACCCGCTCTGGAAGAAGACGATTTTGGCATGTGATTTAAGAATACTCTCTCGGGTCTAGCACAGACCCGCGCCGGGCCTACGGCCGCGATCGAACGAATGGATAGCGCTTACGACAAAAAACGCCGAGTGACAACTGAGCAATTAGTTGTATATGCCATTATATGCGATAAATACGATCTGTCACCGTCGGGCAGCGTTCTAAGCTCGCGACACGCAGCCCCCCAGGGCCCGGCTCGAACTGTGCTCGCACACGAGATGGATCGAGCCGCGAAGGGGGCAAGCGGCGCCCATCATCCCCGGGCGTGCCGATGATTCGGTCGTTGGCGTTACGGCCGTCGGCAGGCGCGAGGTACGATGACCGCCCGGACGCCCGGGCGCCGACAACCATTTTAAAATTACCGGAAAGCGTTCGGAAGCAGAGCAGCCTGCGGGCAGCCTATTCGGGCCGCCGCGGCGTATTTCCGAGACCGGATCGGACCCAGCTGTATTCGGCGCTGCAGAGAAAGGCTGCGCGTTTGTGTTTGCCAGTGTGCGATATGCCTTCGCTGTGTTGTGAGTCGCGCAGCAGCAACGCATGCGATCGCTGTCGTATGGCCCGTTGGCACAGGCTTGCTGCGTCAGGCCTGGCCCTGACGCCGATTAGCCAGCGCCTATCGTTGAGGCCTCCGAGCAGGGGCCCGGCGCTGTGTTGATGTCTGGAGCGCGTCCGTTAAAGACCGGCCAGCGATCATCCGAAGAGGCAGGCTTTGACGTCGAACGGTCATGCAGCGTTCGTTTGGACTGCGGTTATAGCCCGGCAGCCATGGCCTGCCGCATCGCAGCGTTTAAAGAACCCAACCCGCGCGAGCCGCGTTGCCGGTCTCGATCAAGGCTGGTAACGCAGCCTGATGCGATTTGGGGCGCCCCCTTCGTAACATCGGTTGTTTGGCCGCAACCCAGCGTAGCCGCTCATTAATGTTGCGCAACGACGCCGCACTTGCAGTATTGCGGTTTGCCGCCCAACAGCCCCGCAAACCGCTCTGGGCACGGACTCGCGGCCCTAGCGTCCGCTGGCGAATCGCTGATGAATCTCGAGTATATGGACGATGCTCGGCAACAAGGCGGCCAGGGTCTCTTCGGATCCGGTACGGCTGCCGGGGAAGGTCAGCACCAGGCTGTTGCCGATGAAACCCGAGACGCCGCGCGATAGCACGGCATAGGGGCTACGTTTCTGGCCGAAAGCCCGCGCGGTTTCCATCAGCCCGGGCATGGGGGTGGTCAACTTGGGCTCGACGGTTTCTACGACTTTGTCCTTCGGCCCGATGCCGGTCCCGCCTACGGTCACGATCAGCGGTGTATGGGCGGCCACGGCCGCATCCACCGTTTCGCCGACCGCCTGCGGATCGTCGCCGAGCAGTCGGTAGTCCACCGGGTCGAAGCCGGCGCCGATCAGTCCGTCGGCGACCTGGCGGCCCGCGGTATCCGGTTTGTGGCCGTCGAAGACCGGGTCGGACACCATGACGACAGTCGCGGCCAATGGGGCCTCGAGCCGGCGCGAGTAGTGGCTCTTGCCGCCGGTCTTGTCTAGCAGGTGGGTGTTGCCGATCGACAGCGCTTCAGGCTCGGCATAGGGCTTGAGCATGTCGTAGAGGGTCAGCGCGGCCATGCTGGCAGCGGTCAGGGCCTCCATTTCGACCCCGGTCGGGCCGATGGTATGGACCTCGGCCTCGATCGCGACATGGTCGGCCTCGATCGAAAAATGCACTTCGGCAGCATGGATGGGTAGCGGATGGCACAGCGGCAATAGTTCGTCGGTGCGCTTGGCCGCCAGAATACCGGCAATCCGGGCGCTGGCCTGCGGGTCGCCTTTTTCGGTATCGCGTGCCGCGATGCGCTCCAGGCAGTCGGCCGGGGCATAGAAGCGGGCAGCGGCATGCGCCGAGCGCAGTGTATCGGGTTTCATGCCGACGTTTTTCACGAGCAAGACTCCTTGGGATGTCGACGATCAGCGCGGGCGCTCGGGGCGCGCGACTTCCGTGCCCTCGAGGTAGGCGCTGCTGCCGTCGCGATAGTGTTCGTTCTTCCACACGGCCACGCGGGCCTTGAGCTGTTCCAGGGCGTGCTCGGCGGCCTCGAATGCCGCACGCCGATGCACCGCGCGGACGACGACATACACGCTGACTGCGCCCAGCCCTAAACGCCCGGTGCGATGTTGCAGGCGACAGGCGCGGATATCGAAGGCCGCGAGGGTTTCGTGTTCGATGTCGGCCAGGGTACGGGCGGCCAGTGGGCCATAGGTCGAATAATCCATGGATTCGACTTCGCGGCCTTCGTTATTCAGGCGGACGGTGCCGCCAAACACCACCAGGGCGCCGCTTTGTTCGTCCTCGGTTTCGGCCATCAGCGCATCCAGATCCAACGGTGCTTCGGTCAGATGGGCGTCGTGATCAGTGGCTGACTGGCCACCGGAAACCGGCGGAATCAGCGCGATGGTATCGTCGTGGGTCAGCGGGGCATCCGGGGTGAGCAGGGCATCGCCGCGGGCACAGGCGGTACGCGATAACAGGCCGGCAGCATCGGGCCAGTGCACACGAGCCTGGTCCAGCAAATGGGCCGTCGTATGTGGCGGCTCGAGCTGTAGCGCCACGGTTTCGCCGCCCAAATGCTCGATAAGCGCCCCGTGGCATTCCAGAGTAATGTTGAAGACGTCGGGCATGGTGGCGATCCGGCTGGTCGATGAAAGGCCTGGGCCGACAGGCTAGGCTGCGATGCGATGGTGCGCAATCGGGGTTATCGCTCGGTGGCCCAGAACATAAGCGCTGCGGCTTCGAGCACGCCGGCAACTGCCATCGTGCCGGGCCAGCCGCCCAGTTCGTAGCTTACCCCGGCCAGTGCCGAGCCGGCCGCCCCGGCCATGAAGAAACAGCCGATATAGGCGGTCGTGATACGGCTGCGGGCTTCCGGGCGCAGCCCGTAGATCGTGCTCTGGTTGAGAATCTGGACGCCCTGGACACCGAGATCCATGAAAAACAGGCCCAGCGCGATCGCCAGTATATGGGTACTGAACAGCCCCATGCCGGCGAACGACAGGATCGCGGCCAGCATGAAGCCGGCTACCGCCCGCTGGCCGTAGCCCCGGTCGTGCAGACGCCCGGCCGCATTCGCGCCCAGCGCGCCGGCTGCGCCTAACAGGCTGAACAGACCGATCGTGGTTTCGCTGTAGTGGTAGGGCGCGCTGGCCAGCAGAAACGGCAGTGCGGTCCAGACGATGGTAAAGCCGGCAAAACCACAGCCGCCGTAGACGATGCGCCGGCGCAGGGTGGGTTCGTCGCGCAGCAGGGCGCCGACCGAGCGCAGGGTCTGGGGATAGGACAGCCGGGCGGTGGTGGGGATTTCTTCGGGCAAGGCACGATACAGCACCGCCGCGAGGGCGAGCATGGTCAGGGCGGCAATGCCAAAGACCGCGCGCCAGCCGGCGAGATCGGCCACGATGCCGGAAAACGCCCGCGCCAGAAGAATGCCGATCAACAGGCCGCTCATCACCCGGCCAACGACGGCGCCGCGCTGACCGTCTTCGGCCAGATGCGCGGCCATCGGCACCATGATCTGGGCACAGACCGCGGTCACGCCGATGAAGAAACTGGCGATCACGAAACAGCCGAAACCTGGGCTGAGCATGGCCGCGGCGAGTGCGGCACTAGTGCCGGCAGCGGTCCAGCTGATCAGGCGGCGACGATTGACCTGGTCGCCGAGCGGCACCAGAAACACCAGCCCGGCGGCATAGCCGATCTGGGTCACGGTCACGATCAGCGAGGCGGTGCCGCTGCCGATATCGAAGCTGCGCATCAAAAGATCCAGCAGCGGCTGGGCATAGTAGATATTGGCCACTGCCAGCCCACAGGCCACGGCCATCAGGGTGACCAGCGGGGTGCTCGGGGTCAGGGGGGGCTGGGTATCGGTCACAGGCGATAACGGTTGGGTCGGCGCAGCAATAACGCGCCGAGTTGAAAACGATAGCGGCATGCCGCAGCTGGTTCGAACCGGCTGCGGACAAGCTCGGGGTTTGGCCTGGGGCCCTGTTTACGGTGCGGTATTAAGTCCGCGCTTAGCGCTGTCGTGCGGCAAGACGAGACGCAGCAAACGCCGTATCTTGATTCGGGTCAGGCGGTTGCAGCGCTGGCATGCGACCGAACGGCCGTTGGCCCCAAGGGGCGAAAACCGTGCGCGGCGTTGCCGCTCCAAATCGCAGCCGACGAGGCACGAGCCGCTATATCGTGGCATGCCCCGGTCAAAGTGCATAACGCCGCCCGACGCGATTTGGGGCACAACCCTTCGAAACAACGGCTGTTGGGCCGCAATCCAGCATGGCCGCTCACGCACGTCATGCCACTACGCCGTACTCACGGCGCCTCGGCTTGCTGCCCAACCGCCCGTGGCGCGGACGCGCACGAACCCTCGACCCGCCCTAGCGGGTCAGCGTGTTCACGCCGTTGGCCCCAGCCACCAACAGAACGTCGGCCGGTCGGCGGGCGAACAGGCCGACCGTCACTACTCCGGGAATAGCGTTGAGCCGGTCTTCCATCGCGGTGGCGTTCGATAGATCGAGGTTGTAGACATCCAGTACCGGGTTGCCGTTGTCGGTCTTGAAGTCCTCGCGCAGCTCGGGGGCGCCGCCGAGCTGCACCAGTTGACGGGCGATAGCGCTGCGCCCCATCTCGATCACTTCGATCGGCAGTGGGAAATGGCCCAGAATGTCGACTACCTTGGATTCGTCGACCATGCAGACAAAGCGCCGCGACACGCTGGCGATGACTTTTTCACGGGTCAGCGCGCCACCGCCGCCCTTGATCATTTCCAGGCGTCGATTGACCTCGTCGGCCCCGTCGACATAAACGGGCAGGTTGCCGGCGTAGTTGAGTGTTTCGACGTCGAAGCCGGCTTTTTTGAGCCGGGCCGTGGTTGCCTCCGAGCTGGAGACACAGCC
The DNA here is from genome assembly GCF_049568105.1 of Salinisphaera sp. SPP-AMP-43. Taxonomy (GTDB): domain Bacteria; phylum Pseudomonadota; class Gammaproteobacteria; order Nevskiales; family Salinisphaeraceae; genus Salinisphaera. The sequence continues at coordinate 1,497,798 of NZ_CP145335.1, forward strand.
GCGCAACGCCGGCCGGCGCTCGGCTAACACGTCGATGAAGTGATCGACCGTCGAGCCGGTGCCGATACCGATATAGTCGTCTTCGACCACGTATTCGTAAGCGGCCTCGGCCGCGGCGCGCTTCAGTTCGTCCTGTTTACTCATTTTTGATCGCCGGCTTGCGTGGTATCGGGCAGTTTAGCCGCGAAGCGGATTGGCATAAATCGTCGAAAGTCGATCTTGCGGCTTGGCCGCTATTGCGGTTCAGCCAAAAATCCGCAATCGATCTCAGGAGTCGCGCGGGCCGAAAATGGCAGTGCCGATCCGCACATGGGTCGCGCCTTCGGCGATCGCGGCCTCGAGATCGGCGCTCATGCCCATCGATAGCGTATCTAGCGTATGGCCACGGGCATTGATCTCGTCGCGCAATTCGCGCAGCGCCGCGAACGGCCGGCGCTGGGCGTCGAGATCCTCGGCATAACTCGGCAGTGCCATCAGCCCGCGCAGACGGATGCCGGGCAGCTCGGTCAAACGGTCGGCCAGTTCGGCGACCTCATTCGGGGCCAAGCCGGATTTGCTGGCTTCGGCATCGATATTGACCTGGATGCACACATTGAGCGGGTCGGCGCCTTCTGGGCGCTGCTCGGACAGTCGACGCGCAATCTTGAACCGATCCACGGCATGCGCCCAGGCGAAGTGGGCGGCGATATCGCGGGTCTTGTTGGACTGGATATCGCCCACGAAATGCCAGGCGATGTCGCGCTCGGCCAGGGCTTCGATCTTGGCCAGTGCGTCCTGGAGATAGTTTTCGCCGAAATCGTGCTGGCCGGCGGCGAGCGCCGCCTCGACCAGAGCCGCCGGTTTGGTCTTGCTGATGGCCACCAGCTGAATAGTGGCCGGGTCGCGATCGTAACGCTGCGCGGCAGCCTCGATACGGCCCCGGACGTCGGTCAACCGGGCTTCGATATCAATGGGTTCCGAACGGTTGCCCGTCAGCGGATGCGACATGCTGGTCTCCAGTACAACAGAGCGTGGCCGATACCATTAGGATAACGTGTTCACCGTGCGGGCCGGGTTCGGGCCGGCCTGCACTTCGGGGAGTAGTGCATGGATATCTCGCAGCTGTTGGCGTTCTCGGTTAAACAGGGCGCCTCCGATCTGCATCTGTCGGCAGGGTTGCCGCCGATGATTCGGGTCGACGGCGATGTGCGGCGAATCAATCTGCCGGCGATGGCAGACAAAGAAGTCTTCGACCTGATCTACGACATCATGACCGATCGCCAACGGCGCGATTTCGAAGAGCATCTGGAAACAGATTTTTCGTTCGAGATTCCGGGCCTGGCCCGTTTTCGGGTGAATGCCTTTAACCAGAATCGCGGTGCGGCGGCTGTGTTTCGCAACATCCCTTCCGAGGTGCTGTCGCTGGAAGACCTGGAGGCGCCGCCGATCTTTCGCGATATCGCGGCGCTGCCGCGCGGGCTGGTGCTGGTTACCGGGCCGACCGGCTCCGGCAAGTCGACCACGCTGGCGGCGATGATCAATCACAAGAACGAACACGAGCTCGGCCATATCCTGACTGTCGAGGACCCGATCGAGTTCGTGCACAGTTCGCGTAAATGCTTGATCAACCAGCGCGAAGTCTCGCGCGATACGTTGTCGTTCAATGCAGCGCTGCGCTCGGCCCTGCGCGAGGACCCGGATACCATCCTGGTCGGTGAGCTGCGCGATATCGAAACCATTCGCCTGGCCTTGACCGCGGCCGAAACCGGGCATCTGGTGTTTGGCACCCTGCATACCTCGTCGGCGGCCAAGACCATCGACCGCATTATCGACGTGTTTCCGGGTGAAGAAAAAAACATGGTCCGTGCGATGCTGTCGGAATCGCTGCGAGCGGTGATTTCGCAGGCGCTGCTCAAAAAGCTGTCGGGCGGACGGATGGCGGCACACGAAATCATGATGGGTACGCCGGCCATTCGAAATCTAATCCGCGAGGGCAAGATCGCGCAGATGTACTCGGCGATCCAAACCGGCCAGCAGGCCGGCATGCAGACGCTGGATCAGTGTCTGCAGCGGTTGGTGCAGCGCGGGGTGGTCAGCCGCGACGAGGCGGCTTACAAGGCTGCCAACAAGGACGCGGTCTAGGGTTGGCTGCTCGAAACTGCGCCGCAGCCGAGCCATTGCGCCGGCTCGCAGCCGGCTGCGTGGATGCTAGACGCCTACCGCGAATGAATCGGCGCTAAAAGGGGAACGCTATGGATCGCGCCCAGGCCACCAAACTCGTGACCGTCTTGCTCGAACGATTGATCGCCGAAGGCGGCTCGGATCTGTTCATTACTGCCGGGTTTGCGCCAGCGATCAAAAAAGACGGCCAGCTCACACCGCTCATGGAACGCCCGCTGACCGACGAGCAGTCGGCGCTGATGGTGCGCTCGCTCATGAACGATCGCCAGGCCCGGGAGTTCGACGAATTCAAGGAGGCCCAGTTCGCGATTTCGCCGGTGTCGGGACGTTTTCGCGTATCGGCGTTCATCCAGCAGGGCCGGGTCGGCGCGGTGATCCGGGTGATCAACACCGAGATCCCGGAGTTCGACACCCTGGGGTTGCCGTCGATTCTCAAGGACATCGTGATGGCCGAGCGCGGGCTGGTAATTTTCGTTGGCGCGACCGGTTCGGGGAAATCTACTTCACTGGCGGCTATGCTCGGCCATCGCAATGCGAACTCGGCCGGACACATCATCACGATTGAGGATCCGATCGAATTCGTGCATCCGCATCGTCAGTCGATCGTGACTCAGCGCGAAGTCGGAGTAGATACCCAATCCTGGGACAACGCGCTGAAAAACACGCTGCGCCAGGCGCCGAACGTGATCCTGGTCGGCGAGGTGCGTACTCGCGAAACCATGGAGTACGCGTTGAACTTCGCCGAAACCGGGCATCTGGTGCTGTGTACGCTGCATGCCAACAACGCCAATCAAGCGCTCGATCGGGTGATCAATTTCTTCGACGAGGGCAAACGCGAACAGGTGTTGATGGATCTGTCGCTGAATATGCGCGCGATCGTCTCGCAGCGGCTGGTGCGCCGGGTCGGCGGTGGCCGGGCTGCGGCAGTGGAGATCCTGCTGAGTACGCCGCTGGTTTCGGATCTGATCTTCAAAGGCAAGGTCGCCGAGTTGCGCGATGCCATGACGCGCGGCACCGAGCTGGGTATGCAGACCTTCGATCAGCATCTGTTCGAACTATTCGAAGCCGGGGTGATCGATTTCAGCGAAGCATTGCGGCATGCCGATTCGCAGAACGAGCTGCGTCTGAACATCAAGCTCAACAGCAAACGCACCCAGACCGATCTGTCCCGGGACCCGACAGTACGCTCGCTGTCGATGGAACAAGATCAAGACGACGGTGCAGACGATCCGTACTCCAAACAGGGGCCGCACCGTGGGCGATAATCTGCGCATCGAACCGTATTTGCAGCTGGCTATCGACAAGGGCGCATCGGATATTTACTTCACCACCCATGCGCCGGTCATGCTGCGGGTGAATGGCCTGATCTATCCGATCAAGGCAGCCGAGGGCGCGACGCTCACGCCGTCGGTGATCGAGGCGCTGGCACTGGCGCAAATGAGCGAGGCCCAGCAGGCCGAGTTCGCGGCCGAGCGCGAACTCGATTTCGCGTTTCGTTTTGGCACGGTCGGCCGGTTTCGCGTCAATGTATTTCGTCAGCGCGGCTCGGTGGCGATGGTTCTACGTAATATTGGCAAGGTGCCCACGTTTGCGGATTTCGACATGCCGGACGTGCTCAAGCGGCTGGCGATGCAAAAGCGCGGCTTGGTGCTGGTAGTCGGGGCGACCGGGTCGGGCAAGTCCACGACCCAGGCCGCGATGATCAACCACCGCAATGAAAACGCGGCCGGACATATCCTGACCATCGAGGACCCGGTGGAGTTCATGCATCGCCACAAGCGCTCGATCGTCAACCAGCGCGAACTGGGTGCCGACACCCGCAGTTTCGCGCGGGCACTGCGTTCGGCCATGCGCGAAGCACCGGATATGGTGCAGGTAGGCGAGGTGCGCGATCTGGAAACCGCCGACGCCTGTCTGCAGCTGGCCGGCACCGGGCATCTGACCATGGCGACCATGCATGCGGCGAATGCCTATCAGTGTCTGCAGCGGCTGGTGGCGCTATTCCCCGAGTGGCAGCGCGATTCGTTGTATATGGATCTGTCGCTGAATCTGCGCGCGATTGTCTCGCAGCGCTTGGTTGCTGGCCGCGAGGGAGGCCGGGTCGCAGTTTACGAAGTACTGCTCAACACCGCGTATATTGCCGATTTGATTCTCAACGGCCGGATCGACAAGGTCGCCGAAGCGCTGGCCGAAGCCGATCCGGCCAGCGGCGCCGTTACCTTCGACGATTCGCTGCTGCGGTTGGTCAAGGCGAACCGCATTACCATCGACGAAGCACTGGACCAGGCCGACTCGCGAGACAATCTGCAGAGCCGTCTGGCTTTTGCCCGGCATTGATTTATAGGCTGTTACCCCATGAGCGATCATCAACAATCCATGTCCGACAAAACCGTGATCGGTTGGCGTGAATGGGTCAGCTTGCCGGATCTGGGCATCGACGCGATCAAGGCCAAGATCGATACCGGGGCCCGAACTTCGGCGCTGCATACGTTCTCGCTGGATACCGGGCACGAGCGCGGCGAACGTATCGCCCGGTTCGGCGTTCACCCCTATCAGGGCGACACCGATCGCGTGGTTTGGTGTCAGGCGCCCATTGTGGATGAGCGCAATGTGCGCGATTCTGGTGGCCATCGCGAATGGCGTTATGTAATCGCCACCGACCTGGCCATGGGCGCACGCCGGTGGACAGTCGAGATTACGCTGACAGCCCGCGATACAATGCTATTCCGGATGCTTGTCGGACGTACGGCCATGGCGGCCGTGCGGGTCGATCCAACGGCTTCGTTTCTGACCGGTCAGCCCTAGAACCCGGCCCGATCCATGCATATGGTCGGGTGGGTGCGGACCGAGCAGGGGCACTCGTCATCCGGACACCGGTGCGCGGACGTGCGCACAAGCTTATCGACGCCGAGGGTAGACCCATGCAGATCGCGATCATGTCTCGCAACAAGAACCTCTATTCCACACGGCGTCTGATCGAGGCAGCTAAAGGGCGAGGGCACGAAGTGATGGTGGTCGATCCACTGCGCTGCTATATGAATATCGTGCCGCATGCCCCGGAGATCCACTACAAAGGCAAACGGCTCGAGGGGATCGATGCGGTCATTCCTCGCATTGGTGCTTCGATCACCTTCTATGCGACGGCGGTGTTGCGTCAGTTCGAGATGATCGGCGTCTATCCGCTCAACGAATCGGTTGCGATCTCGCGCTCGCGCGACAAGCTGCGCTCGATGCAGCTGCTTTCGCGCAAGGGCATTGGCCTGCCGGTCACCGGTTTTGCTCACTCGCCGGACGATACCGACGATCTGCTCGATCTGGTGGGCGGCAATTCGTACGTCATCAAGCTGACCGAGGGCACCCAGGGTAAGGGGGTGGTGCTCACCGAAACCCGGGGTGCGGCCGAATCGGTGATCGATGCGTTCCGCGGGCTGGATGCCCACTTCTTGGTGCAGGAATACGTCAAGGAAGCCAAAGGCGCAGATATTCGCTGTTTCGTTATCGGCGACAAGGTCGTGGCCTCGATGAAGCGCCAGGGTAAGGAAGGCGATTTTCGTTCCAATCTGCATCGCGGCGGCTCGGCCAGCGTGGTCAAGATTACCCCGGAAGAGCGCTCGACCGCGGTACGCGCTGCCAAGATCATGGGGCTGAACGTGGCCGGTGTGGATCTGCTGCGCTCGAACCACGGCCCGGTAGTCATGGAAGTCAATTCCTCGCCAGGCCTGGAAGGCATCGAAGGGGCAACCAACAAGGATATTGCCGGCCAGATTATCGGCTTTATCGAAAGCTACTCGAAGCGTGGCAAGACCCGGACCCGCGGCGTCGGTTGATCGAACCGGCCGAACGTCGCCCGATGCTGAGTTCGTTGGCCGCCTGTCGCGGCAATGCCCTGCGGTGGAAGACATCGCGGACCCGCCCCGGCTGTCTCGCATGGCCTAAAGCCACGGTCGGCCTGGGGCGCTCTGCCGTAGGGGCGGCCTGATCGCGCGACCGTCGGTGCCGGGCACGGGCGTGCGTCCTACCGACCGATACGCCAGCGATCGATGGCCGTTGGGTTTACTACCGGGCTGCGATGGCGGGCAGGAAGGCCGAAGACCGAGTGTCAGGCCTGGCTAAGGGCAGGGTCGGTATTCGGGGCGGACATCGGGCGCCCTGCAAGAGCATTGAACACACCGACGGCCCACGTCGGGACGAAACGAATACTGAGCCGTCTTTCATGAGTGATAAGAAGAACCAAAGAAATCGAAAGCGGCCCGAGCCGCTCGAGATCGCAGGGCAGGCCGTTGAGCCCGGCGAAAACGTCAGTATCGATATCCCGGTCGCCGATCTGTATACACATGCGAAATTGACCATGCCGGTCAATGTGATCCGCAGCCGCAAGCCGGGGCCGACCTTGTTCATTTCGGCGGCCGTGCACGGTGATGAACTCAACGGAGTGGAGATTATCCGCCGGCTGCTGCGACTTCCCGAGCTGAAGCAGCTTCGGGGCACATTGATTGCGGTGCCGATCGTCAACGTACACGGCTTCCTGCGCAATTCGCGTTACCTGCCGGATCGACGGGATCTCAACCGGTCGTTTCCGGGCAGTGCCCATGGTTCGGTGGCCGGACGTCTGGCCAAGGTGTTCATCGACGAGATCATGATGCACTCCGACTACGGCATCGATCTGCATACCGGGGCCATCCATCGCGCGAATCTGCCGCAAATCCGGGCCGATCTGTCACAGCCGAGCGTGCGCGCCATGGCCGATGCCTTTGGTTGTCCATTGCTGATCGATGCATCGATGCGCGAAGGCTCGCTGCGCGAGTATGCCGATCGCAAGGGCATCCCGTTGCTGCTCTACGAAGCCGGCGAAGCGCTGCGCTTCGATGAGTTTTCGATTCGAGCCGGAGTGCGCGGCATCCGCGGCGTCATGCGGCATCTGGGCATGTTGCCGCGTCGCAAGAGCACCAAGCATCCGCCCAAGCCGGTGGTTGCAGAGGATTCTTCCTGGCAGCGGGCGCCGGAGTCCGGAATCATGCGCTCGATGGTCGAACTCGGCGAATACGTCGATGAGAACCAGGAGCTGGCCTATGTCGCCGATCCATTCGGCGCGGCCGAGGTCGCGGTGACGGCCGAACATTCGGGCATCGTGATCGGTCGGTCTTATCTGCCCTTGGCGCACGCCGGCGACGCGATCTATCACGTGGCCCGGGTCAAGGGCGCCCAAGAGGTCGCCAGCCGGGTCGAGGCCTATCAGGAATCGATCGAGCCGGACGACGCCGACGACCGCGGCGCCACTGGCGAGCCGCCGTTGGTCTAGGCACCGTCTAACGTCCGGTGATAGGCGCTCAAACGCGCTGTCGGGCAAGCCGGGTGGCGCTGCGCCTCAACCGTAGAGCCGCTGGGTATCGTCTTTTGTAACCACAAGCCGATGACTTGGCATCGAGCCGCGGGCGCCGTTTTCAGTTTTGGCTAATGGCAGCACCCGCCAAGTCCAGGCACACCGTGCAGCTCGGCCAGTCGCGTTGATTGGCCGGTGCCTTGCCTGCCGGTCAGCCCATTAGAGGCTGCTCGGCAGGCGAGGCGCTTATCGAGGTTCCGATTGGCCTAGGACGTGTCGTCATGACATACATGCCCGCCCACCGCGCCAGTCAGCGTTGCATGACCTAACCGTGGGGCCTTGCTACGCTCGGCGGCCTGTGCCTTGCTCGACCCAATGGGCGAGCGTCATACGGCGGCCTCTCTTATGACGACACGCCTTAGAATCCGGCGGCCCGCAGGCCGCTCGCAATCAGGCCGTGGGCGCGTTCCCGGGCTTTTTCGACGGCCGGGCGAATACGTTCGGCCAGAGTCTGTCGTTCAGCAGCTGCCGACAGGGCGCGCGGAATCAGTCGCCCGTCGATCAGCTCGTCGATACCGGCGCTGAGCTCGCTGAGTTGCATATCGCGCAATATGCCCGTCGATTTGTGCTCGTAGGCTAGCGCGATTGCCGGGGTGCCGAAATTCATGGCGATAATGGCGCTGTGCAGCCGCGTGGCGACGAGCAAGTCGCAGGCCCGAAGATAGGCGCCGAGCATGAGATCGTCGATCTCGTCCATCAGGACATGATAGTGGGCGGCCGATTCCAGCCGGTCACCGATACGCAAACCCACCATCCGGTCGTCGCGGTGATAGCTGTCGATGCCAGTACAGGTGGACAGCGCCAAAACGTTGTAACCAGCGGCAATCAACGCCTCGACCAGATGAGCGAACGCGGCTTCGTACTGTGCCTGCGACACGTTCAATAACGCATCGAACGGCGCCAGCATACGGGCCGTAATCGCAACGATCGGGCGCTCAGGATCTTTGAAAATATCGCGCCGCGGATCGACCGAGTCTACGCCGGCCGGGGAGATGTTCCAGGCGCTGTCGCTGCCGATATCGACGCGGCCCATCGGCATTTTCGCCTGCTCTAGAATTTCCTGCGATACGGTCTCGCGTAGCCCGACATAGGTCGCATGGCTGAGTAGATGTCGCATCATGATGGGATATTTGCCCCGGTGAACCGGGCCCATACTATGTCCGACCAAAATCAGAGGAACATCGGCGGCCATTGCGGCAAAGCCGGTCTCGAAATGGCCATAGCCGTACAAATCGATGAAATACGAGCCGCCGAGTTGCACGACGAGATCGTAGTTGCGCAGATGATTGATTCGATCGCGCACACCCTTGGGCAGCATCGGGCCGTAGTAGCGTCCCTCTCGCCGACTGCGCATCAGCAGGCTCCAGGGCACCATCCGACGCCGGGTGGCCTGGCGGCGCCCGGGCGCCACGATATCCGAACCACTGAAAATGTCGGCTACGACCGGGCGCTTGAGGATATAAGCGGAACTGGTCGGATAACGGCTGGTTACCGTGATGTTGGCGTCCGGGTGCTCGGCGGCCAATCCGTTCAGTAGCCCGCGCATGATGGCGGCATCGCCGCGGTTACCGCAGGTGTGGTTACCACAGACGAGAATATTGGGTTGATTCATTGAGCGACCAGACAATTTTGAAAAGGCTTAACGCTTGGCGTAGAAATACGTTCAGGCAATTTTTAAGCACATTTAAAAATAAAAAAAGTATGCCCCATAGCCATATCGGCCATATTTCGAGCTGATCAATAACAATCGCTCGTTAGTCGGCGGGGATCCTGGCTATCATCATTAGGTAGCCGGGGCTAGATAGTGGTATGGCGTCGATTTATTTTTGACAACCGTGATGTGCTTGCAGTGCGAGTCTATCAGCCTTGCTCAAAAGATAGAGCGCAATATATTTTTGAAACAGTAACCAATCACTATTTCGAAAATGCGAGTTTTTATTTGCAGTACAGTTAAATACGTCACTACGCTAAATAAGCGTCCATATTTTACGCGATTGAAAATAGAACCCGTGTTACGGTTCGGTTATAGCATAGGACCAACATAGACAAATTTAACTGAGGTCATGCTGTTTGATGAAACGGTTGACCGTGTAGAACGGGCATCGTCGCGCACGCTAATAAACTCGTTCGAAGATGGCATCGAAGAGACGCGACAGCTGGGCTGAAAACGCAGTACCCAGTCTGGGAGCGGTCGGTCGGTATGCCTTTGATCTGTTAAACCAGCCCGACAGGCGGCTTCCACTGCAAAGCGAATGTATGACCGATTGTGAAAACTGCGCAGATTATGGGTCGTGACACAGAAATATCTCGGTATGGAAAGTATTCCCAGGGCAGCCGGGTTTGCGGTATTAATTAGGTATGCGTTGTGCGCGTTCGGGCTCGAGGCGCTCGAAATCGATACTGCTGCGGTATACCCGCGGGTTACCGCTTATCTGAAAAGGCTGCTACGGGGTGGAGATCATGTTCACTTCAAAAGACCGGTGTATGGCGTCGATCCGCGGTGACGAAATCGACCCGAAAAAACATCGCCCTAGGCAGTTTTCGAAAAATCACAACACCGGTTCGACGGTATCGGTGAGTGTGGCATCGGTCGTCAGGTCTGGCATTCCGTTCGATCTGGATAACACGGACCAGGGGCGCCGGCGCTCGATATTGTTGCAACGACCTGCAGCAGTGCAGCATGCGGCGCTCGCGCTCAGCGATATTCGTGGGCAGGCCTTTGCGCCGACACGAGCCCTGAGGGGAGATTGCCTACCTTTGGCCTGCCTCGGCGAGATCGCAACGTCGATTCACGTGGGTGGCCACGGCGATCAAAAAGACTGTGTCCGCGACTGCGGTAATATGCGCCTCACGGGGCTGCGGTGGTATATCGGACCGATTTCAGTGCATGGGAGGTTCTGCCATGGCTGACGAACCACGTATCTCGGTGGTCATTGCGGCTTTTCAGGCCGAGGCCTTTCTAGCTGAGGCCGTGCAATCGGCGCTCTGGCAAACGCGAGCGCCGCTGGAAATCGTCATAGTCGACGATGCCTCCACGGATGCAACGTTGACCGTGGCCGAACGGCTGGCCGACCGCTATGGCAGCGTTCGGGTGTTTGGTCTTGCCGAAAACCATGGCCCGGCAGCAACGCGCAATCATGGTATCCGCCAGTGCCGGGGGGACTGGATTGCGATTCTTGATGACGACGATGCATTCGAGCCAGATCGCCTGGAAAAAATCGGTGACTTTCTCGTCGAGAACGAAGGCCAGATCGATATCGTATCCGATCTCTTGACCTGGATAAGAAACGACGGCGCCGTAGCCCCGGATTTCGAAATCGACCAGCTGGCCATGCCGATCGGATTGGCCGAGTTCATAGTACGCAGCCGACCGCTACTGCCTACCCCCGATCTTGGTCTGCTCAAACCTGTATTTCGTAAAGCCTTTCTGGATGAAAGGAACTTGTATTACCCGGCAAATCATCGGCATGGAGAAGACTATCTATTAATGGTGACAGCGCTTACTGCCGGCGCTCGATACCATGTGCTGCCATGGTATGGCTATCGCTACACCGATCGCAGCGTCGGCCGTTCTCGTACGCGAGTCGACTATCGCTGTATGCGCCAAGCCGATGAGGCGCTTCGAGCTTGGCCGCAAATCCGTTCCGATGCGGCAGCCAGCCGAGCGCTGGAGCAGCGAATGACCGCGCTTCGAGAGCTCGAGCTCGAAATGATGCCGGTTTATCGTAAGCTGCTGCGAGGCGAAATTCGACGCGTTTACTGGGATCTGGCGCGCCGCCTTAGTTCATGAGACAACGCCAGGCCAAGACCGAACGCCATTCAATCCACGGCATGGTCGGCGTTGTCACGAGCGCGATCGCGGTTCGCGCCGAGCCGCTTGACGACGAAATCCCGAAGCTCGATCCATAGTGGGTGGCCGATCAGGGCGCCGGCGATCAGGCAGCCGCTGAGCATGGCCAGGCCCGCGGCGATAGTGGGCCACCATATCGCATCTGGCCCCGGCGTCAGCAGATTGTGTATACACAAAGTAGGCAGCAGGCCGGCAAGCGTGACGATCGCACTGGGCAGTAGCGCGCGTAAATAGGCGGCCGGTGTTGCCGGCGTCAGACGTATGATGAGGGTGGCGATCGCGATCGCCTGTGCGCATGCGACAGGGATAAAACCGATCGCGATGGCTTTCAAACTAATGAAGGCAGTCACTACCAGCATGGCAATGGTCGCGCTTTGCATGATGGCCGTACACAGCGAAGATAGCCCGACCCGGCCGATCGAAGTGAGCAGGGTTTGGAACTGAATCACCGTCAGCCCGATCGCCCCGGCGATCGCCATGAACCGTAGTATCGGTACCGAAGCCTCCCATTGGTCGCCGAAAAAGATATGAATCACCGGATAGGCCATAAGCGAAGAGAACGCCAGAAAAGGCCAGCCCAGCCCGGTGATCAAGGTGATGCTATGCAGGTATGGCGCGCTGACATCCTTGCCTTCGCGATAGAGCCGCGCAAAGGTGGAATAAGACACCGTAGCGACAGCCCCCATGACGTTTTGTCGGAACATGCGCACCAAGCCATAGCCCCGACTGAACAGGCCGACTTCGGCAAGCCCCAGAACGCGGCCGATTACGAAATCGGGCGCTGCACCGCCGAGCTGATTCATGACGGTCTCGGCAGTTTTCTGTACGCCGAAATGGGTCACCGGGCGCCACTGCGATAGGCCAACGCCGCGAATTCGATAATGACCGGCCCAGAATAGACAGCCGCAGACCGCCGTCGCCATCCCGGCAACCGCGCCCCAGGCCAGGCTGTAATAGCCAAAGCCGCAGAAGGCCAGAAGCACGGTCAGACCGTTTTGAACCAACACCTGGAACAGATTGATCTTGAAGCGTAGGGCAAACTCCATCTCGCGCACCAAAATGGCGTTGATGGTTGCGCCTATCGGCAAAAGGAAAAACGTCAGCGTCAGGATGCGCAGTACCGTACTCAACCCTGGCTCGCTAAAGAAGTCGGCCAGGAGCGGGCTGGCGAAAAACAGCACGATCGCAAGAAACCAGGCAATGCACAGGTTGATCGTGAATGCCGTACGTGCCGTGGCGTTATCGAGTTCCGGAACCTGGACGAGGTAGTCGCTGGTTCCCAGGTCGCGCAGCATGTGTACGACGTTGAGAAAAGTCAGGGCTACGGAATAAACGCCGATTTCTTTGGGCGTAAGCAGACGGCTCAAAATCATTATCGAGGCGAAGCTGACAATGAAATTGGTATATTGCTGAATCGTAGTAAAGAACAGCGCTCCCCGTACGCTTTGGGGAGAGTCGCTCGAAGGGGTTCGGCGCAGAAAGCGAAGCGGGCTGAATTTCCGCGGCATAAACGTCTCAAGCGAGGTGGCTCGTACACGACGGTACGAATCGATGAAGGGGCCGCCGAAACTCTTTTACGGGCAGCCTTTTTTAAGTATCGGTACAACGAATGACGGCTGTGCCCACCTCGGATTTGATCCGATGGCGCTGATTGGCCTAGCCGGAGCGCAAGTGTGCCAGATTCGCCGCTATCGACCTATCGGGAAGCCGGTATTCGTATGCGTTAATTTTGCGGCATGGAGTCGACTATGTGCACGACCCATTTTGACGTATTTTTCGCAAGCACGGCTTAATACCACGGGCATCGAACAAGCCGCCGTACGAGGCTACCGACGAACGAGCCCATCGATCGGCGCCGTGCCGCTGGCTCTTCCGCATCGTGAGCGAATCGGTGTAGTATCAAACGAAAACATAACGAAGTTACAATTTCGTTAAATTCGTGAGAGGGGTCGTAAGTTCACGCCGGTAGGGGCCGCGTCGACGCTACGACTGGGGACGGTAGTAACGGGCACATGAACAACTCGCTTAGAGCGCGAGCTGAATATCATCTCGATCATTTCAAACTGCGGATGTCTTCCTTCGAGACACTCAATACAGTGGCTCATCCTGGATTCAATCCGTGGTTGGCGTATTGGTATTCGGATACGGGCTATTGTTTCATCCATATTCCGAAAAACGGCGGTACCACTGTAGAGCGCACGCTGTACGGCGCGAAAGTCGGGCATCGCCCTTGGCACGAGATTCACGGTCTAGCGCCGCTCGAATATCAGCGCTGGTTGAAGTTCTGCATCATCCGCGATCCAGTCGATCGTTTTCTATCGTCTTTCGACTATCTGAACGCGGGGGGGCGCAATCCCATCGACCGGGAAGTCGGGCGCCGTTTCGTCAGCCGTTTCGAACCCAACTCGTTTTTACTGCAGTTGGACCAGGATCCAGAGTTCCGGAACCAGGTTTTGAAGTACTTCCATTTTCGACCCCAGGCCGATTACGTGTTATCCGGCGACGGCCTGTGCATGGTCGACCGGCTGCTGGCTTTCGAACGGCTCAGTACCGAATTGGGAGAGTTGTTGCAGATCGACAATACAGCGGTCGGCCATCACAACAAGACTAAGGGCGAACGCACATCGCCGTCGGTCCTGACCGCGTTCAGCCATAGTGTGATCGAAAAACTCTATGCTCTGGACTTCGAGCTCTACAACGCGCTCGACGGCGTACAAAAGAACTGGTATCTGCAGCGTTTTCCCAGCCTGTATTCGGCTGCATGACGGCTTTATGTCGTGTAGACGCGCTCCGCGAGACCTATTACCGCTGGCGTATCAAGTTTATTGAGGCGGCGTTTTCGCGTCTGCCAGTATCCGGATTGGCTCGCCCAGTGTTCGTTGTCGGCTGCGGTCGTTCGGGCAAAAGCACGCTGGCTGGTCTTCTATCTCGGCATCCAGAGGTTCTCTGTCTGGATGAACCGCGTCATCTATGGTTCTCGGCTTTTCCGCAGGCCGATATCTGGACTTCTAAAGCGATCGAGCGCCGTGGCCGAATAGCACTCGATGGCCAGGACTATAATGCAGCCCGGGCGCGCCGGCTGCGCCGTTTGTTTCGGGTGCAGGCGATTCGGCACGATCGATCGACGGTGCTCGAAGAACTAGCGATCAATAGCTTTCGCTTACCATTGATCCGAGAAGTATTTCCGCAGGCCCGGTTTATCCACGTGTACCGCAACGGTCTCGAAGTGGCCGAACTGATCCAGCAGGCGGCAGAACGCGGAGGCTGGTTCGGCACGAACGACTATAAATGGCAGCAGCTGGCAGCCTATGCCGCGCTTTATCCGGCGACGGCAGATTTGCCCGAGCTGTGTGACGATTTCTATGATCGCGGCCTGCTCGAATGGCGGCTGAGCACGGAAGCCGTGGTGTCGTTTTTTCAAACGTTGCCGCGCGAGTCGTATCTGGAAATCAATTCGAAAGCGCTGTTCGATACGCCGGGCCGGGTCGTACAACAGGTCTATCAGCTGCTCGGTCTCACGGGCGATACGAATGCGCCGACGACCGATGTTGTCTTCCATCGGTCGTCGGCAGGCATAGCGCGCTCGGTGTCGGCCAAAGAACGCCTGATCGGTGGCGATATCCTCGACCGCGCCATGTGCTGTCCCGAGGGCTTGGTCGATGGCTCGCCCCAAGCGACGGTATAACCGTGCTCAGGGTTCGATCTAGCCTTGGGTCGAAGCGCGCTGGCGCTGCGGTTGCAGTTTCGCCAGTACCGGTTTGATTTCCTGCCACAGCGGATGGTCGAAATATCTCATGCCGAGCATATAACCTGCGAGCCAGAGTAGCCCGCCGGCAAAACAGGGGCCCCAGATCGCCTCAGGGCCGGGCGGATAGATCCAGCGCATCGCAGCCGCCGGGACCAAAGCACAGACGGCTATGCACGCACTCGGTTTGATGGCTCGAAGATATCGTCCCGGTGTGATCGTCGTATAAACGCTGAGAAAAGCCAGCGTGACAACGAGTGATACGAAAGCTGTCGGTACCAGCGCCATGGCTACGACATTAATGCTTACAGTGGCTGCTGCGACCAGGCAGGCAATGACCAAGCCTTGTCGAATGACGGTCACGATCGCGGCCATGCCGGGGCGGCCGATGGCGGTTAGCAGGGTTTCATACTGGACGATGCTCATGCTAATAGCCGCGAAAACCGCCATGAATCGCAAAATCGGAACCGCCTCAACCCACTGGTTGCCGAAAAATATCATCATGATCGGATAGGCGAACAGCGAGGCAAAACCGAGAAAGGCCCATGCCAGACCGGTCACGAGTGTGATCTTGTGCAGATACAACTCGGCGGGATCACCGCCTTCCCGATAATGACGCGCATAGGCCGAATAGGATACGGCCCCGATCGCACCGACGATGTTCTGGCGAAACATTCGGGGTAGACCCTGGCCGCGACTGAACAGGCCAACCTGGGCCATGCCCAGCATCCGGCCGATTACGAAATCGGGGGCAGCGGCCCCCAGCTGTTTACTGACTGTTTCGAATGTCTTTTTGACCCCGAAGTCGGTGACGGCGCGCCATTGCTTTAAGCTCAAACCGCGGATCCGGTATTCGCTGGCCCAGTACAGGCAGCCCAAGGCCGTGGCCGTCATACCCGCGACTGCGCCCCACGCCGGGCTGTAGTAACTGAAGCCGTACCAGGCCAGGGCAATGGTCAGACCATTCTGGACGAGCAGCTGAGTGACGTTGATCTTGTAACGCAGACCGAACTGCATCTCGCGTACCAGCATCGCGTTGATGATCGATCCGATCGGTAGAACCAGAAACGTCAGCGACAGGATCTTCAACACCGGCTCGATACCGGCTTCGTTGAAAAACGTGGCCAACCAAGGGCTGATGAAAAACAGCGTCAGCGCCAGTATCCAGGCAATGATCAGATTGATGGTGAATGCCGAACGCGCCGAGTCGTTGTCGACTTCCTTGAGCTGTACCAGATACTCGCTGGTGCCCATGTCGCGCAACATATGGACGATGTTGACGAACGTGATGGAGACCGAATACACACCGACTTCGCTGGGCGTCAGCAGACGGCTGAGGATCATGATCGACGGCAGCGTGATCAGAAAACCGGTGTACTGTTGTGCGGTCGAGAACGCCAACGCACCGCGAACACTTGGTTGTTTGTCGCTGGGGCTATTGCGCCGTAATAGATTTAAAAATCTCAATGTAGTCAGTTACTCGGCTGTTCAGGAGGCGCGCGAACGCAATCGATACGGCACATAGCTGGCCGCGAAACCAACCAGCATCAGACCGGCGGTACCCGCCTGGCGGGATCGACGGCCCTGGAGCTCGCGGCGCATGCTCCAGAACAGGCCACGTACCACGGCTCGGGCAAGCGCATGCTGGCCGTGTCGCGCAAGTACGTTCGCCAACCCCTGGACTACGGCCCGACGGCTTTCGAACATCCAAGGCTCGACATCGGTCGCCGTAGAAAGATTATCGGCGATCCAGCCGGTATCGATGGACCGCGCATTCGGATCGCCAAAGGCATGATCGAAATCGACCAATGCATCGGAAACCAACCCTTGGCGCATGAACACGGTCGCGCGCTGGATCAGCGCTGCCGGATCCCGGGCAGCGGCTGGGAATAAGCCGTGATCGGCCGGCAGGTGCTGCAAATAGCTGTCCAACGGCAGAATGTTTCGCAGTTTGCGGAACACCTGCTTGCGATATCGGTCGGAAATCTGGAAGCGATCCTTGGCGGAATGGGTTTTCTGACCGCCGCCACGTGCACGGGCATGTTCTCGATACACGAAGGACGGGCTGTCCAGCTGCCGGCCGCGATATTTCGCGCCCAGCCGAATCAACAGATCCAGATCTTGGCAGCGGAACATATCGGTATCGAACATACCGATGTCCAGCACTGCCTGGCGCGATATCAGCATGCCCTGCATCGGGGTGTTCATGCTGCGCAGCGTTTCGATAAGGAAGGCCTCTGGCGGAATGTCGGCCAGGGTGTTGGCATGCCAAGCCGATCGATTCCAGATGCTTTCTGGATCAGAGGTGTGATAAGCGCTGCTGAAGGTGAAATCGGTATCGGGATGGGCCCGAATGAGCGCCAAGTGGCGGGCCAAAGCATCCGGCAGTGCAACGTCGTCGTCGTCGAAAATCCAGAGGAACTCGCCTCGGGCTTCGGGAATGATCGTATTCAGTGCCCCGGCTTTGCCCTGATTGGTAGCCAGATTCACGACTGTGATCCGGTCGCTGAAACGCGCCAGAACGTCTGCGGTTTCATCCGTGGAAGCATCGTTGACGACGATGATTTCGGTAACCGGATGGGTTTGTGCGAATAGGCTTTCGAACGTCTCGGCCAAGTAATTGGCGCGATTGTGCGTTGATATGACGACCGAAACCGTCGGGTCCGAAGCGTGCGGGCCACTGCTTTTTGTTGTCTGAGTCATCAGTAATCTGCCGTATCGAATGCGCCGGGCAGTTGGTGCACGAGCACGGCACCCAGCGCTGTCCTCGGCGCAATGGCCGGGCCTTTCAGTTTTAAAGTGTTGCGCTATGCGTCTTGCTGCCGAGCTTGTGCAGCTTCGGGATCGATGATCTCTCGCCACAAGGACAGCAGTCGTTCGTATTCGGTCTCGGCGTTGAATTCGCGCAGCACTTTAGTGCGTCCGGCTGCCCCGAATTGGCGGCGCCGTTCGTCGTCATCGGCCAGCTGCTGGATCGCATCTGCGATCGCCTCGGCATTTTCTACCGGAACCAGTAGGCCGTTTTCTTCATGTGAGACGAGTTCCGGGATACCTTTCACCCCGGTCGTGACCACGGGGCGCTCCATGGCCATCGCCTCCATCAACGAGACCGGAATGCCTTCCGATAGACTCGACATGACGAAAATATCTGCGTCGAACAATTCACGGCGGACTACCGAACTCGGCTGTGCGCCAAGCAAATGCACTCGATCGGCCAACCCGGCGGTGTCGATCTGGGATTCGAGGGCAGTTCGCTGGTCGCCTTCGCCGATAATGTTGAGTACGAAATCCACGCCCCGGTCACGCAACTTGGCACAGGCTTCGACCATGTAGCGGTGTGCCTTGACGTCCGTAAGCCGGCCGACGGCCACCAGTTGCAGAGGGCGATCCGCTGCGGTCTGCGCCTCGGGCGACTCGGCGCGTTGAAAGCGCTGGCAATCGATGCCGCAATGGATGACCCGCAGTCGGGCATCGGCGACGTTGTGATGGTCGCGCAGATACCGGCGGTTGTAGTCCGAAATGGTGATGACCGCGCTGGCGTCGTGGCTCAATACCGGATAATTCGGCGGCGCCGAATGAAAGATATCGTAATGATGGGCACAGAACGTGAACGGCACACCGCTCAAGCGGCTGGCATAGCGCGCGATTTGGGCAGCTAGGCTGGCGAAGTGGACATGCATCACATCGGGCGGGTCTTCGCGCAGCATGCGCGCCAGCCGCAGCCCGTAAACGAACTCGGTGAAAGACTCCCGGCTCATCGACCAAGCGTTGAGCCGCGACCAGAACAGTCCCGGCTGGTGCATCGCCCAGCGTGTCTTGCATAGCGCCGCTTCGATACGGCCCGGCGGGTCGGTGGGAATCCGGCGTAGACGATCACGCACCGGCGCCGAGATCTCGTCGATCGCCTGATCTTCGGTCGCGACCGAAAAGACGCGATCGAGTTGGCCGCGCCGGGCCAGCCACTCGACCTCGTCGCGAACGAAGGTTTCCGAGCGTTTGGGAAAAGTATCGACAACGTAGGCAATGCGCATAAAGTAGAAATCGGCGCCAGTCAGATCTGCGCGCAATTCTGAGTCAATCCGCGCATGAGCGCCACATTTGACCGACGCCGACATTCAGAGCCCGGCAAGGCCCGCGTTGTCGGGCCGGCTATGCGCGGGCGGCTGTTCACGTCTGGGCCAGGGGGGTATTGTCGGCCCGGCCCGAAGCCGGCGCGCCGGCGATCATCGCCATGACGGCCATACGAATCGCAATGCCGTTGCGCACCTGTTCGAGGATTAACGACTGCGCGGAATATGCGACGTCGCCGGTGATTTCTACGCCGCGGTTGATCGGGCCCGGATGCATGATCAAAGCCTGCCGAGAGGCATGGGCGAGATTGGCTGGCGTGAGACCGAAGTCGCGGTGATAGTCTTCGACGTCGGCCAGCGCATCGCCTTCGATGCGCTCGCGCTGAATGCGCAGTCCCATCACGATATCGGCTTGGTCGAGCCCTTCGGCCGTATTTGTGGTCGCCCGTACGCCCAGTGCTTCGGCGTCTTCGGGCAAGAAGCGGCTGGGGCCCACCACACGGATATCGGTGGTGCCCAGCGTGTGTAGCGCGTGAATCGTGGAATGGGCGACCCGGGAATGAGCGACGTCGCCAACGATGGCGACCCGCAGGTTTTCGAAGTCCGGGCGGTGCCGACGGATGGTGAAGACATCCAGCAGCCCCTGGGTCGGATGGGCATGGCTGCCGTCGCCGGCGTTGATGATGGCCACATGCGGGGCAGCATTGGCCGCAAAACGCGCTGCGGCACCGTTGTCGGGATGGCGAACGGCGAAGATATCAGCGCCCATGGCCTGCAGGGTATACAGCGTATCGAGATCGTCTT
Source organism: Salinisphaera sp. SPP-AMP-43 (assembly GCF_049568105.1). GTDB lineage: Bacteria > Pseudomonadota > Gammaproteobacteria > Nevskiales > Salinisphaeraceae > Salinisphaera. The sequence goes on from NZ_CP145335.1 coordinate 1,517,807, forward strand.
CGCCCTTGGTGCGCGATGAGGTGGCCACATCCATGTTGATAACATCGGCCGACAGGCGTTTCGCGGCCAGCTCGAATGTGGTGCGCGTCCGGGTCGAATTTTCGAAAAACAGGTTGAATACGGTCTTGCCGCGCAGTAGCGGCACCTTCTTGGGCGGCGAGCCCACCTCGGGTACGAACGATTCTGCCGTATCCAGGATCTGCGTGATCAGGGCACGGGGCAGGCCTTCGGTGGTCAGCAAATGACGGAGCTGGCCATCGGCATCGAGCTGGATATCGGTCATGCGGGATCGGAGTGTGGCGTAGACGAATAGGTGCGCTGCAGATCGTTGAGTAGCGCCAGGGCTTGTTCGGATCGCTCGATCGGCACGAATAGATGATCGTGGTGGAAACCGGCGAGTACGTTGCAGGCAATGCCGGCCGTCGCCAGCGTATCCGATATCGCTGCAGTTAAGCCGATATCGGCCAATGCGGAATTCACCTCGAGCGTGATCGCGGCATAGCAGGGGGTGTTGGCATCGTCAGGCTGCGCTGTGCTGCGGCGCTGGCTGATCAGTGTCCAGCCTTCGGTTTCCCGAATGAGTGCGATGTGTTCCGCCGGCTCAATGCCGTCCAGGCTTGCAACCGAGGAAAAGACATATTCGCCCGGCCAGCGACGAGGGTTCAATCGGGCAAGCAGGGCGGCCGGTGGGCATGCTGAGCGTTGGGCCAGACTGTCCGTCGCATGTGAGGCGTTTCCCATCGGGCTAGCACATCGTCAGCCGCAGCGGCTCGGGGCCGGTCAGCTTGATCTGCCGTTCGCGATCCAGATCGAGCTTGAGGCCGACTGCATCCGGTGCAAACGGCAGCTCGCGCGCGCCCCGGTCGACCAGTACGGCCAGTTTGACCGCCGACGGTCGGCCATAGTCGAACAGTTCGTTGAGGGCGGCGCGTACCGTGCGCCCGGTATAGAGCACGTCGTCCACCAGAATAACGGTCTTGCCGTCGATATCGGCCGGGATATGCGAGGGGCCGACGCTCGGATGTAGCCCGACCATCGAAAAATCGTCGCGGTAGAAACTGATGTTGATCGAACACAGGGGGCTGGCGAGTTCGAAATGCGCATGCAGGCGTTCACCCAGCCAGGCGCCGCCAGTTTCGACGCCAACGACCACGACGTCGGGGTTTTCGGCGATCAACGGCTCGACCTGAGCAGTAAGGGCAGCCAGCGCGGCATCGACATCGAAACTTTCAGTGACATCGCTCATGTGGTGTCCTTCTCTGCAGAATTCAGATGGCCGAGCAGCCAACTTTCTAAAATGGTCTGCGCCGCCATGGCATCGACATCGCCCTTGGCCAGTCGACGGCCACGGCTGCCGGAGGCACGCGCCTCTTTCAAGCGCTCGCCGGCTTCGATCGTCGAGTATCGCTCATCGACCGTGTGCGTGGACAGGCGATAACGCCCCCATAATTCCTGGGCGAAATTGCGTGCTCGATTGGTCATCTTCTGGGTCGCGCCATCGGCGTTTAATGGCAGACCGACGATCAGTGTACCTGGGCGCCATTCTGCGACCAGCTTATCCAGCGCATCCCAATCGGGAACGCCGTCGTGATGTTCGAGCGCGATCAGCGGCTGGGCGGTCGCGGTAATGCTGCTGCCCACTGCGATACCGACGCGGCGCTTGCCGTAGTCGAACCCCAGAACGACGGCAGCATCAGGCATGACCGGCCAGGCCGGACAGCTGGTGCGCGGATACGCCCAGCAGGTTGGCAGCATCGGCCCAGCGGCGCTCGACCGACGATTCGAACAGAATAGACTGCTCGGCCGGGGTCGTCAGCCAGCTGTTGGCCAGCATTTCCTGTTCGATCTGGCCTTCGCCCCAGCCGGCATAGCCGAGAGTGATCAGATAGTGACTGGGGCCGAAGCCATTGCCGATCGCTTCCAGGATATCCCGCGAAGTGGTAATCGCGAGCCCGCCTTCGATATGTAGCGTCGATTCCCAGTCGCCTTCGTCGCGGTGCAGCACGAAGCCACGTTCGGACTGCACCGGGCCGCCCCAGTACACCGGCACGCTGCCATCGACATGCGCTTCGATGTCGAGCTGCGACAGCATGTCGGCGACCGAAAGGTCGCTGGGTTTGTTGATCACGAGCCCCATGGCCCCGTCGGCGTTGTGTTCAGCGATAAAAATCACGCTATCGGCGAATTCGCCTTCGACACGGCCCGGCATGGCCAGGAGGAGTTGGTTTTTGAATGACGTTGCGTCCATAACCTGAATTATCGGCCGAGCATGGGGGCGGCGGCAAATATAAAATATAGCTGTCTCGGGGCCGACTGCGGTTGCGCCCGCGGCCAGCGTAGTCGCACGCCAAGCCCGCGCCGAGTGCAATGGCACAGCATGGCCGAGCGGTTCGCACTCAACCTTGCCTTGCCTTTGAGTCGATTCGTCCTAGAGCGGCGTTCTGCGGCAGTGTGAGTCTGGGGCGCGACCGACTGCGACACAGCCAAGCGCATTGCGCGGGCCGGATCGCTGGCTGGCGACGGATCTTCGCAGCGAACCGGACCCAGGCAACGCCGCTCGATAAAAAGCCGGGCTGCAGTTGGCGACCGCGAACCCGGCTGTGACGATCAAACCGGGCAGGGCAGAGCCCCGCCCAGGTGGAGGTCAGTGTTGACCGGCTTGATCCGCTGCCGACTGCGGCAATGCCCAGGCGATCGTATAGTCACCGCGCTTGGTGCCGAGCGGCGAATGCCCGCCGACCGTCAGCACGATATATTCGCGCCCGTCATCGCCGCTATAGATCGCCGGCGTGGCCTGTGCGCCTGCTGGTAGCTCGGTCGACCAGACCACCTGGCCGGTGTCCGTGTCGTAGGCACGCAGCACATCGTCGGCGGTGCCGGCGATGAAGGTCACGCCGCCGGCGGTCTGAACGCCAGAACCCAGCGATGGTGAGCTCGACGGCAGCGGCAGGTTGTGCTTGAGGCCGAACGGCGCCGTATGGCGTGCATCGCCGAGCAGGGTCGACCACTCGATCTTGTGCTGGGCCAGGTTGACCTGGTTGAGCGTGGCCCACGGCGGGGCATTACACGGCACTTCGATCGGGCTCATGAACGGATGCAGTTTGATGGCATAGGGCAGACCGTACTGCGGTTTCCAAGGTCCGGTGCCTTTCCAGAGCGGCGGTACACCCTGGCCATCCCATTGCTGGATCAGCCCCTTGCCGGTGGATTCCTTGCGGGGCACCAGTTTGCCGATGAACGGCAGGTAGTTGGCCACGATATTGAGTTGGCCATCCGGCGAGAACGAGGCCCCGTACCAGTCGGTCACGCCGTCGAAGGTCGGATACATCAGCGTACCCTGGAGCGTCGGCGGCGCATTGTTGTCCGGATAGTAGGCCTGCTGATACTTGGCTCGGCACCACATCTGGTCGAATGGCGAGACGCCCCACATGTCCGTGGCCTGGAGTTTGGCCGGCGTGAACTGCGGCATATCGGGCGAAAACGGCTGGGTTTTCGACATCCAATCGCTGAGCACGCCGTTTTCGGGGCCGGTGGGCACGGGCTGTTCTTCGATCGGCATGATCGGCTCGCCGGTCAGCCGGTTGAGCACGAACAGCTGGCCGCGCTTGTTGGTGGACACCAGTGCCGGCGTGTAACCATTGTGGCCATTAGGCCACTGCACCAGCGACGGCCCGATTGGCATATCGTAGTCCCAGACGTCGGTATGCGCTTCTTGGAAGTGCCATACCTCTTGGCCGTTGTCGACGTTGAGCGCCACGATCGAGCCCGAGTATTCCATATCGAACGGGCGTCGATTTTTGCCGTAGTAGTCCGGCGTGGCGTTGCCGAGCGGCAGATAGATGATGCCGTTTTTCGGATCGCCGGTGACCGTGCCCCAGACGTTCGGGGTATGGCGAGTGTAGTGTTCGCCGGGCCCCAGCGGCGCATTCGGATCATCGCGACCCAGATCCCAGGACCATTCGAGCTGGCCGGTTTCGGCATCCCAACCACGTACCACGCCGGAGGGCTCGCCAACAAACCAGTTGTCGAGCACGTTGCCGCCGGTGATGACGATGCCGTGCATCACCAGTGGGGCCGAGGTTTGTACCAAGCTGCCGGGGGCGACGCCGCCGATGCCCTGGGTCAGGTCGATCATGCCGTTGTGCTGGCCGAAGCCCGGACATTTTTTGCCGGTACGGGCATCGAGCGCGACCACATACGGGCCCATAGTCGGGGCGATGATGCGGGTCTGACAGGCCTGGCTGCCGTCGGCCGCGGTATAGTCCGGCCCAGCCTTGTAGTAGGACACGCCGCGGCAGTTCACGAAGTTGTTGTTCGAAGCGTCGACGTTCGGCTTGAACTTCCATTTCTGCTTGCCGGTATCGGCGTCGAGCGCCACCACCCAGGCATTGGGTGTACAGGTATAGACCGTGCTGCCAATTTTCAGCGGCGTGGATTCGGCGCCGAAATGGGGTGCATCGGAACCATGCAGCTCGGCATCCTTGTTCTTGTCGCCGGCGCCGCTATACGCGTATTTCATATCGCCGCTTTGATACGACCAGGCTTGCTTCAGCTTGCCGACGTTATCCGGTGTGATCTGATCGAGTGGCGAATAACGGCTGCCTTCAGCGGTACGGCCATAGAATTGCCAGTCGCCAGCCGGCTGGTCGGAGGCCGGTAGTTTGACGTTCGGTCCGCTATCGGCGACTTCGCCGTTGGGATGCTGTACCCAAGGCATGGATATCATCACTGCGATGGCGACCACGATCAGCGCAAGCGATGCGGTGCCGGCGGTCAATGCCGGCACTGCGGCCGATCCCAGGCCGCGCCAGACCCAGGGGATCATCAACACGAGGGCGATCAGCATCGGCACATCGAGCCGTGGCAGGGCCGTCAGCGTAGTGAGCTGGGAAAAGCCGGTTTCCCAGAAGGCCCAGATCAAGGCGGCTGCGAACAACCCGAGGTTCAGCCAGAATCCGGCCGCGCGGCGTGCAATTAGCAGTCCGCCAATGACGAGATAGCCCAGGCCGCCAATCAGATAGGCCGGCGAGCCGCCGACCCAGGCGAGCCAGCCGCCTTCGATGGCCAATAACAAACCCAGTACGGCCGTAAAAACGCCGGCCGCGACGGTCAGACGATGAGATCGCTGCATGAAAGGCACCCCCGTACCCAATATGGCTGCAAGTTGCATCCATATTTAGCACGGGGCAAAGGAGGGCGCAGTCCGTGGTATTACCCGTTACCCTGGCTTTCAGGAGATAGGCGTCGGATTTTGAAGCCGTTTCTCGATTGCATCGAAGAGCTTGGCACAGATGTTGATATCGAACTGGGCTTCCAGCTCGCGCACACAGGTCGGGCTGGTGACGTTGATTTCGGTGAGATTTTCGCCGATCACGTCGAGGCCCACGAACAGCAACCCCTTATCGCGTACGTAAGGGCCGATTTCGCCTGCAATACGCAGGTCGGACTCCGTCAGCTCGCGCCCGACCCCGCGGCCACCAGCTGCGAGATTGCCACGTAATTCACCGGCCGCCGGCATCCGGGCTAGGGCATAGCCGACCGGCTCGCCGTCGACCAGCAGAATACGCTTGTCGCCGTTCTTGATCTCGGGCAAATAGGCCTGGGCCATCGCGAACTGGGTGCCGTGTTCGGTGAGCACTTCCAGGATCACGCTGGTGTTGTCGTTGCCTTCGGTCACGCGGAAGATACGCGAGCCGCCCATGCCGTCGAGTGGCTTGAGCACGACGTCCCGATGCTCGGCGATGAAGCGCCGAAAGGCATCGGCCCGGCGGGCCACCAGCGTCGGCCCGCAAAGATGAGCAAAGCGGTTGATCGCCATCTTTTCGTTGACATCGCGCAGGGCATCGCAGCGGTTGACCACCAGTGTGCCTTCGTCCTCGGCCAACTCGAGGATATAGGTGGCGTAGATGTATTCCGTGTCGAACGGCGGATCCTTGCGCATCAGGATCGTATCCAGATCGGCCAGGCGCAGCACCTGGGATTCGCCGGTATAGGTGAACCAATCGTCGTTGTCGTCGGCGACCTCGATCGTGCGTGCATGCCCGTAGCCGATGCCGTCGGCCACGAACAGATCGGTCATCGTGAAATAGTGGATCGTATAGCCACGCCGCTGGGCTTCGAGCAGCAGAGCCAGGGTCGTGTCCTTATAGGGAGTGATGTCCTCGATCGGGTCCATCACCACACCGAGCGAATACGCCATTGCGAAAAATCCTTTGGCGGTCTGACCCGCCGACAGTGTTCTATGCTGCGCATGGTAGCGCAGCCGGCGGGCTACTCTCTGCCGATTCTACGATCGATGCGCCTGCGATCGGTTCGCGGTGCTCGGCCTGTGCCACCTGTGTAGGTATACCGATGGGCGCCGATGAGAGCATGGCCGCTCGGGCGTGTTAAGGCTCGCCAAAGCGCCGGCATCGTCGGAAGTCGGCGAGCCGAGCGAGTCCGGTTAAACCAGCCGTGGGCACCGGCGCCGATCTACGGATAGCGTGGTGCCAACGACGAGCGGATCGCGACCGGCGCGCCCCGTTGGCGGCTGCCCGCCGTGGCCAAGAGTTGGGCGCCACCTTGTAACAGGCCATCGAATCCTTCGCGCTTGCCCGGTTCTTAGCCGGCACAGCGAGCCCGGCAATATCGGCCCGGAGAGGCGTGCGTCGGTGGATTCGCTCGTCGAAGAATTCAGCCCGCCAGGTCGCCCCAGACCGTCTGCAGGGCGGCCAGTGCGGCCATGCCGGCGGTCTCGGTCCGCAGTACGCGTGGGCCAAGCGCCAGTGCCTGCCAGCCGGCTGCTGCGGCGGTCTCGATTTCGTCGTTCGACAGCCCGGATTCCGGGCCGATCAATAGCGCGACCTCGTGCGCGGGTGCCAGCGTCGACAGGCCGCCGGCGGCTTCTGGGGCCAGCATCAGATAGCGATCGGCTGCCGGCGGGGCGGCAATGATCGACCGCAGCTCGGCCGCCTCGGTCAGCGCCGGGCAGCTCAGGCGCCCGCTCTGCTCAGCAGCCGACTCGACCACGCGCTGCCAGTGGGCCTGCTTCTTGGCGAGCCGTGCGCCGTCGAGCTTGACCTGACCCCGCTCGGTGAATACCGGCTGGATCGCGGTCACGCCCAGTTCGACGGCCTTGGCCAGGGCGAAGTCCATACGATCGCCGCGCGCGATCGCCTGCACCAGCGTGACCGCCAGCGGCGATTCTCCGGCCGGCGTTGTCCGGCGATCGATCCGGGCGATCGCCTGTTTGCGGTCACTGGCGATCAAGGTGGCGTCATATTCGGCGCCGTCGCCGTTGAACAGCCGTAGTTCGGCGCCGGCAGCCAGCCGCAGCACCGTGCTCAGATGATGGCGTTTATCGTCGGGCAGGGCGATCTCGTCGCCCACCGCCAAGGCGGCGGCCAGATGAACGCGCGGAATATGTCGCGTGCGAGCCATGGTTTTAGTTCGGTTCGAGCGGTTTGATCAGTACCGCCGAATTGCGCTGGTAGTTGTACATCGCCTGCTTGGCCAGCGGCAGGACGGTGATGCTAGAAGGCTGAAAACCGTGCTCAACGAACCAGTGCGGGGCCTTGGTGGTCAGCACGAACAGGCGGGTCAGGCCGGCCGCCCGGGCGCGGCGTTCGACTTCGGCCAGCAAGATGGCGGCCCGGTTGCCGCCGCGATAGTTCGGATGTACGGCTACGCAGGCCAGCTCGCCAATCGCCTCCTCAGCATAGGGCATCAGCGCACAGCAGGCCGTGATTAGGCCATCGCGGGCCATGACCACATAGCGTTCGATGTCGAGTTCGATGGCCTCGCGCGAGCGCGGTACCAGCAGCCCGGCCGCAGCCAGCGGTTCGATCAGCGCCAGCACGCCGCCGAGGTCTTCGGGGGTGGCCGTGCGCACGGCATCGTAGGTATCGGCGGCGACCATGGTGCCCAGGCCATCGCGGGAATACAGCTCGCGCAGCAGTGCGCCGTCGGTATCGAAACTGACCAGATGGCTGCGCTCGACCCCACCGAGACAAGCCTGGATCGCGGCCGCCAGGCGTGCCCGATCGGCCGTGGCCAGCGGCGCATCGGCGGCCTCCAGCATCGCTCGGGCAGCCTCCACGGTCAGCCCGGGGGACGATTCGGCAAACCGGGCGTGCATGGCCTCGCCCGGATGTACGAGCACGAATTTGTCGGCGCCCAGGGCCCGGGCCGTGGCGCCGGCCACGTCTTCGGCTACCAGGTTGAAGATTTCGCCGGACGGCGAATAACCGATACAGGACAGCAGCACGATATGGCCACGGGCCAGATGCGCATCGATGCTGGCGGTATCGATGCGTCGGACTTCGCCGGTATGCCCGTGATCCACGCCGCCGGCCACGCCGACTGGTTTGGCGGTCACCAGATTGCCGCTGACCGTCGCGATCCGAGCCCCGCCCATCGGTGTACTCGCCAAACTGGTCGACAAATGGGCTTCGAAGGCCATTTGTAGGCTGCCCACAGCCTGGCGTGCGCAGTTCAGCGCGGCGGCATCGGTCACCCGCACGCCGTCGATGAAGCGCGGCGCCAGCCCGGCCTCGGCGAGTGCGGCATCGATCTGGGGCCGGGCGCCGAACACGATCACCAGTCGTACCCCAAGACTGTGCAGCAGCGCGATGTCGTAGATCAGATCGACGAAACGCGGCGAGGCCGCGGCCTCGCCGGGCAGATGAATCACGAACGTCCGGCCGCGATGGGCATGCACATAGGGCGCCGAGGCCCGCAGTGCCGCGACCAGCGCGGTCTGATCGATCGGTTGAGAATGGTTGTCGGACCCCGATTGCATCGCGGTATTAGAGCAAAAAACCGCCGGGGCCGGCGACCGGCGTTATCGTTCAGCCCGGCCGGCAGAACCGTTCGACCAAACCGCGCAGGATCGTCTGCATCGGTGCGATGCGCTCCAGGGCCAAGTATTCGTTGGGCTGGTGGGCATCGGCGATATCGCCCGGGCCGAGAATGATGCTGTCCATGCCGAGTGCGTTGTAGAACGCACCTTCGGTGCCGAAATCGACCGCGGCAGCCGGTTGCCCGGTGAGTTGTTCGCAGGCGGTGACGATTGGCGATTCGGCGGCGGTTTCGAAAGCCGGCGTACCGGCGAATAGTGCCGAAAAACGCACGTCGCAGTCGCTGTCGGCCAAAGCATGACGTACGCGCTGGCGCAGTTCGTCGCGCAGTGCCTCGATCGAGTCGCCGGGTAGAAAACGGGTATCGATATCCAGCCGACAGTGCGCCGGAATGCGATTGGCCGCATCACCGCCGCGGATCGTGCCCAGATTGAGCGTGGCATGCGGAACCGGGAACCCCGAGGCCGTTTGGCGCGTGGCGAGCTCGTCACGGAATGTGCGAATCGCGGCGATCGCCCGGTGCATGGCTTCGATCGCGTTGGCGCCCAGCGCCGGATTGCTGGAATGCCCCGAGGCGCCGACGGTTTCGATGGTTTCCATCAAAATCCCTTTGTGGCGGCGAATCGGGACCAGCGAGGTCGGCTCGCCGATCACGCAGTAGCGGCCTGGCGCAGCGCCGGCCTCTAGCAGCGCGCGAGCGCCGTCCATGCCGCATTCTTCGTCGGCCGAGACAAGCAGCGACAACGGCGCATCCAGACGCTGATCGGCATATTCCGCGGCCACGCCGGCCGCGATTGCCAGAAAACCTTTCATATCGGTGCTGCCGAGGCCGTACAGACGCTCGTCGCGCTCCACCAGCTCGAACGGATCCGAGGCCCAACCCTCGGCATCGAAAGGCACGGTATCGACATGGCCGGCGAACACCAGGCCAGCCTCGGCCGCGGACTCTGCGGGGCCGATCTGTGCCAGTAGGTTGACCTTGTCCGAACGGTTCGCGAGCGGCTGGATGTCGCAGCTGAAGCCGGCATGCTCGAGCCGATCGGCGAGTCCTTCCACGGCCGTGCGGTTGCCATGGTCCAGCGCCGGATCGTCGCTGCTGATGGTGCGTTCGGCCACCAAGGCGGCCATCGTGTCTCGCCAATCCAATCGTGCCATGCGGGCGTCGTCGCAGCTGCTAGCGTTTGATGCGATCATATCCTGCCTGAGTCGCGCTGCCGACACGAACCCAGCGCGGGTCAGTCGATGAACAATCCGATCGTCCGAGAACGAGGTTGGACCATGACGACAGTTCGAATTCTGATTGCCGCTGCCACGACAGCTGTTTTGTGCAACGTGGCCGGTTGTGCATCGGCCGCCGGCGACAAAAGTGCGCACCAGACGGTCTATCTCGATCCGGAGACCGGCGACGTGATTCAGCATCCGGCCGAACAGGGGCCGAGTGCCCAGTCCAAGCAGCAGATCGGCCAAAACGCGGGCCAGACTTCCAAGAAGTCCGGCTACACGCGCTGGCAGACTGAGGACGGCACCCGGATGTTATCGGTCGATCCGAACAAAGCACCCAAGGAGCGGGTCGTGCGCTGTGACGACGGCAGTCTGCGCATGGGCGGCTCGGCCGAGCACGCCAGTCAAGATTCGAAGGCATCGGCCGATCCTTGCCAGAAGACGCTGCGTTGAATGCTATGGCGACGGCGCGTCCGGGCTGTTCCGCGCCGTCGTGTTTCGCTCGCATGCGGTGACAAAGCCACGAACGCGTGACGTAACAACGAACGATTGGGATAGGCGCCATACCGAGTCGCACACCGGGCGCTGGTGGGGAAGTTATGGGGAAGATGAAAACCTGGGGGGGCGCATTCGCGCTGTGCCTGATCTGCACAAGCGCGCAGGCGGCGACCGTCGAACTCGAAAATCAGGATAGGGGCACCGGGCAAGGCTTCGATGACGACCAATCCGTCGCGCCACTAGCCAGCAACGAGGCAACCACGCTGGGCGAACAGCGTTTGGCGGCGTTCCAGTATGCTGCCGAGATCGTGGCCAGCCGGATTGCCAGCAATGTGCCGGTTCGTATTCAGGTCAGCTTCGCCGGGAATATCAACCGTGAAAACCTGCTTGCCTGCGAGCGCAACTCGGCCACGCTCGGCCAGGGCGGCACGACCGAGTACGCGGTCAATTTCTCCGGTGCGCCGCAGGCCGATGTCGCCTATCCGCTACCGCTGGCCAACGCCTTGGCAGGGCAGCGTCTGGCCGATCGGGCCGGCATCGCATTGGCGTTCAACCCAAGGTTGGATACCGCCAGCGAGAACTGTCTACAGGGGACGACCTGGTACTACGGGCTCGACGGCGAACCTGGCGATCACCAGCTCGACTTCGTGGCCACGGCAGTCCATGAGCTTTTGCACGGGCTCGGCTTTCAGACCCTAGTGGCGCTCAGCGACGACGGCGATACCGAAATCGGCCAATTCCCCCGATTCACGGACGATGCCAATACCCGCTTTCCCGATATCTTTAGTACGTATATCCAGTATCTGGGCTTGCCGGGGCAGCCGTACTGGCCGTCGATGACAGCCGCCCAGCGTGCCGAGTCGATGAGCGACGGCCCCGATCTGGTCTGGGGCAGCAGCAGCACCAACTCGGCGGCCGGCGGCTATCTCACCACCGGGCTGACTCAGGGCCGCGTCCAGCTCTATGCGCCGCCCACCATCGACGCCGGCAGCTCGGTATCGCATTGGGCGATGACGCTATCGCCGGCCCAGATCATGGCGCCCCGCGAAAATCCGGATGCGGGGGTGTTGCACGGCCTTGGGCTGTCGATTTGTGCGCTCGAGGATCTCGGCTGGCAATTGACCAACGGTGCCCGCTGTCCGGATATCGATAGTGCGCCGATCGCTGGCGATCCGGACTCCGAGATCACCAGTGAAGCCGATTCGAGCAGCGCCGGTGCCGACGACGATGATGGCGGCGGCGGTGGGGGCGGCGGTTGCACCCTCAACCCGAATGCGGCCTTCGATCCGTTGTGGCTGCTCATGCTGAGCCTGGCCGGCGGAGTACTGCTCTGGCGTCGTCGCTCGGCCTGACAACAGTCGATGCGGCGGCTTCGCCGCCGCCCTGGTGGGTCTGGGCCGGCGCGCTGCTTGCGGCGGCAGCGGCGCCGTTTGTCCTGACTGTGCTCGGTGCGGCCGACTGGCGCCGGCAGCCGCCTGCGCCAGCGAGCCTGTTCTGGTTTGTGTTACTGGGGCCGTTGGTCGAGGAGATCCTGTTCCGCGGTGGGCTACAGGAATGGCTGCTGCGCCGGCGCATGCCGGCGCTCGGACCCTGGAGTCTGGCCAACGCGCTGGCGAGTGCGGCGTTCGTTGTACTGCACGGCTTCAGCCACCCGCCAATCTGGGCGCTGGCAACGCTGTTGCCAGCACTGGTTATCGGCTGGTTCTACGAACGCGGCCGGGCACTCTGGCGGCCGGTACTGCTGCATATGATCTATAACGCGGTTTTCTTCGGTGCGCTGACGAGTTCGTGAATCGACGAGTTTGCTAACATGCCGAACCGAGCCGCCGTTGCCGACAACCCTGTGTGCAATGGTGGACCAGGCCGACACGCAAAGGTCCGAGATGAGTCAGTCCGATATTTTCATGGCCCTGGAAGAGGGCCTCAAACAGGCCGGATCGGTGCAGACGCCGGGTGAGACCCACGGCACGCTGACCGGCATGCTCTGTATCGACAACGAACACCCGCCGGCTGCGGCCGTCGACGACGTTGAAACCGACAACCTGAATACGGCCCTGTCTGCGCTGGCCGAGATGACGCTTGAGGGGTTGTTCGATCCCGATCTGAGTTTCAAGCCATTGTTGCCCAACGACGATACGGCCTCGTTGGAAACAAGGGTGACCGCCTTGGCGCGCTGGTGCGCCGGTTTTCTGTTCGGGCTGAGCTATCGCGGCGATTTTTCGCCGGATCAGCTGTCGCCAGAGGTCCGCGAAGTCGCCGGCGATCTGATCGAGTTGTCCAAGGCCGAACTCACCGCCGAGGACGCCGAATCCGAAAACGGCGAAGCCGACTATGCTGAACTGGTCGAATACGTGCGGGTTGGGGTTCAGATGATCTTTCTCGAACTGCAACCCAAGCGTGAAGGCCCGCAAACCAGGGAGACCCTGCATTGATTCTCGACCAGTCGCATTTGAACCACGCCGATGATCCGGCCGATCATGCCAAGCGCCGTGCTGCGCTGGCCGACCAGATCGGCGCGGGCGGTATTGCTGTGGTCGCCGCCACGCCCGAGCGCAATCGCAATAACGACGTCGACTATCCGTACCGGTCGAACAGCGATTTCCGGTATCTGACCGGCTTTGGCGAGCCGCAGGCGATTGCCGTGCTCGCCCCCGGTCATGAGCGCGGCGAATACATCCTGTTCTGTCGCGAGCGCGACCCGGCAGCCGAGACCTGGAACGGCCATCGGGCCGGAACCGATGGCGCGGTCACGCGTTTCGGCGCCGATGCGGCTTATCCCATCGACGAGTTCGATCAGCGCATCGGTGAGTTGTTGAGCGGCCGTGAGCGGCTGTATATGACCCAGGGCATCCACCCCGAGTTTGAGCAACAGCTCATGAGCCGGCTCAACGATCTGCGTGCCCGCGGCCGGCATGCGGCGCCGCCCGAGCACATCGTCTCGATCAACAGTGTCGTGCACGAAATGCGGCTGCGTAAAAGCGAGGCCGAACTCGCGCTGATGCGCGAAGCGGCTAAGGTGTCGGCGGCCGGGCATCGCGCGGCCATGCAGGCCGCTGCCCCCGGGGTCTACGAATACCAACTCGAGGCCACGTTGCACTATGTGTATGGCCTTAACGGTATGCACTGGGCCTACCCGACCATCGTCGGGGCCGGGGCCAACGGCTGCGTGCTGCACTATGTCGAAAATGCTGCCGAGATCGCGGATGGCGATCTGGTGTTGATCGACTCCGGGGCCGAATATCGGGGTTATGCCGGTGACATCACCCGCACCTTTCCGGCCAACGGCCGGTTCTCCGAGGCCCAGCGCCGTGTCTACGATATCGTGCTCGCCGCCAACGAGGCCGGGATTGCCGCCTGCCGGGCCGGCAACAAGGCCAATGCTTCGCATCAGGCAGCATTGCATGTGCTGGTCGACGGCCTGCTGGAGCTCGGCTTCGTTTCCGGCGATCGCGAATCGGTGATCGCCGACGAAAGTTACAAACGGTTTTTCATGCACGGCACCAGCCACTGGTTGGGCATGGACGTACACGACGTCGGGGTCTACAAGCAGGCCGGCGAATGGCGCGAACTCGAGCCGGGTATGGTGCTGACCGTCGAACCGGGGCTGTATATCCCGCCGGGTACCGAGGGCGTGGATAAGAACTACTGGGGCATCGGCATTCGGGTCGAGGATGACGTGGTGGTTACCCGCGGCGAGCCCGAGATCATGACTGGCGATGTGCCGAAGGCCCCGGCCGAGATCGAAGCCTTGATGCGCGAGGCTTCGTGAACGCCGATTACGACATCGCGGTGGTCGGCGGCGGTTTGGCCGGGGCGAGCCTCGCCTGTGCGCTGTCCGACACGGGATTACGGATCGCCCTGATCGAGGCCGTAGCCTTCGATGCGCCGGCCGATGAGAACCTGCAGGCGCGAACCACGGCCTTGGCCTGGGGTACCCGGGCGATGTTCGATGAACTCGGCCTGTGGTCGGCGATGGCCGACGAAGCGGCCGCTATCGAGCGTCTGCATGTATCCCAGGCCGGCCATTTCGGCCGGGTTACGGTTGCGGCCGCCGAGTACGACCTGCCGGCGCTGGGCTATGTCGTGCCCAACGTTGCCATGATCTCGGTCCTGCGCGATCGGCTGGCCGATCTGGATGATGTCGATGTCATCGCGCCGGCGACTTTTCAGGGGCTGGCCTATGACGAAACCGGGGCGGCCGAACTCACCGTGGTCGAAGGCAACACCGAGCGACGCCTGTCCACGCGCCTTCTGATCGGCGCCGACGGCACCCACTCGGCGGTGCGTTCTGCGCTCGGCATCGGTGCGCGCCTCGACGACTACGGCCAGTCTGCAATCGTGACCAAGGCCCGATCCGAGCGCCCGCATGCCGGCTGTGCCTACGAGCGGTTCACGCCCAGCGGCCCGGTCGCGCTGTTACCGTTCCAGCACGATACCTGTGCCGTGGTATGGACGGTGCCGAGCGCCGAGGCGAAGCGCCTACTCGATCTCGATGACACGCACTTCACTGCCGAACTGCAGCAGGCTTTCGGTGGCCGGCTCGGGAGCCTCGAACTGGCCGGGCCGCGCGGTGCCTATCCGCTGGTGCGGCTGCTCTGCGACACCGCAGTCGGCCGGCGCGCCGCCTTGATCGGCAATGCCGGCCATGCGCTACATCCGGCAGCGGCCCAGGGTTTCAACCTGGCGATTCGCGATGCGCTCGGCCTGGCCGAAACGCTGCGCGAGCATCAGGCGTTGGCGGGCGTGGATTTCGATCCAGGCGAGCCGGATATGCTGGCGGCCTGGGCCGAGGGCCGCCGCCCGGACCAGCACCGGGTGGCCAATTTCACCGACCGCGTCGTGCGGTTGTTCTCCAATCGTATTCCCGGACTCGGCCATGCCCGGGGGGCCGGCCTGTTCGGCCTGTCGCTGGCGCCGGGGCTGCGCAGCGATATGGCCCGTCGCAGCATGGGGCTGGCGTTGCTGTCCGATGCGACGCACCGCCGCGCAGAAGGATGGTCGAAAACATGACGACAAGACCCCGCTACGACGTCGCCATCGTGGGCGGCGGCATGGTCGGCGCAGTATTGGCCGTGGCATTGGCCGAAGCCGATTTCCATGTCGCACTGGTTGAGGCGAAACAGCCCAAACCAATGGATCCCGAGGCCGATTTCGATCTACGCCAATCGGCGATCGCCCCGGGCCCGCGTCGGGTGCTGGATAATCTGGGGCTATGGGAGCGTGTACCCAAACACCGGATCTGTCCGTTCACCGGCATGAAGGTCTGGGAGGCCGGGCATAGCGACCAACTGTTTCTCGAACATACCGCCGTCGGCCTGTCCGAGCTCGGGCATATTGTCGAGAACGCGCTGATCGTCGACTCGGCCTGGCAGGCCTTCGAGCGAGTCGATGTCTACTGTCCGGCGATGATGGCCGATCTGGCAGTCGGCGACGATATGGCGCGTATCACGCTCGAAGACGAGCAGGAAATCACGGCAGCCCTGGTGGTCGGTGCTGAAGGCGCCAATTCGGCGGTACGCCAGGCCGCCGGGATTCCGACCACCGGTTGGGGCTATGGCCAGCGCTGTACAGTCGGCACGGTGACGCCGGAACGGCATCATCGCCATATCGCCTGGCAGCGGTTCACCGAGACCGGGCCGGTGGCTTTCTTGCCGCTGGCCGACGGACGTTGTTCGCTGGCCTGGCATGCCGATGAAGCCGTAGCCAATGAAATCGCCGAGCTCGACGATGAGCGTTTTTGCGAGCGACTGTCCGAAGCCAGCGGCCATGCGCTGGGCCGGATCGAGCATATGGGCAGCCGCGGGGCGTTCCCGCTCAAGCTCATGCATGCCCAGCGCTATGTGCAGCCGCGGGTCGCACTGGCCGGCGATGCCGCCCATGTGGTCCATCCGATGGCCGGGCAGGGCGCCAACCTGGGGCTGATGGACGTTGCCGAGTTGGTGGCCGCGCTCGAGGCCGGACGGGCTGCCGGCGCCGATGCCGGCGATCTGACGTTTCTCAAGCGTTATCAGCGTGCACGCATGACCGACAATCTGTTGATGCTGGGCGCGACCGACGGCCTGAAACGGCTCTACGGCAGCCGCAATCCGATTCTGCGGGGCCTGCGCGGTCTGGCGATTTCCGGTTCGACACGGCTGGCGCCGATCCGACAGATCATGATCCATCAGGCCACCGGGCTGTCTGCGAACGGGCCGCGGCTGTTGCGCTGAGGCCATCGCGCCGGAGTCGGCTCTGGCACGCAACGACAGCGCCGATGGCCCGGCCCATGTATTGTGGGGTGGCCGCACACCGGTCGCGGCGCACAGCCGGTGCGATGGGGCTGGAGTTGGCGCCGGTTAGCCACGGGCCAGGTGCTGTGTTGTATGCCAGGCTGCGCTGGACACCACGTGCTCGACAAGCTGCGAGTCGCGGCATCAACGCGTATTATCCCCCTGAACTCGCAATGCCGACGAGGCCTGGGCCGGGTTTCTATAGGCGGTCCATGGCAGGCGGACAAACGCCATGCATGGACGACATCGTGGCGATCCTGCGTGGGCGTGCTCGCGGAACGCGTTGCGCCGCGCGCTAGAGCTTGTTGGGATGTCGTCCTGGCGCTGCATTGCCGCCCCAAATCAGGGCTGGCGAGGCGCGAGCCGCCGGTTCTAGGCGTGCCCCGATCAAGGCGCGTCATGCGGCCCGACACGATTTGCGGCATAACCTTTCGAAACAACGGCTGTTGGCCGCCATCCAGCGTTGCTGCTCATGGACGTCGTGCCACGATGCTGTACTCGTGGCGCCTCGGCTTGCAGCTCAACAGCCTTCGGCGCGGACTCGCAGGAAACCTCAACACGCCCCAAGCCTCGTCTTGCGCTCTATCGTCCGTCTTCCAGCCAGTGCCTCGCACGGAGTCGGACAACGGCGGAATAGGTCCGTAGGGGAGATTGCCGCCCGAATGCGCCCGAGCACTGGGGCTATGGCGTTCTGAATGCATAGCTCACGGCCGCCACTGTGCGCAGCTTGGGCCCTGCGTACGGACGAGACCTTCACCGCCCATGGCTCGTTTCTGGATTGACCAGCTTGGATTCGCGCGGCCGGGTCGGTATAGTAAAAGCCTCGATCGCAAAACGCTTGGGAGAGTGCGGGTTAGGCCCGCCGCCGAAGGCGCAATTCCGCCCGGAAACGCTCAGGCCCATGGACCAAGCGCGGGTCGGCCGATACGGCTGGCCACGATCGACTCTGGAGAGCAACCGCCACAATGCGGTTCACCGACGGGGCGAATCTCTCAGGTGCCAGGACAGAGGGGCGGCGGGACACTAAGCCCGGCCTTGTTTGTAGCTGCCACGGTTCACCACCGCAACGAAAGAGTCGATCGCATGGCCAATAACCATACGCCGCTCCATGATGAGCATGTCGCGCTTGGCGCTAAGCTGGTGGATTTCGCCGGTTGGGACATGCCGATCAACTACGGTTCCCAGATCGCCGAGCACAAGGCTGTGCGCGAAGGCGCTGGTATGTTCGATGTCTCGCACATGCGCCCGGTCGATATCCGAGGCGCGGGCGCGCGCGATCTGCTGCGCCGCGTACTGGCCAACGACGTAGCCAAGATCGACGAAACAGGCCGGGCTTTTTATACCTGCATGCTTAACACCCGCGGCGGGGTGATCGACGATCTGATCGTCTATCATCTCGGCGATAACTGGTATCGCGCGGTAGTCAACGCGGCCACCGCGGAAAAGGATATGGCTTGGCTGAGTAGCCAGGCCCGAAATTTCGACGTCGATCTGGCGACCCGCGACGATCTGGCAATCATCGCCGTTCAAGGCCCGAAGGCCCGCGAGTTGACCTACAGCGCGCTCGACGACGAGCAGGCCGGGGCGGCTGCCGAGCTCAAGCCGTTTCGGGCGGCCGTCGTCGGCGAATGGTCGATCGGCCGGACCGGCTATACCGGCGAAGACGGCTTCGAAATCGTGCTGCCGGCCGATGCCGCGGTCGATCTGTGGCGTGCGCTGCTCGAGGCAGGCGTCGAGCCGATCGGTCTCGGAGCCCGCGATACGCTGCGCCTGGAAGCTGGGCTGAATCTCTACGGCCAGGATATGGACGAAGACACCACGCCGCTGGAATCCGGGCTGGGCTGGACCGTGGCGTTCGAGCCCGCCGATCGCGATTTCATTGGTCGGGAATCGCTGGAGGCGGTGCGCGATCAGAGTCCGCGCAAGCTGGTCGGGCTCGTCCTCGAAGGTCGGGGCGTGATGCGCCACGGCGCGGCCGTGCGGGCTGCCGACGACGAATCGACCGAAGCCCAGCATGCCGAAGGCGAGATCACCAGCGGCAGCTTTGCGCCGACGTTGTCGCGCTCGATCGCGCTGGCCCGGGTGCCGGTCGAATGGGAGCAGCGCGTACAGGTTCATGTACGCGGCAAGTGGCTGACGGCGTATGTCGTGGCTTACCCATTCGTGCGCAACGGCAAGATCCGTATCGACCTGTAGTCAGCCGTCGCGCCCGGTCTTGACCCACCTGGCCGGCTTTGCCTCGGCGCGCCGGCCTGCGTATCGCTTATCATTTTCGGCTCATTACCAAGCGGCCAATCAAGGGGAAGAACATGAGCGAAATTCCGAACGAACTGTCCTATACCAAGACCCACGAATGGATCGGTAACGATGGCGACGGCACGATCACCGTCGGCATCACCGAATACGCCCAGGGTTCGCTTGGTGATCTGGTGTTCGTCGAACTGCCAGAAGTCGGCGACAAGTTCGGCCCGGGCGATGCCGTCGCGGTGGTCGAATCGGTCAAGGCCGCCTCCGATATTTATGCGCCGCTGGCCGGCGAGATCGTCGAAATCAACGAAGAGCTGGCCGATTCACCGGAGCGGGTCAACGAAGATCCATTTGGTGAAGGCTGGTTGTTCAAGATGACGATCAACGACACCGAACAGCTGTCCGGACTGCTCGACGCTGAAGCCTATGGCGAGATCGTCGAGGCCGAAGAGGACTGATCCTCAACCAGCGCCGGCCCTGGCGTCGGCGCTTTTCCCCGGCTTTCAACCACGAGACGTTATGCCGTTTATTCCGCACACCGACCACGACATCAACGACATGCTCGCCACGATCGGGGCGGACAGCGTGGATGCGCTGTTTTCCGAAATCGACCCGTTGCTGCGCGATGTCGATATTTCGGCCGTACCCGAACGTGCCAGCGAGCAGGCCGTAACCCGGCTGATGCACGAGCGGGCCGCCCGCGATTCGGGGGGGCTGTGCTTTATCGGCGCCGGGGCCTACGAGCACCATATTCCGGCTGCGGTCTGGGAAATTACCACCCGCGGCGAATTCTACAGTGCCTATACGCCGTATCAGCCGGAAGCCAGTCAGGGCACGCTGCAGGTCGTCTATGAGTACCAGACGATGATGAGCGGGCTGACCGGTATGGACGTGGCCAACGCCTCGCTTTATGACGGGGCGTCGGCGCTGGCCGAGGCGGTGCTGATGGCGGTGCGGGCCAACCGCAAGTCCAAGGCGTCGCGGGTACTGATGCCGGCCAGTGTGCATCCGTTCTATCGCGAGGTCGCGCACAACATCTGCGCGAACCAGAACATCACGTTTGAGAGCATCGGCTTCGATCCCGCCACTGGCAAGATCGACCAAGCTGCACTCGAGGCCTGGGCCGATGAGGACGTCACCGCCGTGGTGATTCCGCAACCGAACTTCTTCGGCGTGCTGGAAGACGTCGATGCATTGACCGACTGGGCCCAGAACAACGGTGCGCTGGCGATCGGCGTGGTCAATCCGGTGTCGTTGGCGCTGCTCACACCGCCCGGCGAGTGGGGCAGCAGCGAAGGCGCCGACATCGTGGTTGGCGAAGGCCAGCCGCTCGGCGCGCCGTTGGCCGGCGGCGGACCCTATTTCGGGATTCTGTGCTGTCGCAAGAAACATGTACGCCAGATGCCTGGCCGCGTGGTCGGCCGGACCCAGGACATCGACGGCCGCGAAGGCTATGTGCTGACGCTGCAGCCGCGCGAGCAGCATATCCGTCGCTCCAAGGCGACCTCCAATATCTGTACCAATCAGGGGCTGTTGGTCACCGCGGCGACGATTCACATGAGTCTTCTCGGCCCGGCGGGGCTGGAAAATGTGGCTGCCACCTGTGCAGCGACCACCCGCGACCTGGCCAAGCGACTGCGCGCCCTCGATGGTGTCGAGCCAGTGTTCGATGCGCCGTATTTTCATGAATGCGCGCTGCGGTTGCCGGTCGCCGCCCAGCCAGTGCTGGATGCGCTGGCCGAGCGCGGCATTCTCGGCGGTTTGGCGCTGTCGCGTTTCTATGCCGAGATGGACGATGTCGTACTGATCTGTGCGACCGAAACCAAGACCGAGAGCGACCTGGCCGCCTACGCCGATGCGCTTTCGGAAGTATTGACCGAAATGGCGGAGGCCGCCTGATGAGCCAGACCATTACCCTGAAGGGCAACGAGATTCATGTCGCCGGTCGGCTGCCGCAGCCCGGCGATCGTCTGCCGCCGCTGCGGCTGACCGGGTCTGACCTGGCCGATGTCGGACTCAACGACTTCGCTGGCAAGGCCAAGATCTTCAATATCTTTCCGAGTCTCGATACGCCCACCTGTGCGCTGTCGGTGAAACAGTTCAACGCTCGGATCGAGGCGCTGGACAATGCCGTGCTGTTCCAGGTTTCGGCAGATTTGCCGTTCGCCCACAAGCGCTTCTGCGCCGCAGAAGGCCTGGAAAACGGCGTGACCTTGTCGATGATGCGCGACAAGACCTTTGCCGGCGACTATGGGGTGCTGATCGAGGACGGGCCGATGGCCGGGCTGTGTGCCCGGGCGGTGGTCGTGGCCGACAGCAACGACAACGTCGTCTACAGCCAGCTCGTGTCCGAAGTTTCGGAAGAGCCGGATTACGAAGCGGCGGTCGCCGCGCTCGAATCGGCCTGAATGGCACGTCCGTTTGTGCGGCCCTGCGGCCGCGCCTAGCAAAGCGTTGAATATCATGACCGAACGACTGATCTTCGAACACAGCCGGGCCGGCAGGGCCGCGATAGCACAGGCGCCGGCTGAGGCCCTAGCCGTGGATGATCTGCCGGACCAGCTCAAACGCCGTAGCGCGCTCGGGCTGCCGGAAGTCTCTGAGCTGGATGTGGTGCGCCACTATACGCGGCTGTCGCAGCTCAATTTCTCGATCGATACGCATTTCTATCCGCTGGGTTCGTGCACCATGAAGTACAACCCACGGGCCTGCAATACGCTGGCTTCGCTGCCGGGATTCTTGGGCCGCCACCCATTGGCCCCGGCCTCGCACAGCCAGGGCATGATGGCCTGTTTTTACGATCTGCAGGAGATGCTCAAGACCGTGACCGGCATGGCCGCGGTGTCGTTGACCCCGATGGCCGGCGCCCAAGGTGAGTTTACCGGCGTGGCCATGATCAAGGCTTATCACGAGTCGCGCGGGGATACCGAGCGCGACGAGATCATCGTGCCGGATGCCGCCCATGGCACCAATCCGGCCACGGCCGTGATGTGTGGCTGCAAGGTAGTCGAGATCCCGACCGATAGCGACGGCGATGTCGATATCGAAGCGCTGCGGGCCAAGGTCGGCCCGAAGACGGCTGGGATCATGCTCACCAATCCGTCTACCCTGGGGGTGTTCGAGCAGGATATCCTCGAGATCTCGAAGATGATCCACGAAGCCGGCGGCCTGCTGTACTACGACGGCGCGAACCTTAACGCCATCCTGGGCAAGGTGCGTCCGGGCGACATGGGTTTCGACGTCATTCACATGAACCTGCACAAAACCTTTTCCACGCCGCATGGTGGGGGTGGGCCAGGCTCTGGCGCGGTCGGCGTGTCCAAGCGGCTGCGCGACTTCATGCCGATTCCGGTGGTCGCGCGCGAAGGCGAGGGCGATGCCGCGAACTATCGCTGGCTGGACGAAAACGACGTGCCGCATACTATCGGTCGGCTGTCGACCTTCATGGGCAACGCGGGCGTGCTGCTGCGGGCCTATGTCTATGCGCGGCTGTTGGGGCGCGAGGGCATGACGCGGGTGTCCGAATTCGCGACCCTGAACTCCAACTATCTGATGGCGCGCCTCAAGCAGGCCGGCTTCGAGGTGGCGTTCCCGGATCGCCGGGCCAGCCACGAGTTCATCGTCACCCTCAAAAAACAAAAGCAGCAACTGGACGTGTCGGCCACCGACTTCGCCAAGCGCCTGTTGGACTATGGCTACCACGCGCCGACCATCTACTTCCCGCTGCTGGTGCCGGAATGCTTTTTGATCGAGCCGACTGAAACCGAGTCGCGTGAGACCTTGGACGGATTCGTCGAGGCGATGGTCGCGATCTGGAACGAGGCCAAGACCGATGCGGCTACGCTCAAGGATGCCCCGGTGAGCCTGCCGGTACGCCGGCTCGATGAGGTCGGGGCTGCCAAGGCGCTCGATCTCAAGTTCGAAGACCCCGAGCGCTCGGCGGCCTGATCGTCGAGCCCGGACAGTATCGGCCTCCTAGGCGGCCGATACGGCTTTACGGGAACAGCTCCCGTAACGATTTCATTTGAAGAAAGGACAATCTATGTCTGCGCTGATCTGCGGTTCCTTTGCTTTCGACACCATCATGGTCTACTCGGGGCAGTTCAAGAACGAGATCCTGCCCGACCAGGTCCACATGCTGAACGTATCGTTCCTGGTGCCCGATATGCGTCGTGAATTCGGCGGCTGTGCCGGCAACATTGCCTATTCGCTGGCATTGCTCGGCGGCGAGGGCAAGGCGATGGGTACGGTCGGCAAGGATTTCGACGACTATGCCGACTGGATGGACAAGCACGGCATCAGCCGCGATTACATCAAGCGCATCGATGACGCCTATACCGCCCAGGCGTATATCACCACCGACATGGACGACAACCAGATCACGGCTTTTCACCCGGGGGCGATGAATCACGCCCACGAGCAGGCCGTGCCGAACGACGCCGAGGTCACGCTTGGCATCGTCTCGCCCGATGGCAAGGACGGCATGGTCGCCCATGCCCAGCAGTTCGCCGATGCCGGCATCGATTTCATCTTCGATCCGGGCCAGGGCCTGCCGATGTTCAACGGCGAAGAACTCAAGACCATCATCGACCAGGCCGCCTATCTGGCGGTCAACGACTATGAGTCCAAGCTGGTGCGCGATCGTACCGGCATGAGCGAGACCGAGATCGCCGAAAAGCTCAAGGCCTTGATCGTGACCAAAGGCGCCAAGGGCTCGATGATCTATGCCGACGGCAAGACCTATGAGATCCCGACCGGCAGCCCCTCGGCGCTGTCCGATCCGACCGGCTGCGGCGATGCCTTCCGTGCCGGGCTGATCTATGGCCTGCAGCAGGGCTACGACTGGGATACTACGGGCCGTATCGCCTCGTTGATGGGCACCATCAAGATCGAGCGTCCGGGCACCCAGAACCACTCGTTCACCATGGATGAGTTCAAGGCGCGCTTCGCTGACGAGTTCGATCGCGAGCTGGCCTGAAACGCTGACGGCGGCCTGGCCTGATCGGTATCATCGGCTGCGATGATCGTCATGCCGCACACCGTCGACAGCCCGCGGCTGCATCTACGGGCGCCCCAGCCCATGGATGCCGCCGCGGTCTATGCTTATGCCAGCGATCCACGTGTCACCCGGTACATGGTGTGGTCGACGGCGGTGGATATCGACGATACCCACGATTTTCTGGATGACGTGGCCGCGGGCTGGGATGCCGGCGACGACTACTGCTATCTGATTACCGATCGCAGCGATGGCGCCGTGCTGGGCGCGGCGGCCTGCCAGTTCGGCGATCACGGGGCCGAGATCGGTTATATCCTGGCGTATCAAGCCTGGCATAACGGCTATGCCACCGAGGCGGCTGGCGCGTTGATCGATCATGTCTGGGCGATCGACGATCTGTATCGGGTCTGGGCGACCTGCGATGCCGACAACAGAGCCTCGGCTCGGGTGCTAGAACGACTGGGCATGACTCTGGAAGGGCGGCTGGCGCGCTGGGCGCCATGCCCGAATCTGGCGGGCTCGAACGGTGTGCCGCGGGATGCGCTGTGCTATGCCCTAACACGCTAACCGCGCGCTGCGCCCGGCAGACCACGCCAGCGCCGCTCGGCAAAAGCGCATCCGATGGCCGTCGTAATGGTCGCGATGCAATTCGCTAGCGACTGCATGCCTTCCGACTGCTAAACTCCGCGCCCATGTTCGTACGCCCCGATTTCGACCCGGTCGCATTCTCGATCGGCCCGCTGGCCGTGCACTGGTATGGCCTGATGTATCTGCTGTCCTTCCTGATCGGGTGGGGCATGGGTATCGTGCGGGCCAAGCAACCACATATGCATTGGGACAAGGAAGACGTTGGCGACTTTCTGTTCTATGTCGTGCTCGGCGTGGTTTTCGGCGGTCGGCTGGGCTATGTGCTGCTCTATCAGCCCGAACTGTTCTTTCACCAACCGCTGCAGATCTTCGCGGTCTGGGATGGCGGTATGTCGTTTCACGGCGGCATGCTGGGTGTATTTATCGCCTCGGCCTGGTTCGCGCGCAAGACGCGTCGGACGTTTTTTCAGATCACCGACTTTGTAGCGCCGATCGTACCGATCGGGCTGTTTTTCGGGCGAATCGCCAATTTCATCAACGGCGAACTGGTCGGTCGAGTTACCGACGTGCCCTGGGCCATGATCTATCCGCATGTCGGCCCGCAGCCACGGCATCCTTCGGAGCTGTATGAAGCCAGCCTCGAAGGGTTGGCGCTGTTCGCGATTCTCTGGTTCTATGCTGCGAAGCCGCGGCCTCGGGCGGCGGTCTCCGGTCTGTTCCTGGTGGGCTATGGCGCCTTCCGTTTCTTCTGCGAGTTCTTCCGCCAGCCGGATGCGTTCGCCGGATTTGTGGCCTTTGGCTGGATGACATTGGGCCAGCTGTACTCGGCGCCGATGGTCGTGGTTGGCATCGCGATACTGATCTGGGCCTATAGCCGCCGCGACCCGAATCAAGCTGCATCGTCATGACCCAAGCGCTCGAACAACCGTATCTCGATCTGATGCAGGATGTGCGTGATCATGGCGTGACCAAAGCCGATCGTACTGGGGTCGGCACCCGTTCGGTGTTCGGCCGGCAGATGCGTTTCGATCTGGCGCAGGGTTTCCCGGCGCTGACGACCAAGAAATTGCATCTGCGCTCGATCATCCACGAATTACTGTGGTTCATCGCCGGCGATACCAATATCGCCTACCTGCGCGACAACAAGGTACGCATCTGGGACGAGTGGGCCGACGACAACGGTGACCTCGGGCCGGTGTATGGCTATCAATGGCGAAGCTGGCCGGCCCCGAACGGCATTGCAATCGACCAGCTCGCCCGGGTGATCGATTCGATTCGGCACAACCCGGATTCGCGCCGGCATATCGTGACCGCCTGGAATCCGGCCCAAGTCGAAGACATGGCTCTGCCGCCTTGCCATGCGCTGTTTCAGTTCTACGTAGCCGAAGGGCGCCTGTCCTGTCAGCTATACCAGCGTAGCGGCGATATCTTTCTCGGTGTGCCGTTCAATATCGCCTCCTATGCCTTGCTGACCCATATGATCGCTCAGGTGTGCGGACTCGGCGTGGGGGATTTCGTGCATACCTTAGGGGATGCGCATCTGTACCTGAATCATCTGGAGCAGGTCGATACGCAGCTGAGCCGCGAGCCGTATGCCGCGCCGAAGCTGTGGCTGAACCCGGAAATCGGGGATCTATTTGATTTCTCATTCGATGATATCGCGCTGATCGATTACCAAAGCCATGCCAGAATCCGGGCGCCGATCGCAGTCTGAAAACCGGAATTCCGCTCGGTAATCGCCAATTCCGGTTTGTATCGGTCTTTTGCAGTAAACTACGGCGTCTTGGCTTCGACTGACCGATTTCGGCCGTGTCCCACGAACAAAGCCCGATCCGCGTTCTGGTTGTCGAAGACAACGCCGAGGATCGCGAACGCATCGCCCGTTTAATGGCCGCCGCCCGGACGGCGCAATATAGCGTGACCTATGCGCAGGATTATGAGCAGGCCGAGGCCGCGCTCGACCGCGCCGACCACGATATCTGCCTGCTCGACTACCAGCTCGGCCCCAAAACCGGTCTAGACCTGCTCAACAGTGCCGCCGCGCGTTGTTTTACCGGGCCGATCGTGGTGCTGACTGGTAACGACAACTACGATATCGATCTGGCGGTTATGAAGGCCGGGGCGGTCGATTTTCTGTCGAAATCCTCATTGACGGCCGTATTGCTCGAGCGTGTGATCCGGTATTCAGTCCGCCAGTATGCCGATCAGCAGCAGTTCACCTATCTGGCCGAACACGACCAGGTCACGGGGTTGTTCAACCGCCGGGTCGTCGAACAGCGGATCGCCTGGAAGCTGTCGGCCGGCGCACAACACCGGTCGCCGTTTACGGTCGTCTATTTCGATCTAGACGGGTTCAAGACCATCAATGATTCGCTGGGTCATAGCGTCGGCGATGCCGCGCTGGCCGAAGCGGCATCGCGGCTGCAGGCGTGCTGTGGCTCGCGGGTATTGCTCGGTCGCATGGGCGGCGACGAGTTCGTAGCGGTGGTCGACGACGCCGAGCCCAGCCTGATCGAGGCCATGCTAGAGCGGGTGCTGGCACGCTTTCGTCAGCCGGTCATGGTCGGCCGGCATGAGCTGCGGGTGACGACTTCGATCGGCGCAGCGCGTTATCCCGAGGCCGGCTCCGATCAAGCGACCTTGCTAGCCAACGCCGATGCGGCGATGTATGCGGCCAAGTATGAGGGCCGGGACCGGTTTCGCTGGTTCGTTGCCAGCCAAGCCGCAGACACGACTGAAGACGCCCGTCTTGGCAACGAGCTACGACGGGCGCTCGAGCACGACGAGTTCGATCTCGTCTATCAGCCCCAGTTCGAGCTCGAGTCCGGACGCATCGTGGCGCTCGAAGCACTGGCGCGCTGGTACCACCCGCGGCTGGGTGCGATCTCGCCTGCGCGGTTCGTTGCTCTGGCCGAAGCCAACGGTTTGATGAACGAACTCACCGACTGGGTGCTCGATACCGCGGTTCGGCAATATCGTATCTGGCGTGAATGTGGCCTGCTGGCCGCGAACGTGGTGTTGGCGGTGAATGTCTCGGCCTCCTTGGATAGCAGCGATCGCCTGCTCGACGCCGTGGCCCGAGCGATCGATGAGCAGGGAATGCCGGCGGCCAATCTGGAGCTTGAATTCAGCGAGGCCCGGGTGAGGCCGGAGACCGGGGGGTTCGACGAATTGCTGGGGCGGCTAAAGAATTTGGGTCCGCGTGTCGTAATAGATGATATGGGATGCGGTCATTCGACATTGGAATCGTTCGCCAGGCGGCCGGTCGATGTGCTGAAGATCGATTCGAAGTGCCTGCAGGGGGTTCTCGATAACCCGAGGGATCAGGCCATGGCACGCGCGATTATCGCGCTGGGCGCCAGTCTCGATATGCGAGTTGTCGCCGAGGGGGTAGAAACCGATGGCCAGCGCAGCTTTCTCGTCAACAACCAGTGTGATTTCGCCCAGGGCTATTTTTATGCACCGGGCTTGGCCACGCCCGACCTTACAGAGCTTTTGGCCACCCGCCGCGCGTCGTAGCTCGCCTGTGGCGACGCCATCGGTCGCGGCGTATGCCGTGGCCCGTTGATGCAAACAGCAACGGTCACCTATGGTTTTCCCGATGTTGGGGTAGGCCCGTCGATCGCGAATCGATGCTGCAGTCGTCGTTGTCGGTGGGCGCCAGGCGACGAGTTCGGGCAAGGCTTGCGTCATCGCCGGCCGAGTTGGCGCGTTCGATGTGTGTCGTCTCGCGGTCGGCCGGCGATGGCCGCCGGCCGAGAGGGGCGATCGATAGCCGGGGATAGCCGGCCATGACCGAAATGCCGGCCAGTCTCAGCCCGGATACGCCAGACGATCTGGAAGATTTTCGTCAGCGCGCCATCGATATGCTGTTGGAGCGCCAGCCCGGTCTGGCCCTGTGTGGCCTGGGTCTGGATGGCCGTATCCGACATTGGCATGCCAGCGCCGAACGCCTGCTTGGCCACGCTACCCGCGATATTCTGGGTAGCCGTTTCGAGCGGCTGGTACCGGCCGAGCAGCGTCGTCAGTCGGCGGTTGCGCGGTTGTTGTTCCGGGCAAGCGCCGCAGGCGAGGTCACTACCGATTTCGCGTTACTGACCCGCGAAGGCCAGCGTCAGCCCTGCCGGATCGATATTCGGCGACAGGCCGGCGATGCCGCCGGTTTCGTGGCGATGATCAGCGAGGCCGGCCCCGAGTTCACCCGGCCGCACCCGGTTCAGGCGCCCACGGACACCCAAGCCGCGCATCGGGCCAATCTAGTGCTCATCAAAGGCGAGCCAGGTTGGCTGGGATTGGGGCTGGAATTGGAAATCGACCATGTCAGCGCGCTTGCCGCCGAACGCCTC
Source organism: Salinisphaera sp. SPP-AMP-43 (assembly GCF_049568105.1). Lineage (GTDB taxonomy): Bacteria > Pseudomonadota > Gammaproteobacteria > Nevskiales > Salinisphaeraceae > Salinisphaera. The sequence goes on from NZ_CP145335.1 coordinate 1,546,809, forward strand.
GAAATCGATCCGTCCGACTGGTTGGGGCGGCCGCTTTGGGAGCTGCTGGTGCCGGGCAACGGTACCGATTGGCATATGCTGCTGCACAAGACGCTCGAATCCGGCAAACCGCAGCGTATAAACGCAGTGCCGGTCTCCGGCGAGCAGCGGATGTCCTGGCCGGTCAGTGTGATGGCGCTACATGAATCGGATGACGGCGTACTTGGCGGGTTCACGCTCGCCCTCGGCCATCCTGAGCAGGATGCCGATCGGCGCACCGCGCCCAGAGTTGGAGAGCGGCAATCCGACGAGCGCGCCTGGTTTCACGCGGTCGTCCACGATCTGCGCGAACCGTTGCGACGGGTGCGCGAATACGTCGATTCGTTGCAGCACGAGCCCGATGTCAACCTGAACGCCACGGCCACGGATTATCTCGGACGCATCGATGGCGCGATCGAGCGCCTGCAGCAAAGTGTCAGCGCGACGCTACGCCTGGCGCGTCTCGATTCGATGCCCGATCAGTATCAAAGCGTCGCGCTCGATGCCGTGATTTTCGCGGCTGCCGACGATCTCGAAGTGATGGTCAAACAGCATCGGGCCCAGGTTCGTATCGGCCAGCTTGGCGAGGTGGTTGGCGATGCCGCCCAGCTTCGGTTGTTGTTCCAGAACCTGATCGATAATAGCCTGCGCTATCGCCGTGATGATGTGTCTCCGGAAATCGAGATCAATCGATTCGACGAGTCGGCCGAGGCGGATCTCGTCACGATCGTTTATCGGGATAACGCCCGCGGCTTCGCCGACCCAGAGACCGTATTGGAAGGCGGGGAGCAGCGGGCCGTGCACGGCACGGGTATCGGCCTCGAGCTGTGTCGGCGGATCTGTCGACGCCATCGAGGCGATTTGCGCATTCACCAAACCGGCCATCAGGGCTCGACCCTGATCATCACGTTGAACGCCGATAGCGACCCAGACACCAACGAATCGGAGACCGAGCATGACCACTGAGCCGCGCCTGACCCTGATCGTGGCCATGGACCGCCAGGGCGTGATCGGTGCCGACGGCGGCATGCCCTGGCATCTGCCTGAAGATCTGCGCTGGTTCAAACAGCAGACCTCGGGCAAGCCGATCCTCATGGGGCGCAAGACCTTCGAATCGATCGGGCGCGCTCTGCCCAAGCGCCGCAACTTGGTGATCACCCGCCGGCCCGATAGCCCGGCCTCGGGCGCGGAAACGGTCACCAGCGTCGAACAAGCCAAAGGCCTGTGCCAGGGCGAGGACGAGCTGATGGTCATCGGTGGCGCCGAGATCTATGCGCTGGCCTTGCCCGAAGCCAGCGGGCTGCTGGTGACCCGGATCGAGGCCGAGTATGCCGGCGATACCGTTTTCCCCGAGGTGGACTGGAACGAATGGCGTTTGGTTGACGAGCAGCCACGAGCCGCCGAACAGGGGCGCCCAGCGTATTGCTTCATGACGTACCAACGGGTTGCTGGTTAGACTCGGGGCTAAACTAGACCCACCGATCCGTTTAGGAGAAGTCCATGAGTGATCTGCAGGCCCAGTTCGAGCAGGCACAGAAGGATGTCGAGACCCTGTCCAAGCGGCCCAGCAATGAAGAGTTGCTGGCGCTCTATGCGCATTACAAACAAGCCAACGAAGGCGATGTCTCCGGCAAGCGCCCGGGCATGACCGATTTCCGTGGCCGTGCTAAATACGATGCCTGGACCAAGCTCAAGGGCATGGAAGCCGAGCAGGCCATGTCCGGCTACATCTCCAAGGTCAATGCGCTGCTCGATGGCGAGAAAATCTGAACAGAAGCCGGCTCTTGATGTCGGCCGCTGCAACGCAGGCGGCCGCTACGGCGTAGTGGCATGTCATGACCACGTATCATGACTGGTTGGTTTTCGATTTGGGCGGCGTACTGGTAGAGGTCGCTGCCCAGCAGACCACACTCGACGCCTTTGCGACATTGAGCGCGACGCCGCCCGAACGGCTGGCGCCGCTGCTACGCGAACGATTCGGTGCTCGTCCGTGGTCGGCCGCCGAGCGATTACAGGTTGGCGAGCTGGATTTTTCGAGCTTCCACGCCGAGTTGAACCAGCATCTGGTACGCCCGCTTGAACCGGCGACCCTGGTCGCAGCCATGGAATCTATGCTGCAGGGCGTCAAGCGTGACACCGAGGCAGTACTGGCCCAGCTGGCCGGCTGTGTCAATCTGGCCTGCTACAGCAACACCAACGCGATCCACTGGCGCTATATGCAAACGCACTACGGCTTTTTTGGCTACTTCCAGCGCCGGTTCGCCTCTCAGGAGCTGGGCCGGGCCAAGCCGGACCTGGCAGGGTATGAACAGGTCTGTGACGGCCTCTCAGTCGAGCCGTCGCGATGTGTATTGATCGATGACCGGCAGGCCAATGTGGCGGGCGCGCGCCAAGCTGGATGGCAGGCAATCCATTTCGAATCGGCCCAGCAGTTGGCGGCCGATCTTAAGGCCCGCGGTATCGCAGCAGGAGTATCGCCGTGACGCCGACCGAAGAGTTGCTTGCCAGTCCCGACAACGCGCGCGCCGAACATATCGCCGAAGCCCGGGATTTTCTGGATCGGCACCGGCGTTTGTTCGTGCTGACCGGCGCTGGTATCAGCACCGATTCCGGCATCCCCGACTACCGCGATCGCGATGGCGGTTGGAAAGGCGCCAGTCCGATCCAGCATCAGGCGTTTGTGAACCAGTTGGCCAAACGCCGTCGCTACTGGGCGCGCAGCATGGCCGGTTGGCCGCCGGTCGCACGCGCCCGGCCCAACAATGGCCACGAAGCGCTGGCTCGTCTGGGCTCGGCCGGCCGGATCGGTCTACTGGTTACCCAGAACGTCGATGGTCTACATCAGGCCGCGGGCAGCCGAGCCACGGTCGATCTACATGGGCGGCTGGACCGAGTCATTTGTCTGGACTGCGGTACCCGCCTGTCGCGCAACCGGGTTCAGGAGATGCTGATTCATGCCAATAACGGCTGGCTGCACGACGCAGATGCCATGCGGCCGGATGGCGATATCGAACTGGGCGATGTCGACTACGATGCCTTCCAGGTGCCGGATTGCCCGCTATGCGGCGGTATTCTCAAACCGGACGTCGTATTTTTTGGCGGCGCGGTGCCGAAAAACCGAGTCGAGCGCGCCTGGGCGGGTTTGCGCAGCGCGGACGCCGTATTGGTGGCCGGTTCGTCGCTGATGGTCTGGTCGGGGTTTCGTTTCGTGCGCGAGGCAGCGGCTCGCGGTCTGCCGATCATGGCGATCAACCGTGGTCGTACTCGTGCCGATGAGTTGATCACCCATAAGCTCGAAGACGACTGCGGCCGCGTGCTCGATGCAGCTATCGATTGACTGATCTGGCGGCCCAGCGCCCGGTGCGCCTCGAACGAAACCCCGACAGGCTCTAGACTAGGTCCGACCATTGTCTTGAGCTCGTCGATGTCGTTTCCCGATCCACATATGTTCGTCTAACTATGGGCGCAACGGACCATATAGACCGATCGCCCTGGCGGCTGGGGCTGGATCTGGGGCGTAGTCGGCTACGCGGGGTGGTGCTCGATACCGACCACCGGGTTGTGGCACAACGCCAGGTCGCCACACCCGAGCATGATTATCGTTCGCTGATCGGTTTGATAGCCGAGCTGGTCAAGTCCCTGGAAACCGAGGTCGGCCAGGCCGAGCTGCCGCTTGGTCTGGCGGTGCCGAGCGGCGTGAGCGCCGCCTCCCAGCGTCTGCGTCGCGGCCCCATGCCACTGCTCAACGACCGCCCGCTACCGGCGGATGTATCGGCCGCCACGGCCCGCGAGGTCCGGACCGGGCATGCAGCGGGGTGTCGAGCGCTGGCCGAGGCGGCCGATGGCTCGTTGGCCGGGTTTGAGCGCGTATTCGTGGCCTCGATCGGCAGTAGCGTAAGCGGTGCCTTGCTGCTCGACGGCCGTCTGGCCGGCGGCCCGAACGGCACCGCTGGGGCCTGGGGGCATACCAGTCTGCCTTGGCCGAACAACATCGAATCGCGGGCGTTTCCCGAATGCTGGTGTGGGCAGGCTGGGTGCATCGAGGCCTGGGTGTCGGGGCTCGGTATGAGCGCCGATCACGTTCGGCGCGGTGGCCATGCGTTGACCGCCGAAGAAATCGTGGAACGTGCCGAGGCTGGCGAGCGACTGGCTGGCATCACACTGCGCGACTGGTTGTCGCGCATGGCCCGCGGGCTGGCCACGCTCGTTAATATCGTGGAACCGGAACGGATCGTCGTCGGGGGCGGGCTGTCCCGAATTCGCTGGCTGTATAGCGAAGTGCCGAAAATTTGGGGCCAGTACTGTCTGAGCGACCGAGTAGGTACCGAGATCGTTCCGGCGACCCATGGTGAGACCGCAGCGGCTTTCGGCGCTGCCCTGTTATGGCCGTGATCGGCCGGAGCACAATCGGCCACCGGGCAGAGGGCAGTGGTGTGCTATCGTCGAAACCACAGTTCGTTTCGATGGAGATGATATGGCCGAGAAAAACCCGGACAAAGGATATATCGCGCTACTGGGTTGGTCCTTGGGCGCCGTAGAGGCGGCCGAGAATTTCGACCGTCGCTACGTTGTCGTGGCCCCTGAATGGGCCGAGGATTATTGTGAGCAGCACGATATCCCCTATGTGCCCTGGAATTTCGAACGGCTCAACGACCGGTCGATGGAAATCGCCGAGAGGCTCAAGGAAATGGGGGTCGACGCGGCGGTTCCGCTGTTCGAGGAAGTCGTCGAGTGGGCCGGGGCTATCAATGCGGTCCTGAAAGACAATCCGCGTTTGCATGGCCAGGCCGTACTGTTCCGCGATAAGGCTCTGATGAAGCGCCGTGCCCAGCTCGGCGGCATTCGCGTAGGCATCTTCGAAGAAGCCCATGAACGCGACGATGTCTATCGCTTTTTCAAGCGAGTCAATCAGACCTTGCTCAAACTCGACGGCGATACCGACGACCCGATCCATCTGAAAGCCTTCGACAAGGCGGGTTGCCTCGGCCATCGCATGATCAAGTCGGCCGAAGAGATCGAGCAGATTCCGGATTCGGAATATCCGCTGCTCATGGAAAGCCATCTCGATGGCTGGGAATTCGCGGTCGAAGCCTGGATCTGGAACGGCGAGATCCAGTTTTTGAATATTTCCGAATACGTGACGCTCGGTTATTCGGTATTCGTGCCGGCGACGCCGGAGCTGGAATCCTGGCGCAACCTGATCACCCAGCAGATCGAGTTGCTGATCAAGACCTTCGACATCCAGTTCGGCCAGATTCACCCCGAGTACTTCGTGACCTCGGATGGCACCATGTACTTCGGCGAAGTCGCCTATCGCCCGCCGGGCTTTAAGGCCTTCGAGCTGATCGAGCGCGCTTATGGCTTCAATGCTTATCAGGCGTCGATGCTGGTATTCGATCCGAAGGCGACCGAAGAAGAGGTCAAGAACTTCTTCCCGACCCCGGTCACCGGTGCCAAGGGCTATGCCGGCTGCTTCGGTGTCTACCCGCGCCATCGGGTGGTCAGCAAGCTGGAGATTCCCAAGGAAGTCGAAGAGCACGATTACTTCGACTACCACGAACTCACTGCACCGCTACAGGAAACGGTGACCAAGCGTTCGGCGTTCGGGACCCACTGGGGCCTGGTCTTCTACTTCGGCGACAATCCGCATCGTATGCGCGACTGGCTGAAGCACAACGAGGAACTGGATTTTTACGTCTAGCTCTGCTCTTACGAGACCAGGAGAAAAGCCGGCCCGAGGGCCGGCTTTTTTATGGGCAGCGGGCGCACCGGAAGCGATACGGTTTGATGTCTGCCGGCTGGCCCAGGTCGCGCGACAGGTTTCGTCTGAATGCGTCCTCAGACCGCCCAGATCACGCCTGTACTACCACTTGGGTTGAACGTGATGCGGGATCGGGCGAGGCGTTGTCTTATGAGATCACATTATTGGCTCGATATGGCCCGTCTCGGCACGCCAAGCCGCGCTAGTCGATCCATGCAAACCGTGTGCCCCAACCGGCAGCGACGATCGAGCGGATTCGGGCGATCGCTTCGGCTTCGACGGCCATTGGGTCGCCGGTTTCATCGGCCTTGTAATGAAACAGATACAGCCGAGAGGCGAACTGTTCGAAGGGCAGGGAAGATTCGCCTTCGAGTTCGTCGGCTTCGTGCACCGAGGTCTCGATACCCTGGCCCCAGTTCTGTCGCTTGTCGCGGTTGGGATTGAAGAAATACACCCGCCACTGGCCTTCCGAATCGCGGGCGATGCGCTGGATCGCGATCGCGTGCCAGCCGATATAGGTGCCCGTGGCGTCGGTCGCGGCGATACCGCAGGGCTGGGCATAGACCAGATCTCGGCCGCCGTTGAATGCCGGATGATAGCTGGCATAGAACAGCCGCATGAACGTATCGAAGCCGGCGATTGCGCCCTGGGCAATATCGATCAGCTCGGCCGAGTCGCGGTTGACCCACCAGCCATGCATCTCGGCGTTGACCCAGCGATGGCCGTCGCCGGGGCGACCGATGGTACGCCGGCCCATTTCGACATAGATGCGATCGATATGCGGCGTGAGCAGTACCGAGACGGTATCCAGCTCGGTATGCAGTGTTCGCGCCATGCCGCTATCGAGCTGGCTGGCCCGGATCGGCTGGCCCTCGAAATCCATGACCAGATCATTCTCGCGGGCCGCGAACGCAATCAATTCCAACAGATAGCCGACATCGTTCTGAGCCCACAGGCTGATTGCCCGGGCTGCCTGGCAGGTCGGATTGTGCCCCTGGTCCAGCCCCCGTGGTTGACCGATGACCGACAGGGTGCCGGCGAGCAGTAGCACGTTCGCCGAGGGCGGCGCACTCCATTCGCTGGCGGCCTCGAGATCGGCGGCGACCTGCGGATGCATCTCGAGCTGCATCAGCCGGCGCAGACCGGGCAGTAGCGGTCGGGTGAACAGACGGCCGGCGTTGAGCAGCCGGGCCAACCCGTAGATCGCACGCGCGGTCTGCGGCACGATCGCAAAACGGATGATCTCGGCGATATCGGCCTCGTGTGCTTCGATGCCAGCCTTGCCGACATCGTCGAGCCCGAGCGCGTTGCCGAGTAGATCGGGCGCGGTATCGGCCAGATGCCGAAGCAGTCGGGCATGGGCCGCCGAGACCAGGCCGGTTTCGTTCATCGAGGCCCCGAATACGCCGGCTTCGGCGGCCAGATAGTCGGGGTCGCACTGGGCCAGCGCAGCGGCATAGGACGCGTCAGGATGGGCCTGGGACAGCATGCTCGGCCCGTTCAGCGCGCCGATCCAGTGGCGTGCGATCCGGGCCGCCGGCGGCTGCTCGTGGCCGTTGTCCAGCGCGCGCTCGGCAGCCTTCAGCAATGCCTCGACCCGTTGGATCATGATCGGGCGCTGGGCCATCGTGCGCTCGATTTCGGCGATCAGCTCGTCGAGAATCGCAGCGCTCCCCAGGTGATCCAGAAAGAACGCGAACAGAGCCTGCACGCGCTCGTATTCCGCGGACTTTTGCTCGCGACTGGACTCCGTAGCCACCGGAAACAACAGGTCCAGGTTGGCCGCGAGCACTTCGCTCAGAAACCGCCGTGCCGCCTCGGCGCTCATGTGCTCTGTCGTGCACCGGCCTTCGGCCACGGCGAGCAGGCGCAACTCGCTCAGACACTCGAGCGTCGCGCTCGTGCCGCCGCCGCGCAGCGTCGATCCGGCCAGAGCCGGCTCAAGACTGGCCGGGTCAGCCCAGTCGCTGCCCAGGAATACGCCGGCGGCATCGAAGCGGTGCGCGAACTGGAACAGGCTGGCGATGCCGAGCTCGCTGCGCAGCAGCCGCGGCGCTCGCGATATCAGCTGTCCTTGGTGCGTATATTTAGTGAACGAGGGAGCAGAATCGAGCCGGGCTAGGGCGCTCTCGAAATCGTCGATGATACGTTGCGGCAAGGCCGATTCACGAGGCATCGATTCAGACAAAACGACCTCCGGTCAGATCGAGCAATGGGCTGGGTATCGATCTCGAAGGTAGCATGCCTGATGAGTATTATTGACCGGGCGAGCCCAACCCTAGAAATCCCCCTTCGGCATCGGCCGTCGCTCTGCAAACGCCAGCACACCGCGAATGAAGCGATAGAAGCACCACAGCCAGAGAATGCCGTAGCCGATGATGCCGATGACGAACGGCGTCAACACGAGACAGACCAGGCTCCAGAGCATGGTGAACCAGAAGGTGCGCATCAGCCAGCGGTGATGAGTCCAGGCAAAGCCGCCGCGTTCGAGCTCGCCCATTTTGACGTGGTTGATGATCACGCCGGCGACTGCGGTCAGAAAGAAAAAGCAGCCGAGCCCGTAGAGCACATAGGCGATCAACAGCACGTTGCGCTCGCTCTGCTCGACAACAGCGGAATCGGATTCGGCAATCAGATGTCGACTCATGGGGATCTCCGGTCAGGGCAGGCGTTTGCTAGACTCGATATTGTCATATTCGTCTGTCGACCAGCCCATGCTCAAGTTGTTCACGCACCATCGCAGCGTGTCGGCCCACCGCGTGCGTATCGCGCTCAATTATAAAGGTGTGGCTTTTCAGTCGATTTTCACGGGGCTGGATGGCGCCAGTGACGAGCGACAGCAGTATCGACAGATCAATCCGGAAGGCCTGATTCCCGCGCTCTGGGTCGAAAACGATCTGGTCATTTCCCAGTCGTCAGCCATTCTGGAATATCTCGAGGAGCGCTATCCGGAGCGTCCGCTGCTGCACGGCGATATCAACCAGCGGGCCCGGATCCGTTCGTTCGCCCAGATCGCGATTGCCGATACGCATCCGTTGAACAATCTGCGGGTGCTGCGCTATCTGCGCGACGAAATGGATGTGCCCTACGATCGCCGCCGGGCCTGGTTCGAGCATTGGCTGCATGCTGCGTTCGGGCCAATGGAGTCGTTGCTAGCCCATCAGCCGGCCGCTGACTACAGTTATTGCTTTACCGAGCGTCCGAGTCTGGCCGATGTCTGTCTCGTGCCCCAGGTATCGATGGCCGAGCGTTACGGCGTGAACCTGGGCAACTATCCGATCATCCGGCGGGTGTATCGCGCCTGTATGGCGCTTGGTGCATTTCAGGCCGCTGCCCCCGATACACAGAGCGACAGCGCCCACGGCTCTAAATAACGGTTGGGGCGCAGGCCGTAAGCAATGCCCAGCGTGGTCTCTGCGCGCCGGGAACCGTGCCGGGCCTGATACGAGCCTGGCTGGGCCGGGCTGTATACACGCGGCCAGGTCTCGAAAGCCGCGGCCGTTGTTGTCGCCTACGGCGCGGCGCGATTCATCGCAGCGCTGACCGGGCCAGCGTATGGCCGCTCCGGTCGGCTTGAGTCGTTTGAAAGACAGGATCGGTAGACGACTGATCTGAAACATTTGATTCGGGCGCGTTGGGTCAAGCGGGCGATGCGTGGAACGCCTCCTGAACCCGGGATAAGGCGCTCGACCGGTGCGGGGTTGTGGATGCTGCTAGACCGGGCGTAACGTCGCCCTACGAATCGTTACGCCTGCGCCCGCCATGAATAGCCAGACCGCTGCCGTTATCTCCGAAGTCCGTGCCTGTGTCGGCGAGGATTCGACTCTGAATCGGCCCGAGTTGATGACAGCCTTCGTCGAGACCTGTCTGGCCGGGGTGCCCGCCGAAGCGTTGCGGGTACGCAGCGTCGCCCGACTGTACGATGCGCTGCGCCATCATTTCGACCAGTTGGCGGCGCCGCGCTCGCGGGGCGAGGACCGTGTCATGCTGGATCCGATCGACAGCGCCGATGGCGACTGCGATCTGGCGCTGTTGACCGTGACCGACGATATGGCCTTTCTCGTCGATACGGTGAGTCTGGCGGTGCGCGAAACCGGTGCCGAAATCGATTGGATGATGCACCCGGTGGTACGGGCCAAACGCGACGGCCAGGGCGAGCTGACGCATATCGGTCCGGCCGGAGCCGACGGCCCGGCTGGCGATGAGGAATCGCTGATCCGGATCGAGTTCGCGGCCCCGGCTGGGCTCGACGGGGCGGCGCTGATCGAGCGGGTCCAGACCAGTCTCTCGGATCTGGCGCGGGTGGTTGCCGACTGGCATCCGATGCGCCGCCGTCTGCAGGCCGTGATCAGTGAACTCGATCAGGCCGCCGGCGGTGTCGACCGTGACGAACGCGCCGAGACCCAGGCGTTCATCTCTTGGCTGGCCGACGACCATTTCACCCTGTTGGGTTATCGCTGTCGGGCGATTGAAAGCGATGAGCACGGCGCCGACATGATGGTCGATGTGGCCAATACCAGCCTGGGGTTGCTGCGCGAGGACCGCCCCGAACTCGACCCGGACGGCTATGTGGCGCCGGCCGGGGTGCTCGATGAATATACCCAGTCGCCGCGGCTGCTGGTGATCACCAAGGCCAACCAGCATTCCTGGATCCATCACTCGGAAACCATGGACGTGATCGCCATCAAGCGGCTGGATGCGACCGGCAACGTGGTCGGCGTGCATCGCTTTCTCGGCCTGTTCTCGGGCGATGCCTATCGCGCCAGTCCACGCGATATCCCGATGCTGCGGCAGAAGATTTCGCATGTGATGGCGCGTGCGGCGCTCAGGCCGCGTTCGCATGCGGCCAAGAGCCTGCGTTATATCCTCGAGACCTTTCCGCGCGACGAACTATTCCAGACTGGCGAAGACGAGCTGTTCGATACCGTCATCGGCGTATTGAACATGCGCGAGACTGAGCCGCTACGGCTATTTCTGCGCCGGGATCGGTATCGCCGCTTCTATTCGGCGATCGTGTATGTGCCGCGCGAGCGCTATACGGTGGCGCTGCGCCGTCAGATCCGGGCCGAGCTCGAGCGGCACCTGGTCGGCGAATGCCAGGACGTCGACGCTGATTTTCTGCGCGGCGCGGTGGTACGCCTGCATTACCAGATCGCGACCGACGAGACGGTCGATAACGTCGATGTCCGAACTATCGAGCAGGCCCTGATTACCGTCACCCGGGCCTGGCCGGACCGGGTGGCCGCATCGGCCCGCGAAGCCGGGGTATCGCTACCGGCCTATGCGCATGCCTTCGATGCTGCCTACCGGGAACGCTTCGATGCGCCAACGGCCGTTGTCGATGCCCGCCTGCTGGCCGAGTTAGATGCCGAGAGCCTGCCAGTACTCCGGGCGCTGCCGCCGGAAGGCGATCTGCTGACCCTCAAATTATACGGCGGCGGCACCGAGTTGCCGTTATCGCGGGTGCTGCCGGTGTTCGAGCATTTCGGGCTCTCGGTACTGACCCAACATCCCTACGAAGTCGCGCGCGCTGGCCAGCCCAAGCAGTGGATCCATGAATTCCAGGCCCGGCACGAGCATTCGGAATCGCTGGTCGAGCCCGGCTGTCGCGATAACCTGGCGGCGGCATTCGCCGATATCATGGCCGGCAGCGCCGAGGACGATAGCCTCAGCCGGTTGATCATCGACGCTGGGTTTTCGCCGCGGCAGGTGGTGCTGGTGCGCACCATCACCCGTTACCTGCTGCAGACCGAGCTGCCGTTCTCGCCAGCCTATGTCGGCGATCGACTGGCCGAGCATGCCGGACTGGTCGCATCCCTGATCGATTTGTTCGAGGCCCGCTTCGATCCCGATCGGGCGCGCTCGGCCTCCGGCGACGCCCAGGCATGCAGCGCGATCGAGACGGCCCTGGACGATGTTGCCAGCCTCGATGCCGATCGGGTACTGCGGGCTTTTTACGGAGTGGTCACAGCGACCCTGCGCACCAATTACTTCCAGCGCGACGAGGCCGGCCTGCTCAAGGCGCATGTCTCGATCAAGCTGGATTCCAGCGCGCTGGTGGAGCTGCCGCAGCCGCGCCCCTGGGTCGAAACCTTCGTCTATGCCCCGAGCGTCGAGGGCATTCATCTGCGCGGCGGGCCGGTGGCACGCGGCGGGCTGCGCTGGTCGGACCGGCGCGAGGATTTCCGCACTGAAGTCTTGGGGTTGATGAAGGCCCAGATGGTCAAGAACGCGGTCATCGTGCCGGTCGGCGCCAAGGGCGGCTTCGTGCTCAAGAACACGCCTGCCGGCGAGACCCGCGAAGCGCGCCAGGCGCGGGGCATATCGGCCTATAAAGTCTTCATTCGCGGGCTGCTCGACATCACCGACAACCGTGTGGGCAGCGAGGTGGTCACGCCGGAACGAGTGGTGGCCCGCGACAGTGATGATCCGTATCTGGTGGTGGCCGCAGACAAGGGCACCGCGACTTTTTCAGATATCGCCAATGCCCTGTCGGCCGAGTATGGCTTCTGGCTGGACGATGCCTTTGCCTCGGGCGGCTCGGCCGGCTACGACCACAAGGCTATGGGGATCACTGCCCGCGGGGCCTGGGAAGGCGTCAAGCGCCATTTCCGCGAACTGGGGCGGGATGTCCAGACCGAGCCGTTCTCGGTGGTAGCGATCGGCGACATGGGCGGCGATGTGTTCGGCAACGGCATGCTCGCCTCCGAGCAAATTCGGCTGGTGGCGGCCTTCAACCACCTGCATATCTTTATCGACCCGGATCCGGATATCGCTGCCAGCTATGCCGAACGGCGGCGGCTGTTCACGGGCCCGGCCTCGAGCTGGCGCGATTACGACGAGCGCCTGATCGCGCGCGGCGGCGGGGTCTTCGATCGAACCAGCAAGACCATCGAACTGTCCGACGAGGCCCGCGCCGCGCTGGGCATCGAAGCACGCCGTCTGGCGCCGGACAGCCTGATCAACGCCATTCTCAAGGCGCCGGTCGATCTGCTCTGGAACGGCGGCATCGGCACCTACGTTAAGGCCGCGACCGAATCGCATGCCGAAGTCGGCGATCGAGCCAACGACGGCCTGCGGGTCGACGGTCGAGAATTGCGGGCCAATGTCGTGGGCGAGGGCGGCAACCTGGGGCTGACCCAGGCCGGCCGGATCGAATTCGCGCTCAATGGTGGCCGCCTGAATACCGATGCCATCGACAATTCCGGCGGCGTGGATTCCTCCGACCTGGAAGTCAATATCAAGATCGCGCTCGGCACGGTGGAAGCCGACGGCCGGCTCGATCGCGAGGCCCGTAATACATTGCTGGCCGAGATGACGCCGTCGGTGATCGAACTGGTGTTGCGCACCAACTATCTGCAGACCCAGCAAATCAGCCTGATGGAGGCCGAAGGCTTGGCGCATTTCGACGAGCAGGTCAGCTTCATGCGGGCCTTGGAACGCGATGGCCGGCTGGATCGGCGCCTCGAAGGGCTGCCGGACGACGAGACCATCGAAACTCGGCGCCGCGAGCGGGCCGGTCTGACACGCCCGGAACTCGCCGTCCTGATTTCCTACAACAAGATCACGCTATCCGCGGCTGCGCTCGAAGGCGGGCTGGCCGACGATCCGTGGCTCGAGCAATGGCTGACCGACGGCTTCCCGCCGCGCCTGGTCGAGCGTTTCCCGCAGGCCGTCACTGAGCATCGCCTCAAGCGCGAACTGATCGCCACGCTGGTGACCAATCAGATGGTCGATCGGCTCGGTATCGCCACGGCCCATCGGTTGCCGGTCGGTTTCAGCTCGCGTATGGAAGCCGCGGTACGGGGCTATGTGCTGGCCGAAGGCTGGCTGGGCGGTGAGTCATTGTTCAATGCCGTCGAGGCGTTGGATAACGTGATCCCGGCGGCCGAGCAGTATCGTGCCCATGAGATCGTGAGCGGGCTGCTCAAGCACGCCATGAAATGGTGGCTGAGCGCGACCGATACCGGGCGCGATCTGACCGAGCTGATGACCCGTTATCAGGACGGTGCACGTCGGCTGCTGACTCATCTGGCCGATCATCTGGTCGGCACCTATGCCCAGCGCTGGGAGGCGACCTGTGCCGACTGGGAAGCGGTCGGCATGGAAGAGGCGCTGGCGATGCGCCTGGCCTGTGCGGATGTCGGCGGCGGCATCATGGACGTGGTTTCGCTGGCCGAGCAGCGCGGTCGCGCGGTCGAGGATGTGGCCGATATCTACTATCGTCTCGGCGATGCGCTCGGCGTGCCGTGGCTGCAGGAGGCGATCCATCAGTTGCCTGCTAACGGCCGTTGGCAGGATTTGGCCCGTACCAGTCTGCGCAGCGACAGCTATCTGATCCATCAACGCTTGGTCGATCAGGTGTTGCAGTTGGACAGCGATGATCCGCTGGCCGATTGGTGCGCCTCGCGCGAGCATACGATCGCTTTCGTCAGCGCGCGGCTGGCTGAGCTGCAGGCGATCGAACAACCGGCCCACGAGCATTTGACCGTAGCGGTGCGCGATCTGGCGCGTCTGGGCCAGCCGGGCCCGGCGAGTTTGGGCGGGGCTGCCTAGCCGCCGCTCGCGTGGAGCCTGCGCTCGGCGTCGGCGCCAGTCTCTATAGGTGCTGGCGCCGGCCGGCGAGCCTGCCACCAGCCGAGCAGTCGAGCGGCGCCGATGGTCAACAAAATGCAGATCATCGGATTGATCGAGAAGCGAAACCGCTGGTTTTCGTCGATTTCCAACGCGTTGCCGATCACGCTGACGTACATGACGTTCAGCCAGACAAAGATCAGGGTGGCATCGGACGCCGACAGCCGACGCCGCCAGAGCGCTCTGACCAGTACCGCCAGGCCGAACAGCACCGCCAGCACATAACCGATGGCGATGAAGATGCCGATGGTGCCGGGCTTCAGATCGAAGCGGGGGTTGTCGGGATAGACTGGCTGGCCCCCGACGATCCGGGCATACCAGCGCGCCCAGGGTTCGATGGCCCGGCGGTTGTCCTTGAGAAACGGATAGTCGCTGGCCGGGCGCCAGAACATCAGCCAGGCGGTGCCCATTGCATTGAAATAGACTGAAGGGTGGGTACGAATTGCTACCAAGGCATCGTGCCGGTACATCCGGGATATCTCGGCGTAGGGCAGATAGTTGAAATTGATGTGATCGGTGCTTTTGCGCTTGTAATCGAGCACGGCGATGCCGGTATACGGGCGTTCGACAACCGTGCCTTCATAGGATTCGGGGATGTCGTAGGCTTTGTCGTCGAGTGCCAGTGGCGTCATGCGCCCCTCGGCGACCAACCGGCTGCGCTCGTCGGCGTCGAGTTCCAGAGTGGTCAGCTTGGCCAGGCTCATGCCCATCCAGTCCGAGGTCGAGAACTCGCCGATCACGGCATAGTTTTTGGCATAGAGCGCCACGATCAAGACCAACGGCACGGCGGCCGCCAGCAGCACCGCGCGCCGATGGCCTGGTAATACCAGCGCCAAAAAACCGGCTAGCACGAGAAACCACTGGATTTGGAACATCGAGCGGGTATAGATCAGCACTGCCATAGCCATGAACAGCGCCAGAGCGCGCCCGGGCGTGAACGCGCGCATGCACCCGTCGAATAGCCAGACGATCAGCCCGAGCAGGGCGATCACAGGCAATGTGTAGTACGGCAGGCTTTCGTAGAGAATCAGCGCTGGCGAGCACATGAACAGGCCGGCGACTGCAGCAGCTGCAGCCACGCCGGCGCCGAGCCGGCGCAGCACGGCATAGAGCAGCAGTACGGTCGCCAAGGCACAGCCGGCGAAAATAACGCGAAACAAGGCCGCAGTCGCGAAATCGCCGCCCCCGGTCAGTGCCGACAGTTTGACCACCACGCCGAGCAACAGGTTGTACAGCGGTGGTTGGCCCGGCATGTAGAACAGACTTTCGAGCAGATCGTGGCGCAGCAGCACCGGGTCGAGAATCTGCCAGGAGGTCGCCATTGGCGCCAGGTCGAAACGCACGCCGGCCATATAGGCCAGCGCGCGACTCAAGATATAGGCCGCGACCAGCCCGCCGATCGCCCAGCGATCACGGCCAAGGCCCGGGGCACGGCCGGCCCGTGTCATAGCTGGGTACGGTGGAAAATCGATCGCGGCACGGATCGGATGATGGCCATGATGTAGCGCCATACGCCCGGCGTGTAGAGGACATCCTTGGGCTTGTCCATAGCCTTGTAGATATCGCCGCCGACCTTGTCGGCGCTGGCGAACAGAGGCCCCTTGGGGATATCGGCGGTCATCGGCGTATCGACCAGCCCTGGGCGGATCGTGAGCACCTTGACGCCCGAGCCGTGCAACCGGTGGCGTAGGCCGTCGAGAAAGGCGTTGACGCCGGCCTTGGCGCTGCCATAGACATAATTGCTGGCCCGGCCGCGATCGCCAGCCACCGAGGAAATCACCGCGATCAAGCCTGAGCCTTGGGCTTCCATCCGATTAGCCAGATCGGTGACCAGCGCGATCACGCTCAGTGCATTGGTTTGCCAAGCGGCCACGGCAGCCTTCGGATCGGCGGCGCATTCGGCCTGGTCGGGCAGGGTGCCGTAGGCGATCAGCACCGCATCGATGCCACCGAGGTCGGCCATGGCGGCATCCAGCATCGGGCCGTGGGCCTCGAAATCGTCGGCGTCCATGGCATAGGGCGTGGCATGGGCAGCACCGCGTACCGATAGATCGCTGGCGACCGGATCGAGCTTGTCGTGGCTGCGGGCAACCAGAAACAGGGCATCGCCGCGTTCGGCAAAACGACGGGCTGCGGCTTCGGCGATCGCCGAGGTCGCGCCTACGATCAAAATTCGGTTCATTGCTTGTCCCCCATTACGCGGCGCCAGAAGTTCGAGGAAAACGCCGGGTCGACGTATTCGGAAAACTCTGGCCACCGGGGAAAATATTGTTGGAAGGCCGCGGCCGACATGCGCGCGTCCTTGGCGGGATAGACCGCGCCCCCGGCGGCCATGACCACTTCATCGAGCGAGTCCAGCAGCCGGCGGGTCGCCTCGCCGCGATTGGGAAAATCCAGCGCCAGGGTCGCGCCGGGCCGCGGAAACGACAGCATGCCGGGCGAGGGCACATCGCCGAACACTTTGAGCACGGATAGAAACGAACCGGCATCCGCGGCGGCGATGCGTTCGAGCAGTTCGGCGATCGCAGCCTGGGCATCGCCTGGGGGCACCACGCATTGATACTGGAAAAAACCGCGTGGCCCATAGGCCCGGTTCCAGTTACGGATGCCGTCCAGCGGATAGAAATAGGGCTGGTAATGCTGCAACGCCCGGAACCGCTGGCGGCGTTTACGGTGGAAATACAGAGTGTTGAGCGGCGTCAGCGTGGCCCGGTTCATCAACGAAAACGGCGGCGTAAGCGCGAAATTCGGGCCCGGTTTGGGGCCTGCCGTATTCGGCTGGCCCATAGCCGGCGCATGATTGGCGCGCATGAACCAGCCGCGGCCGAGACGCGCGCCGCGGGCGCTGCAATCGACCCAGGCAACGGTGTATTCGTAGTCGCTCTCCGACGCTTCGGACAACTCGAAAAAGCGCGCCAAATTATCGAAGCGGTGGGTGTCGACATCCATGAACGGGCCGCCGATACGCTTTAAGCAGAAACGTATGCGGGTGATCAGCCCAGTCAAGCCGAGGCCGCCGATGGTCGCGGCAAACAGTTTCGGGTTGGACTGTCGGCTGCAAGTGCGGGTGAGGCCGTCGCTGGTGGTGATATCGAAATCCAACACGTGCCGGCCGAAGCTGCCGGCGACATGATGATTCTTGCCGTGTACGTCGTTGGCGATGGCGCCGCCGACGGTCACGTACTGGGTACCGGGGGTGACCGGCACGAACCAACCCTGCGGTACGGCGATACGCAGGATATCGGCCAGCAGCACGCCGGGCTCGCATTCGAGCACGCCGTGCTCGACATCGAAGGCCAACAGATGATCCAGGCTGCGGGTATCCACCAGCAGCCCATCGTTGTTGAGCGGTGAATCGCCGTAGCTGCGGCCGTTGCCGTAAGGCAGCATGGCGTGCTCGGCGTCAGCTGGCAACGGCGCACGCCCGCTGGTCGGGCGGATGACTTGGGCCGGCGTGCTGGTCGGCAGTCGGCCCCAGGAGGGATGGCTGGGCGCTGCAGTCATAGCGCGGCGATCATGATCAAGGCGCCCATGACCATACACACACGACTGCCGTTATCACGGGCAGCGAATACGATCGGATCGTCGCTCATCTGGCCACGCATCGTGACCAGCCAGATTCGGCTGATCCAATACAGCACGACCGGACACAGCAGCCAGATCCAGTTGGGGTGGCTGTAATACCGCGTGACATCCGGGCTGTTGATGTACAGCGCCAGAATGACCACGCTCGTATAGCCTGCCGCCGTGCCGAGGCTGCGTAGGGCATCGAGATCGCTGCTGGCATAGCCTCGCCCACCGGCGCTGGATTCACCGCTTTGCATCAGAAACAGCTCGGCACAGCGCTTGGCCATCGCTAGGCTCAGAAACAGCGACATCGAAAGTGCCAGCAGCCAGAACGACAGCGGGATGCCGGTCGCGGCACCGCCGGCGATCAGGCGCAGGGTATACAGCCCGGCCAGGGTGAGCACATCGACCAGCGCCAGCCGTTTCAGGCCCATCGAATAAGCCAGGGTGGCGATGTAGTAGATGGCCAGTACGGTACCGAACAGCGGCGGCAGGAACAGCGCGATCACGACCGCGATCAGAATCAGGATCGGGATCGCCAGCACGCCCTGGGCAACCGGCAGCGTGCCGCTGGCGAACGGGCGCCGGCGCTTGTTCGGATGCCGTCGGTCGTCGCCCAGGTCGAGCAGATCGTTGAGCAGGTAGACGCTGGAAGCCAGTGCCCCGTAGGCTAGAAACGCCATACAGGCGGCCAATACCTTGGAGCCATCCAGCAGTTCGTGGCTGGCCAGCAACGGCACGAAAATCAGGATGTTTTTCGACCACTGATACAGGCGCATCGCCTTGACCCAGGTTCGCAGGCCGCCCGGCTGGCGCGGAATGCGATGCCCGACCGTAGTCTGGCTGCTGGCCCAGCGATCGGTGCCCGGGCTTGCGCTGACCAGCACCGACTGGCGGGAGCCGGCCCAGATCGGTCGGTCCTTGTCGTGGTCGGCGGCATAGTCAAACGGCGTGTCGCCCAGCAATTCACGGATTGCATCGAGCTTGTTCTGGCCCGACAGATTGATCTGGTTGTCGCTGGCCAGCACGTCGTCGAACAGATTCAGATGTTCGGCGACCTGATGGGCATAGCGCTGGTTGGCCGCCGTTGCCAGTATGATTCGCCGGCCGCGTCGCTTTTCGGCGCCCAGATAATCTAAGAGTTCGTGGTTGTAGGGCAGATGTTCGACATCCAGATCGGCGCGCGAGGCGATTTCGCTTTTCAGCGTGGCCTTGCCGTGCCGATACCAGCCCGGCATCCGGAGCAGCTTGTGGGGCTGCTCGCGGACCAGCACGAATGCCGATTCGATCAGGAGGTCGGTATGGACGAGAGTGCCGTCGAGGTCCACAACGAGTGCGACGTCGCGCTCATCGTTCATGTGATATGCCCTTGTTGTGTATCAGATTGTGGTTGGCGGCGGCGTTCCAGTTCCAGACCGCCCAGACAAATCAGGCCTAGAACCACGGCCAGCCAGAGCGTTGCGATGCGCGCGATCAGGGTCACGCTGAGTGCCGCCCCTGCGGCTACGCCCGAGAGTTTGAGTAGCAGCGTCATCGCAGCCTCGGTGCTGCCCAGGCCGCCAGGCAGAAACGACAGCGCACCGATCAGCATGCTGGTGGCATAAATGCCGATCGCCAGCGTCAGCGCGACATCCAGCCCGAGCCGTTCGGCGATCAGATATACGGAAACACCTTCGGCAGCCCAGGCCACGCAGCCGATCGCCAGGCCACTGACCAGCGGCTTCCATGAAAGCAGCACGAAGGCACGTTCCCAGGCATGCACAGCGACCTGCAGTACCCGGCCGACCAGGTTTTGGGGCTGCTCGACGCGTTTCTGTGCGGCCTTGAGCAGAGTTCGGTTATGCATGATCGCCAACAGGCCGACGATGACCGCCAGCGGCGCGGCGATCCAATAGACATAGCCGGTGAACGACAGCACCGCCAGCAGCGACAACACCAGGATCGACAGCAGATCCAACAGTCGTTCGGCGAACAGGGCGGCCACGGTATGAGCATAGGGCACGTTGCGACGCGCCAGATACACCGCACGAACGCCTTCGCCGGCTTTGCCCGGGGTTGTCGTCAGCGCAAAGCCAGAGACATAAATCAGCGCATGCCGAATTAGGGGCAGCCGATGCCCAAGCCAGCGTAAATAACCGTGCCAGCGCAGAAACCGCAGCGCGTAGTTAAATAGCGATAGCCCGCAGATCGCCATCCAGCCGAGCCAGTCGAGCCGCTGCATGGCCGCCCAGGTACGGGCGCCGTCGATGCCGGCAACCAGCGTGAAATACAACAGGGCCGCGATCAGCAGCGAAACGATAACCGTAGTCAGGCGCGGCAAGACTTCACCCGAAGTGTCAAATGCAAACAACGGCCGCGGAAGATAGGCCTCCGGGCCTGTTCAGTGTATCGATAAATGCCGGGCATACGACAATCCGGCATACCACGGGCCCGAGTGCTCGAGCGTAGCCTAGGCTTTTGCCGCGCATAGCAGTGAACGACGGTTTGCATAGGACAGGGCTGTGCCTCGAGCGTCGGGATAACCCAGGCAAGGCTTGCGTTTCATGCCTGTCTGCAAGGTGAATAGGCGTAGCTCGGAGAGTGGGCCAGGACTGTCGTCAAGGCCCGATCGAATCAGGAATCCCGGCTGCCGTGCGCGGCTGTATAGGTGCAGCATCAAGCCAGGTTCGGCAAGACCAAGCAACCCAACACTGGCCGGATATCGAGCATGGCGCATCGTGCCACGTATCTGGCTTCGCTGTGCTTGGCGCGAGCAGCACAGCTTGCAGCCCGCGATCCGCAGGGCCGATCGGTGGCCGCGCAAGCGCCGCGAGGCCGACTGCGCCTAGGATGTATTCGGCTCGTGCTTGGCGAGTTGGCCGCGCAGATCGCGCTTGCTGAATTTGCCGGTCGAGGTCTTGGGTAATGCATCGAGCCAGACGAAATCCTCGGGCACCATCCATTTCGGCACCCGCGCCAGCAGAAACTCGCGCAGGGTATCGGCATCGCAGGTCGCGCCTGGTTGGCGCACGACCGCGGCCAGCGGCCGTTCGCCCCAGCGTTCGTCGGCGCGCGCCACGACGGCTGCCTCGACAACCTCCGGATGGGCCATGAGTTCGTTTTCCAGATGTACTGACGAGATCCATTCGCCGCCGGACTTGATCACATCCTTGCTGCGGTCGGTGATGTCGATATAGCCGTATTCGTCGATGGTCGCGATATCGCCACTGCGTAGCCAACCATCGGCGGTAAATTTGTCGGTCTCGTTGTCGGTGCGGTAATAGCTGCCGGCAATCCAGTGTCCGCGGATCTGCAACTCGCCCATCGTTACGCCATCACGGGGCAACGGTTCGCCTTCGGCATCGACGATCCGAATCTGGGTCAAGGGCACGGTCGTGCCCACGGTTGCTCGGCGGGCATAGCGTGCGTCCTCATCCATCGCCTGCACGGCAGGTTTCAGCCGGCCGGAGGTGCCCATTGGCGAGGTCTCGGTCATGCCCCAGGCCTGGATCACGGTCAGGCCGTGGGCATCGAAGTGGCGGATCATCGACTCGGGTGCAGCCGAGCCGCCGACCGTCATGCGTAGTTCGGTAGCTAGCGGCCAGCGATCGGGTTCGGCATCCAGCGCCTGCAGAATGCCCATCCAGATGGTCGGCACGCCTGCGGTCACGGTGACGTTTTCGGCCACGTACAGATCCAGCAGGCTTTCGGCATCCAAGTGTGGGCCGGGGAACACCTGTTTTGCACCGACCAGAGCCGCCGAGTAGGGCAGGCCCCAAGCATTAACATGGAACATCGGCACCACCGGCAACACGCTGTCGTTGAACGATAGGTCGAGCGTATCCGGCAAAGCACTGGTCAGGGCATGCAATACGGTCGAGCGATGCGAATAGGTCACGCCCTTGGGGCGGCCGGTCGTGCCCGAGGTATAGCACATGCCACAGGCATCATTTTCGTCCTTATCGGGATAGACGAACGCCGGCGAACCACGGCTTAGGACATCTTCGTAATCCACCAGCGGCGCGGCCACACGCTCGCCGGTCAGGGGCACGACGATCACTTGCTTGACGTCGATCTGGTCCGCGATCTGTTCGTATAGCCCGAGCAGCACGTCGTCGACGATCAGCACCTGGTCTTCGGCATGGTTGATGATCCAGGCAATATCGTCGGCAGCCAGGCGGATATTGACCATGTGGCAGACGCCGCCCATCGCTGGGATGCCGAAATAGGCTTCCAGATGGGCATAGTGGTTCCAGCACAGCGTGGCGACGCGCTCGCCATGGCCCACGCCGAGTTCGCTCAAGGCGCTGGCCAGGCGTTTGGCTCGGGCGGCCATATCAGCATAGGTATAGCGATGGCAGGACTTATCCGGACGTTGGCTGACGATCTCGATATCGCCGAACTCGGTCGCCGCGCGTTCCAGCAGTTCATCCAGCAGTAGCGGCCGTTGCATCATTGTCGACTGCATAGCGGTTATTCCTTATCGCGACATTCTGATCGGGCGAGGTTGGCGGGATCGGCCGATACGCGTCTACGCGGCTTTCGGCGCATGCAATGCTCGGGCCGCTCGCAACCTCGCGCAAGGGCAGAGCGATTGGGAAAGAGCAGGCATGGGCCAATGGCAAGACATCACCCGGGGCAAGGATCGGGCTTTGGCCTCTGAGGGATGGCCGCTGCGGCAGCCGTCGACAGCTGGGTGCAATTCACGCGGCCAGCGGGCCCGATACCGACCGGCGATGGCCCTGAGGCGGTTGTGCGCGGCCTGCTGTTGTGCAGCAGCGCGAGGCGAGTGCCGGGTCAGGTGTCAGAACCATCCGAAAGCCGGTAGCTGACTCGGCATGGATAGCATCGGCAGGCCTAAACCGGCGCCTGGGCGATGTATCTGCTCTGCAGACCAAGCTGCTGTCAGTTCGATGCTGACCCGCGCTCCCGAATAGGGCGCGTCCAGCAACCGGTTCGGGCGATCACCCGCAGACGGCGACGATCACGCTTAGACCATACTAGGAATCGATCGCGCATTGCCAGATCAGACCATACAGGTCGGACCATCATCGGGGGCGAGGATCGCGTGGTGGGTGAAGTCGTGACGCGCGGGTCGGCCGGCGCCTAGCGCGAATCGATGCTGACGCTTCACAAGCCTACGATCCGCAGCCGTTTCATCAGAGCGATGAAGCAGCCGCGACGACGTATGTCCAGCGTCCGGCGGTCGCGGGTTGGTAATCCGCAGATCCTGGCGCCGTGGTCGTTCGCCTGCAGCCCCGTGGGCTGTGGGCTAGCCGGGCAAGCACGATCGGTACTCGCGGCCTGCGTTTATCCGGGCGATGCCTTGACGCGCCTCGATGGCGACCAAGACGCGGCGGATCGTGGTCGTCCATCAGAACGCCGAGCCGGAGGCCGCGACGGCTCAACGCACGCCGAATCGTGGCCGCGCCTTGTATCAATCGTGCCTAGGCACGGTGGGCTTGGCCGATGTACTCATCGGTACTCATCTCATGCAGACGGCTAGCCGTGCGTTCGAACTCGAAGGCCAGTTCGCTGCCGGCATACAGATCGTCAGGCCGAGCCTCGGCGGTCACGAACAGATTGACTCGTCGATCGTAGAACTCATCGATCGCGTTGATGAAACGGCGCGCCGCGCTGTCGTCGGAATCGCCGAATACCGGCACGTCCGAGAGCATGATTACGCTGAACTCACGCGCCAGCTCGATATAGTCGTTGGCCGAACGCGACGTACGGCACAGGGTGTCGAAATCGAACCAGGCGATCGCATCGGCACGCCGCCGGGTCGGGATCTTGCGGCCCAGGATCTTGACGTTGCCAGCCTCGGTGACCTGGCCGGTGGCTAGCCGGTCGAAATACTGGGCCAGCACGGCGTCGGCCTCTGGCCCGGGCGGGGTCTGGTAGGTATCGGCCTGGCCGATATGGTCCAGCCGGAAATCCGTGCCGTCGGCCAAGTGCATGATTTGGCAGTTGTTCTTGAGGCGCTCGATGGCTGGCAAGAAGCGGTCGCGCTTGAGCCCGTCCTTGTACAGATCGTCCGGATCGACGTTTGAAGTGGCCACCAGGGTGACATTGCGTTCGAACAGCTCCTCGGTCAGGCGCGACAGGATCATCGCATCGGCGATATCCGAGACGAAGAACTCGTCGAAACACAGTACCCGGTCGGACGCCCATTCTGCGGCGATCTTTTTCAACGGATCGCGCTGATTGGTATAGCGCTTGCGCGCCTCATGCACTTTTTGCATGAACCGATGGAAATGCAGCCGGGTCTTTTCCTCGAACGGCAGGGTATCGAAGAAACAGTCCATCAGATAAGTCTTGCCGCGGCCCACGCCACCCCAGAGATATAGGCCTTTGACCTGCGGGCGTTTTTTCTTGCGTCCCAGCAGGCCGCCGTTGGTGGTGGGGTTGTCGAGCAGGCGTTCGTGGATCGATTGCAGCGCATCGACCGCCTGCTCCTGGGCCGGATCACGCTGAAAATCCGCCTGTTCAAGATCAGCTTCGTAGCGTTCACGCGGGCTGGAGGCGAGCACGGTGTCGTCGGCCATAGGAGACGGGGGCTGGCGAAATGATGTCGCGGATTATACGCTCGCGACATGGCAGCGATCGACGCCCTGAAATCCGAGACCGCCGCGCTCATCGAGCGTTTTCTGGATGGCCTCTGGGCCGAACGCGGGCTGGCCGATGCCACGCTCGGTGCCTATCGCAATGACCTGGCTCGGTTCGCTGGCTGGCAGGAGGCCCGCGGCGGGCTGCTGGTTGCAACGGCCGCCGACATACAAAGCTATCTGGCCGCCCGACATACGCCTGATTCGAGTCCACGCAGCGCCGCACGGTTGTTGTCGAGCCTGCGCCAGTTCTATCGCTATCAGAAGCGCGCCGGCGTCATCGATGCTGATCCGACGGCGCTGATCGACATGCCCGCCCAGGGGCAGCGTCTGCCCAAGACCTTGAGCGAGGCCGATGTCGAAGCGCTGCTGACCGCCCCCGATACCACGACTGATCTGGGTCTGCGTGACCGGGCGATGCTGGAGCTTATGTATGCCGCGGGGCTGCGTGTGTCCGAACTGGTCAGCGCGACCCGGGCCCAGGTCAACACCCGCCAGGGCGTGATCCGGGTGACCGGCAAGGGCGGGCGCGAACGCCTGGTGCCGCTGGGCGAGGCCGCGATCGATTGGCTGCAGCGCTATCTGGCTGGCGCCCGGGCGGCGCTGCTCGGTGTGGCGGTCTCCGATGCGTTGTTCGTCACCGCGCGCGGCGGTGGCATGACCCGCCAGAACGTCTGGCACCGGATCCGTGCGCATGCCACGACCGCAGGCATCGCGACGCCGATCTCGCCGCATGGGCTGCGGCATGCCTTTGCCACCCATCTGATCAACCACGGCGCCGATCTGCGCGCCGTACAGATGCTGCTCGGCCATGCCGATCTATCGACCACCCAGATCTATACCCATGTCGCGCGGGCACGCCTGAAGGCGCTGCATGCCGACCATCATCCGCGCGGCTAGACGCATGGCACGCAATATCGAAATCAAGGCGCGCGTGGCAGATCGGGCCACGCTGGTCGATCGTGTCGAGGCCGTCGCCGGGCCGGCGGTGGCCGAGCTGCGCCAAGACGATACTTTCTTTCACTGCGGTCACGGACGCTTGAAGCTACGCGATTTCGGCGACGCTACTGGCGAGTTGATCGCCTATGCGCGCCCAGACACGACCGAGCCCAGTCTGTGCGACTACGAGCGCAGCCCCACCGACGATCCCGCGGCGCTACGCGCCACCTTGACCCGTGCACTGGGCGAACTCGCCCGGGTGGTCAAGGCGCGCTGGCTGTATCAAGCCGGACGCACGCGGATCCATATCGACCGAGTGGCAGGACTCGGCGATTATATGGAACTGGAGGTGGTGCTGGCCGATGGCGACACGCTCGCCGACGGCCAGGCCGAAGCCAAGTCCCTAATGCGCGAACTGGCGATCGACCCGGCCGATCTATGCGCGATGGCCTATGTCGATATGCTGCTCGCCGAGCCCAGCGCGGTCGGCCGGCATGGATCCGCCGGCTGACAACTACTGGGCATGAGCTCGGCGATCATTCTTCAAGCAGCTCGCGCTTGTTCGGCTTGTCCGCCCATTCGTCGGCATCCTCGGGCGGTTTTTTGACCTCGGTGATGACCGGCCATTTCGCGGCCAGCTCAGCGTTGAGCTGTAGAAAGTCGGCCTGATCCTCGGGCAGATCGTCCTCGGAGACGATGGCTTCGACCGGGCATTCCGGTTCGCAGAGTGTGCAGTCGATGCATTCCTCGGGGTCGATGGCCAGAAAATTCGGGCCTTCATGGAAGCAATCCACCGGACAGACTTCGACGCAGTCGG
Organism: Salinisphaera sp. SPP-AMP-43; assembly: GCF_049568105.1. Lineage (GTDB taxonomy): Bacteria > Pseudomonadota > Gammaproteobacteria > Nevskiales > Salinisphaeraceae > Salinisphaera. Next base: position 1,573,132 of record NZ_CP145335.1, read on the forward strand.
TGTATTTGCACTTGATGCAGTTTTCGGTGACAACGAAGGTCATGGTCAGCCTCGTCGCTTGATGATAAAGGCGGAAATCGGAAAGGGCGCTAGTTTACCAGTGCCCGCGGCCGTGCGGCGCAGCTACCTTCAAACTCTAGGTTCGCGGTCCAAGCGCATGGCTTTCCAGTCGTCGGCGGCCAGCGATTCCACATGCACCGAGAACCGGCCGGCCGCGCGATCCGCAAAATACTGCGACAGCGCGCGGTGGATACTGGGAAAAGCCAGTTGCGGCCAGTCGATCTCGTGTTCGCCGACAAAACGGACCTCGGCGCTTTCCGGACCGGGGGCATAGTGATCGTCGTGCATGTCCGCGATGAAGAAAATATGCACCTGGCCGATGTGGGTCACATCGATCAGGCTGAACAGCCGTGGATTGTCCACGGTCACCCCGGCTTCTTCGAAGGTTTCGCGGGCCGCACCCTGGTCGCTGGTTTCGCCCAGTTCGAGAAAGCCGGCCGGCAGGGTCCAGAAATCCAGACGCGGCTCGATCGCCCGTCGGCACATTAGAATGCGGCCTTCGCGCTCGACGATGGTACCCACGACATTGCGCGGATTGTCGTAGAAGATCTCGCCGGTCGCGCTACAGATATTGCGCTTGCGGTCATCGCCATCGGGTACGGCGAATTCTATAGGGGCGCCGCAGTTCGGGCAGAAGTTCATCGGCTTCGGCATCCGGCCAAGGTTAGAGGCTGTAGCGCGACAATGCACGCGTTGTCTGTCGGCTGGCTCGGCTCCAGCCGCTCGAGGCTCGACCTAACACGCGCGTTTGCGCACCCGGGCCAAGACCGGGGTCGATCGATGTGCCCGACACCCACGGTCCAGCATCGATGGTCGGGCTTGCTATGATCGGGGACAGGTACGAACGAGTTCAGGTAACGACACCGATGAACCCAGCGATCAATGAAAAGCATCCGGCCGCCGGCCAGGCCGATCTGACCGAGGCCGACCGCGAGCTACGCGCTCAGGTCCGACGGGCCGGAGCACTGCTCGGGG